>JBDREM010000088.1:0-16105 GCA_043819695.1 Planctomycetota bacterium
GGTCCACATCATTACACGCGTTGCTCCTCACATATTCATACAGGTTCATTCCATCCACATATTCGTCTGGGTCTCGCTGGAGGAAGCGGCCGAGCTCGGCGTGGTAGGGACGGTTGCGGACGTGGTAGAAGTGGGTCTCGGGATCGCGATAATAACCGGCGAAGAGGATGACGTTGTCGTAGTTGGTGCCGTCGTCGTTCGACTCCCAGTCGGCGTAGCACACGTGCGTATGGCCGTAGGCGTTGTACTGGTATCGCTCGACGACGATCCAGACATCCTCCTCGTCCTCAAGCACGAGCGCCGTCACGTGCATGTTCGCGTCGGTCGTGTAGTAGAGCCGCTCGTCGTCACAGAGGCCGTCCTCGTCGGTGTTCTTGTCGCGGAGGATGGGCGCGTCGATGTACCGAGCCGACCAGACGTACTGATACTCCGGATCGAGGTCCTGCGGCGCGGTGTTCTCGGTCTCGGGCGGCTCGGCGGCGGGATCGGTGACGCGCGTCTCCAGAACCTGCCAGCCGCCGTTGTAGAAGAAGTGGCGGTTGCCGCGGTTGTGCTTGGGGCTGACTCGCGCCCAAGCACCGCGGAGAAGAATGCCGCTCTCGGCATTCTTCCAAAGCGAACGGCGGCGGACGCCAGTTCGCGCCGTTCGCACGGGGTCGATGTGCTTCTTGACGCGGCGGTTCAGGCCGTCGTACTCGTACTTCGCCAAGGTGCTCGGTCTGATCGACACGCCTGCTACTCCCTATCCCTGAGCCCCACTGCAATCATTATACCGACTCAGCGGATGCTTGTCCAGACCGACGCGCGATCATTCCGCATGCCCCCAATTTGGGGGCGCCAGAGCATCCGCCGCTGCTTCTCGAGACGGTCATACGTCGCCGCGTCACAATACCGCACCAAGCGAGCTATCGGTGCGCGCCGGGCTGCCTGACCGTCCAGGGCTTCGTGCTGTCCCCTTTTTGGGGACGACAGCGCCGCCGCCGAAACGTCGGCGAGCCACAATGTACTACCGGGCGAGTAATCAAATGGCGCCGGGACACCTGACTGACCGGGGCTTCCGGGTGTCCCCTTTTTGGGGGCGCGGGGACGGCCGCCAAGGCGTGACCGAGCCGCGATGCCGCACCAAGCGAGTAGTCAGAGAGTGCCCCGACGCCTCGCCGACCAAGACTTCCTGTTGCCCCCTTTTTGGGGGCACGAGTACCATCGCCGAGGCGTGACCGAGCCGCAATGCCCGGGCAAGCGAGTAGTCAGAGAGTGCGCCGACGCCTAGCCGACCAAGACTTCCTGCTGTCCCCAATTTGGGGGCGCGGGGACGGCCGCCAAGGCGTGACCGAGGCACAGTGTCCGACCAAGCGAGTAATCAGAGGGCGCCGCGACATGTGACCGCATGAGACTTCCTGCTGTGCCCACATTTCGATCGGGTCCTGCGCACTCCAGAGAGCAAATTCACTTCCGCAATCACGTTCGATCGCTGGATTTGGGCAGGACGGCCTCCCCCCCCCGCCGCCGCCAAAAAAAAGTGGCCAGTTCGTCAAATTGTTCTTGACTAAATGGTCTTCTTCGACTATATAGTCATTATTGCTCGCTCCGGTCATTTGTGACCGGTTCGTCCGTTTGCTGTTGCCCGTCACTGCCGGGAACTGAGGTATGGTAGCCGTACGGCCGCCGAAGACGCCGCGAAAGGGGTCGCGTCAGCAACGCCGTACTTCACACACTCGTCAGAGACTGCTGGACGCGGCCCGACAGGTTTTTGCGGAGCGTGGCCTGGACCTGACCCGGATCGACGAGATCACCGAGCGGGCCGACGTGGGGAAGGGGACGTTCTATTATCACTTTGGCTCCAAGACCGAACTCGTGAACGAGTTGATTCGTCGCCTGCTCGACGAGTTGTCGGCCTCGATCACGGAGAACTGCGCGGGTCTGACCGACCTGGCCGGCCTTCTGGACAGGCTGATGGGGGTGCACATCGAGTTCTTCAGCGCCCGCTGGGAAGACTTCGTCCTCTACTTCCAGAGCCGGAGCGACCTTGCCCTGGAGCAAGGTTACGACGGGATTGAAACGCCTTTCGTCGAGTATATCGAGCACATGGAGGCTTTGCTTGCCGGGGTGGTGAAACGCCGGCTTCCCCACGCGGTGTTGCGACGGATCGCGTGCGCCGTGGCGGGATTCGTGTCGGGTTATTATTCGTTCGTCGCGATCGCCTCGGACGACGAGCATATCGACAAGACATTTCGCCCGCTGCGGCGAGCCATGGTGGCCAGTTTGGCCAGTTTCATACAGGAGGCCGTCGGCAATGCCGAAGGCGACCCAGGCGCGGGGGATACGCCGCCCCCGTCGCATAACATCCCGGCAGAGGGCCGGGAACTCAGAAAGGAGTGAGGAGAGTGGAAACTCAAACGGCAGAGGGGCAGAGCGTCGTGGCAGAAGCCGTCAGGCAATCCGTCTGGGGGGTCGCATCGAGTTTCGACATCTACGACTGCAGTCCGGAAACCATCCGCAGCGCCGACAAGATCCGGCAGTTCGTTAGAGAGTTGTGCGAGCTCATCGAGATGAAGCGCTTCGGCGAGACGACCGTCGTCAACTTCGGCGAAGACGAACGCGTCGCCGGCTTTTCCATGACGCAGTTGATCGAAACGTCCCTGATCTCGGCCCATTTCGCCAACAAGACGAACACGACCTACCTCGACGTGTTCA
The DNA here is from genome assembly GCA_043819695.1 of Planctomycetota bacterium. GTDB lineage: Bacteria > Planctomycetota > PUPC01 > PUPC01 > PUPC01 > CAYLQD01. The sequence goes on from JBDREM010000088.1 coordinate 2,695, forward strand.
GTTGCAAGCCCTACGATCCCGACGTCGTCGAAGCGTTCGCCGCCCGGTACTTCGGGGGGTCGCGCTGCATCCGGAACGTTACGCTGAGGTACTGAGAGCCGATGAGCCGATTCCGGCTGGTGACTGACCCGGCCGAGTGCCAGGACCTCTGGGACCGCATGATTCCGCCCGAGAGCGTGTTCGACCTCTGGGAGGTCCGGGCCTGCTTCCATCGGCACTTCCGCCGCCCGCCCTGCTTCATCGTTACCGACGACGAACACAGTCCTGCCGGCCTCCTGCCGCTGAGCTGGATCGGCGAGTCCGAATCCTACGGCTGCTTCCCCGGCGAAACGTGGCGCGGCAAGACCTGGCTCGAACAGAACCGGATCGTGGCGGGCGACGCCGACACGTTGATCGGCCTGCTCGACCGATGCCCCGGCCCGTACCACCTCCGTTACCTCCGGCCGCTCGATGTCACGTCAGCGGCGCAATACGGCATCGACGAGACGGGCTATCTTTTCCGGCCGCCCAACTACAATTACGACCTTTCGAACTACTTTCTGATGTTTTCCCATAAGTCGGCCAAACGGCTCCGGAAGGAGCTGAACGAGATGGAGGGCCGTGGTGTCCGATACCGCCACGAGGACCTGGCCGACTTCGACCGGCTGGTCGAGATGAACGTCGGCCGGTTCGGGGAAGGCTCGTATTTCAGCGATCCGCGGTTCCTCGAGAGCTTTCGCGGGCTGCTCCACCTGCTGCACGAACGCGGCTGGCTGAGGCTGACGGCGGTGTTCATCGGCGGCGAACCGGCGGCCATCGACATAGGCTGCGTCTACCGAGACACGTACACACTGCTCGGCGGCGGGACCGATGCCGCGTGCCCGGGAGTCGCCAAGTTGATTAACATTCATCATATGCGGCGCGCGTGCGCCGAGCGGCTTGACGAGGTCGATTTCCTCTGCGGCGATTTCTCATGGAAGACGATGTTCCACCTCACCCCGCGCCCGCTGTACCTCCTCTCGAACGTGACCGCCCCTCAACGCGCGGCGGAGAAAACGGGGAGCGAGGCCCTTGTTCAGTAGACGAGTCGTCGTCGTCGGCACCACGGCCGACTACATCGACCTCATCCGGCGCCGGTTCCCCGGCCGGGCGCTCTTCCTGACCGATCCGGCCGAGCGGGCCGCCGCCGCCGAGCCCGCCCCAGAGCCGCCGGACGAAGTCCTGTGCGACCTTGCCCGGCCCGGCGACGTTCTCGAACGGCTCGACCGTCACCTCGGCCGCCACCGCATCGCACCGGCGGGCGTCGCCGCCTTTGACTGCGAGTCGATGGCCCTGGCCGCGCACCTCGGTGCGCGCCTGTCGCTCCCGTATCCGTCTGCTGAGTCCGTCGCCGCGTGCCGCAGCAAGTTCGCCTCGAAGCAGCTCTGGCGCCGGGCGGGTGTGCCCTGCCCCGAGGCCGAGCTCGTCGCGAACGCGGATCAGGCGGCCGCCTTTCTCGATCGGGCCAGCGGCCCGGTCGTGCTGAAGCCCGTCACGGGCAGCGGCAGCGAGTTGCTGTTCGTCTGCTCCAACGCCGCCGAGTGCGCCGCCGCCGTCGCCACCATGAAAGAACGCCTGGCCCGTCACGCCAACGATCGGATGTATGCCCGCTGCGAACAGGACGGCCGGCGCTTCGACCCCCGCGACGTGTTTATCATCGAGCAGTTCGTCCGGGGCCCGGAGTTTAGTTGCGATTTCACGATTGACGATGGCGCCGTCCGCGTCATCCGGATCGCTCGCAAGATTCCCGCGCCGCGGCAGCCGCCCGGCACAACGTGGGCGTACGTCGTCCCGGCGGAGCTTCCGGCCGAAATCTCGCCCGATGCGTTCCGGCGGCAGTTGCTCGCAGCCGCGAGAGCCGTCGGCCTAGACCGCGCGCTGTGCATGCTCGACTTCATCGTTGACGACGGCCGGGCCGTGCTCATCGAGATCGCGCCACGGCCCGGGGGCGATTGCCTGCCGCCGCTGTTGCGCCACAGCGCCGGGCTCGACATGATCGGGCTCGCCCTCGATTTCGCCGAGGGCAAGAGCATGATCATGGACGAGCCGACGTTCCGCCTCCTCGTCGGCGTACGTTTCTTCGCCGAGAATGGGGGCGTGATTTGCGGCATTGAAGACGACGGCGTGCGCACCGACCCCCGTGTGGTCGAGTGCCGCCTGAAGGCCCGCCCCGGCCGGCGCGTCGTCCTGCCGCCGCTCGACTACGACTCCCGCATCCTCGGCTACGCCGTCTTCGAGCCGTCGAGCCCCGACAGCATCGAGTCCGAATGCGCCGACATCGACGCAAAGCTGCACATCGAGTTCGAGCCCGGCGGGTGAACCATGACGAACGCAGACAACGACGCGCTGCTGAGATCGGCCGCCGAGATGCTCGGACGGCACACCGCGGCGCTCGAACGCGCCGAGATCGATGCCTTCGTTCAACCGTACCTGGATCGCCGCGACACGTTCCTTGCGATCGCCGCCGAACACGGCTCGCCGCTCTACGTGATCGAGGAGGCCGTTCTGGCCCACCGGGCGAGACAATTCACCGAGGTGTTCCGCGCTCACCTGCCCAACGTCCGCGTCTACTACGCGGTCAAGACCAACAACCATCCTGCCGTGGCGGATGCCGTCGTGAAGGCCGGGCTCGGGCTCGATGTCTCGAGCGGCTTGGAGCTCCAGCTCGCACTGGATACAGGCGCCGATGACATCGTGTTCAGCGGCCCGGCCAAGACCGACGATGAACTCGGCCTGGCCCTCGAACACCGCGACCGCGTCACTGTCCTGATCGACAGCTTCCGCGAGCTGGACCGGCTTCAGCGTCTCGCATCAGAAGCCGGTGGCCCCGTACGCGCCGGCGTGCGACTGACGGCCGACGAACGAGGCCTCTGGCGCAAGTTCGGCATACCACTGATGGAACTGTCGCGATTCATCGACACCGCCGCCCGGTGCTCACACGTCGACCTGCGCGGTCTTCAGTTCCACACCAGTTGGAACCTCGACCCGAGCGCCCAGGTCGGCTTCATTCAGCGCCTCGGTGACACGCTTGCCGGGATGCGGCCCGAACAACTTGTTGCCGTCGAGTGCCTCGACGTCGGCGGCGGGTTCTGGCCGCCCCAGGGCGAATGGCTCCTCCCCGTCGCCACCCCTGAGGGAAAGCTCCGCGAAGCGATCCGGCCCGGCGCGACGCCACAGCAGGCCCGCCATCGCCTGCCGGCGCAGCCCATCGTCGAGTTCGCCCGGCAGATCTCCGACGCCGTCAAGGCCCACGTCTTCCCCCACGTCCGCTGCCGCGTCTGCGCCGAGCCCGGCCGGTGGATCGTCAACGACGCCCTCCACCTGGTCCTCACCGTGGCCGACTGCAAAGGAGACGACATCGCCATCACCGACGGCGCCACAAACGCGATCGGCTGGGAGCGGTTCGAGACGGATTACTTCCCCGTGATCAACCTGTCGCAGCCGGAGTTGGCGGAACGGCCGTGCTACGTGCTCGGCTCGCTCTGCACGCCTCACGACGTGTGGGGGTACGCATACTACGGGGCCGGCATCCGCCCCGGCGACGTCCTCCTCATCCCGACCCAAGGAGCATACACCTACAGCCTGCGGCAGCACTTCATCAAGCCGCTCCCGCGGTCCGTCCTCCTAAAAACTGACGGCTCTGTGACCTGCACCCGCTCTTTGTAACACCCTCTATGCTAGTGCCGCCGGCGCCGCGGATGCCCGATGGGGCGGAGGGGGCCAGGGGCTCGATCACTCCCGGCTCTTGAAACCCTCCTTGCGAAGGCCGTACTTCTTCATTTTGTCGTACAAGGACCGAGGTTCAATTCCGGCGCGCTTCGCCGTGTCACCGACGCGCCCCCGCGTTTCGCTCAACAACGCCGCCAAGTACGCTCGCTCGAACTCCGCCACCACTTTCTCCCTGCCTTCCCGGATGGGGCCGCGTAACCACTTCTCCGAAACACCGCGGTCGGAGATGATCGCGAACAGGGGAGAGGCCGCCAACCTGGTCAATCTGACCAGGCTGCTGATCGTCTGGGGCAAGTCGTTCAGCGTGATGGTGTCCTTGTCACACAACAGCATGGCTCGCTCGATCACGTTGATCAGTTCCCGCACGTTCCCGGGCCAGGCGTATTCGGTCAGGGCGTGGAGCGCCTCGTCGGCGATACGGGTCACATCTCGACCGACCTGCGGGCGCAGATATTCCATGTAGTTCTGAACGAGGGCGGGAATGTCCTCCCGCCGTTCCCGCAGGGGCGGGATGGTCAGCGTGACCACGCTGAGGCGGTAGTAGAGGTCTTTGCGGAACCGCCGGGTCTCGACCTCCGCTTCGACGTCGCGGTTGGACGCGGCGATCACGCGCACCTCGACCTCGATGCTCCTCTCGCTGCCAAGCCGCTGGATCTTGTGCTCCTGCAGCACGCGGAGGAGCCGGACCTGGAGGTGCAAGGGCATCTCGCCGACCTCGTCGAGGAAGATCGTCCCGCGGTGGGCCAGTTCGAACATGCCCCGGCGGGCGCGGGTCGCGCCGGTGAACGCGCCTTCCTCGTGGCCGAAGAGCTCGCTTTCGAGGAGCGTCTCGGGAAGAGCACCACAGTTGACCGCGACGAACGGGCCCTCGGATCTTCGCCCTTCGCCGTGGATCGCCATCGCCAGCCGTTCTTTGCCCACACCGGTTTCGCCGAGGATGAGGAGCGACGTGTTGCTCGGCACGACCCGCCTGACGGTTTGCATGAATGCCTGCATCGTCGTGCTATCGGACACGAAGTCGCCGAGCCGCGGGTCCGCCAGCGGCTCGCGGGGCAGCAGGCCCTTCAAGGCCCGCGCGTGGCGCTCCCGGACCACGGCCTCGAGGACCTCGCGGAGGCTGTCCGGCGGCAGGCCGGGATCGAGCACCGCGCGGCACCCCGCCGCGAGCAGATCCGCCTGCTCCTGCGCGTCTTTGCCGGCCGACACAACGACCACGTCGGGGGAGTCCGGCAGTTCCCTGAACGACCGGATCGTCTCCGCCGCCGGACCGGGAATGAGATCGCCGCTGATGATGATGAGGTCGGCGTTCTCGTTGGCCATCGTCTCCCATAGGAGCTTGCCTTGCTGAACCGTGTCCACGACCACGTCAGAGTCTTGAAGCAGCGCGCAAAACTTTCGCTGGAGCCGATTGGCCTTGACCGCCAGGATCACTCGGGCAAGCACGGGAAGTCCTCCTCATTACCTATCGGCGTTTATAACTCCGATATTATCGGAAGTCAAGCACCTGCTTGTCGCCAAGTCTGCGCAAGACCCCGAGAGCTCTGAAATGCGTCGCTCCGGTTTCGGTGCGTGGAAGTCATTGATATGGTTCAAGTTGTACGAGAATCCTGCCGATACAAATGGCATGGGGGCCTTTACGGGAGGAACCGCCATGCCTCAAGTTCAAGAGGAACTCGACCTGGAACAGTTGGTGATCTGCGCGTATTCGGCTTTGGACGATGCGTTGCGGGAGGCCGGCGTATCTTGTCTGAACGGCAAACTGATCCCGCGGCGTGGCGCGTCCCCCGAGCGCCACTTGGATGCGGTCAATCTCGTGGCGGCGGGGTGGGTTGGCGCAGGCGAGGGGCTGGCGCTTCCTCGGGCGGAGCGGCTGTCTTACTGGTCGTGCCCGTCGGCCCCGGTGTGGCAGGGGGTGAAGGAAGGTTCTTTTCTGCGCCCGTGGTGACGCCACGTTCGGCTGCTTCGTAGAGCATGAGGAGCATACGCTTGGATATCCAGTAGCCGTCAGCGGGCGCCGGTTCGCCCTTGCGGATTTCCTGAATGCCCCCGGCGCGGGCCGGGTCAACGGATGACGGACCGACGCAGCCTGCGTTCGAGATCAGCAAGGCGAGACCGAACGCCAGCAAGATTGTTCGCCTGGACGTCCCGCTCCATGCCGCCGACTCGCCCTTCGAGCGCGTTCCCATTATCGTTTCCCTCCCGTACAATCTTCCCGTCCAATACTAACCTGGGGGTGATGAGGATAGCAATCTCTTTTTGAGCAGTCTGTTTTTCGACCGTTTTGAAGAACCAACCAAGAAGAGGGATGTCGCCAAGGACGGGGACCTTTTTGACGACAGTTTGTTCAGATTCCTGCGTCAACCCGCCCAGGACAACGGTTTCTCCGCTCTTGACCCGAACGGTCGCCTTGGTTGTCCTCATGTTGAGGATGGGTAATCCCTGTTCGGACATGCCGGTGACCTCGCTGACTTCGGGAGCAAGGACGATGGTGATTTGGCCGTCCTCGCCGATACGCGGGGTGACCTTGAGCGTGACGCCGGAATTGATTTGCTTGATGGTGTAACTGGACAGGTGGGTGATGCCGGCGCGGGCGAGTTCGTTCGAGTCGACAAGGAACGCGTAATACTGTTCTTGTCCGACGTATATCTCGGCGGCGGTGCCGTTGAGTGCCATGATTCTGGGATTGGCGCGAATCTTCGCCCGGCCTTCGGAGACGAGCAGTTGCAGGTTGAGCTTGAGGAGCCGCGTGAGACTGCCCGTGGTTGCATAGCTGAGGCTCCCCGGAAAGTGGCTGTTCGCCCGGAGCATGTCGACCGTCCCGCTGGCGGTGCTCTCGCCCTTCCTGCCCTCGCGGGTGCTCGATGTAGCGTCAGGCGCGAGGGTGGACGTGTCCCACTCCCACTCCCACGTGATGCCCAGTTCCTTTCCGGCGTTCTCCGACAGTTCGGTGACCACCGCTTCGATGAGAACCTGTTTGGGTGCGACGTCAATATCCTGAATGGCCTCAACGGCGCGGCGCAACAGTTCAGGCGGGGCGGTAACCGTGATGATGGACTTGTCCGTGCTGCTTTGAACGTACCTGGAGAAGCACTTGGGCAGCAGGCTGCGCACGTCGTGGGCGTTGGTATATTTGAGCACGATCATCTTGCTGTCCGCGAGAAGGGAGAATGACGGGCTGGTCGGGTCGGAAGAACCAACGAGGTAGTAATCATCAATCTTCCTGTAAACGTATCCGCCCGGAGCCAAGACGGCGCGGAGGCACTGCTCGATGGGCATGTTCTCTGCCTCAAAGGTGACCAGGCCTTGCACCGTCTCACCGGCGACAATGTTGATGCCGGACTGTTCTGAGATGTCGCCGAGCACCGCCCGCAGGTCGGTCTCGGTCCAGACGTTGGAAATCCCTTTGGCCGCGGCCTTTTCCCGCGGCTGCCCGGCGCCGGCCTCTGGGCAGACGAAAAGGAACGCCGCAGCCACGGCACATACAACGCGACAGGTGGCAATAGTCGGCTTCATTTCTCACCCCTCGCGGCTAGCCCTTGCTCTCGCGGCGAAACGAAGACGGGTACGACCACCTTATCACCAAGGATGTTCGTGAACGTCACCGCGAACTTGTGGAGCCCCTTCAGATCACCAGGAGCGCGAGCCGTCAACCGCGCTTTTCGGCTGGACTTGGCAGGCACCTTAAGGGTCGGCCGAAGAGAGACCCACGCCTCTTCAGCAGGCACTTCGGCAGCCACCGTTGCTGAAAGCGCCACGGCGGCGTCCCTGAGGTTGTCGACGGTGAGGATTACATTGCGCGTCGCTCCCGGCGGCAGACAAATATCGACCTTTGCCGGCTCAATTTTCAGGGCCGGGCCGGTCGCCGCGTTGACCACGTTGCTCTCGAGGGCAATCGCCTCCTTCAGCTCGAACGCCGCCTTACCCCGTGCTTGTCGCCACTCGTTGCCATAGTCGTAGGCGACGCGGACCTCGTATTTGCCCGCGGGCAGGTCGTGGGGCACGGCCGCCACATAGTCGCGTCGGCCATCCGGAAAGATTCTTCGCGTCCCGGTTTTCAGTTCCACGGGGGGCCACGCCCGGTGCTCCCCTTCCGTCGAGCGAATGCGCGCCTGCCCTTTGGCGACGAAGCTCACCTCCCCCTGGTTCCACAGCGTGGCCACAATTTCGAGCGGGCGCCGCTCGGCCGGTTCCCTCTGGTGGCGGCTCTCCCCCTTCGCTGTTTCAGGTATGACCACACCCACCCTCTCGACTTTCGCCTTCTTTGGAAACGTCCGCCCCTTGATGTGTACGAAGACGACTGTGGCAACCTGGTACTGAATCATAACGGGCGAACCCTCGTGCTTCTTCGGATGGCCGACCTTGGTAAGAACGACGGCTGACCGCTCGCCGGATTGGCCATAGGGCACGCGCAAGATGCACTTGACCCTCTTGACCTCGTTAGGTTTCATCGAAAAAGCCGGGTCTGAGATGGTGATCCACTTCGCCGCCGATCGGCCTGTGGAGCCGGGCTTTGGGAACTCGATGCGAGCATCCTGCGCGATCTTGATATCGGCCAACGACATGGCGATCGGTTGCGGCTGAGGCTTGTCCCCCCGCACGTTATACGTGACGGTGACAAAAAACTCGACCTCGTCGCCGGGAGCCACGGTAATCTCGTGTTTCAGCGGGCTGACGGCCAAACCCGCCCCGGCTTGCCCCGCCAGCCCCGCGATTGCCAAGGCCAGAACCGCTCCCGTCCGCAACATTCTCTTCATCGAAGCACACTCCTTTCAGTGTTACTCGATTTCGGTTGCCGTTACCGTGATCGTGGCACTGTATTCTCCATTGTCATTAGCCCGGTTTGCGGCGCCGGCCCCGCGCGCATCGAGCTGGATGCTCGAGTTGTACGGCTCGCCCGCCGCCGGAGACAGCGTGTAGGCGCGGCCGACGAAGTCGCCGGCGTCGATCCAGTCCCCATCGCTGGGCGTAAGCCGAACCCCGCTCAGTTTGTACGACGTCCCCAGGCTGTCCGTGCTGCCGGGGGCCGTGCAGCGCAATCGGCTGCCGCCCGCTTCGGGCTCCGATATCTGCACCGTAACCGCCACGTCGTGGTGAAGTACAAGGGCCGTAGAGCCCGTCCGGGCCTGATTGACTTGCGTGAAATGTTCTGAGAGTGTTAAGGTGTAAGGCGTCTGCACCCATTCGACGAAGTTCTGGGCCGTCGCCACAGTTGCGAAGTGGAGAATGCAGACGCAGGCGAGAATGCCGCGAGCCCTCCCTCTCACCTCTTGGTCCCTCCGCTTCGTTTTCTCGCATCGGCCAGGAGTGATGCGCCCGCGCGAGAATAAGGATTACGGCTTCGTCGCGGTCAGCGTGATCGTGGTCGAGTAGTCGGCTGCGTCGGGGCACGCCCCCGCGCCGCTGGCGTCTGTGGTCGCTTTAACGCCGAGCGTAATAACGCAGTCGCCGTCGCCGGCCGCGTGCGTCTGGGCGTACGACTTGCCGATGAACGTCCCGGCCGCGATGTAGTCGGCGTCCGGGTTCGTCATGTCAGCGCCGGTGAGCTTGTAGGTCGTCGTCAGCGTGTCGCTGCCGGCTGATGTCAGGACCCCGCTGTTCACCGCGTCCGATGGCACGATGTTCACGTCCACGTTGAAGTAAAGCGTCATGTCCTCCGAGGCCGTGATGCCCGTCGTGTCCTTCGCCGACGTGATGTGAGCCGAGAAGTCACCGGCCGCAATCGTCACGTTGCCGTCCCACTCGACGATCTCGTCCACCGTCGCTGTGATCCCGCACGTCGCGGCATCGTCCAGTGCCCACGCCAGAGTTGCAGCGCACAGCCCCACGCCCAACATTGCCACCAATGAATACTTTTTCATCCTCCTGCTCCCTTAGCAGTGGCCCCTCGGTCTCTTCACGAGGGCGGCCGGTCCACATGTGTTTTTTCGTCTCCTTGCCACGCGACGGTCGATTTGCAGGCCCCATGCCATGCTTTGTTCCTTGCACAACGCAAGTGCGCTCGTCGAAGCCATCTCGAATTGCCTCGGCCCATGTTCACGATACTTCTTAGTGTCGGCGCATCGAGCAGCGATGTTTGCCATTTGTGCTGGATACTTGGCAGGCACCGACTTCAGCGTTGCTGCCGAGACCGTATTGTTGCCTTCTGCATCGTGCTATAGCAATTCCTGTGCCCCCCGCGCAGCCCCATATCCATAAATAAATCATCCTCAGAGAGGTGCCACATAGCTCAGGCGCGTCTTCTCGAGCACGAGCCGACGAGGTCGGGGGCCGCGGCTCTTCGGGCGCGGGTGTCGCCGGCGAGGGCCTTCTCGAAGAGCGGCCGGACCCAGGGCAGCAGCCCGTGACGTATGACGAACGCCCACAGGCGGTCCACTTTCCGCCAGCCGACGTTGTAGGCGATCCGTTTCAGGACACCGGGCAGCCCGGCCGACCGGCGCAGGATGGAACCGTAGGTGTAGAACTCCCTGTACGACCGCCAATAGCCGGCCTCCAGTTGGTCCCGGGTCATTGCCCTGGGCCGGAAGACGGCGTGCCGCGTGTCGTAGAGCCGCCAGTCACGGTGCAGCAGCCGTCCGGCCGATTCCATTTCGGCGAAACAGCGCGTGCCGGGAAACGGGGTGAGCACGTGGAACGTGGCGGTCTCGATCTTGCTCGTGATCGCGAATTCGAGCGTCCGGTCGAAGACGTCGGGCGAGTCGCAGTCGAACCCGAAGACGAAGCTCGCGTTCAGCATGATGCCGGCGTCATGGAAGCGGCGGACGGCCTCGGCGTAATCGGTGGCGACGTTGACGCGCTTGTTCGCCTGCCGCATGTTCTGCGGCGATAGCGATTCGAACCCGACGAACAGGCTGCGGCAGCCGGCGTCGTATGCCTCGTCGAGGAACGCGGTGTCGCGGGTGACGTCGAGCGACGCGCTGGCCTGCCAGACCATGCCCGACCCGCGTAGCATGCGGAAGATGTCCCGCGCGCGGCGGCGCCCGGCCAGAAAATTGTCGTCGAGAAAGAAGACGAACTTGTTGGGGAACGAGGCCAGCTCGTCCTCGATGCGGTCGAGGTCGCGCGATTCGTAGTAGTCCTTTCCCCAGAAACCGCTCTTGTAGCAGAAGTCGCAGGCGTGCGGGCAGCCTCGGGAGGTCACCATCGTCTGCGTGACCAGGTACGCGCTCTGGTTCATGAGGTCGCGCCGCGCACGCGGGACGAGGGCCGCGGACCCGGGGCAGGCGGCGCGGTAGAACTTTTTCAGTGAGCCGCGCTCGAAATCGCGGATGATGTCGGCCCAGACCGGCTCGGCCGGGCCGATGCAGACGGCGTCGGCGTGTTGCGCGGCCTCGGTAGGCATCGTCGTGGGATGAATCCCACCGAGCACGACCTTCGCGCCGCGCCGGCGGTACTCGTCCGCGACCTCGTAGGCCCGGTGCGCGGACGACGCGTACACCGTCATCGCGACCAGGCCGACCTCTTCGTCGACCTCGATCGATTCGACGTGTTCGTCGCGCACGATCATCTTGTACCGGTCCTCGGGCGTGAGGCCGCCGATGGTCAGCAGGCTGAGCGGCGGGAAGAGCGAGTATTTTATCTGGCGGAACTCCTCGGCGAGGACTTCCTGGAGCGCGGGCAGCGCGAGCAACAGTGTGTGTCTCATTGTTCGGTCCTTCAAACAGGTCCGCGGCCGGGCAGCGTGTCTAGGGCCGTGGCGTCCTCAGCGCGCACGGTCGCCTCCACCTTGCCTCGGCTCGGCGGAGAGCTCGAGCCGGAGCTCGAGCCGCCGGGCGCCGGCGGCGGCCCGACGCGTGCGCGCAAAGGACTTTGTATCATAAAGTCTACCGCCAACAAAAAAGACGCCGCTCAGGGAACCGTACAACTGCCGCTTGTTCGGGAGCGGGAGCGTTGCCGACAACTTGCAGCGCAGCGGCACGCGCCCGAAAGCCCGCCGCCGCCGCAGCCATTCCGCTCCCGCCGTCAGGCGTTCCCGAAGAACGCACACCGGACATTTCGATTTCTCTTCCATCGGATGACCTCGCCGAGTTGTGCGCCCGTTGCCGCGAACCCGCCGGGCGCAGGTTGCCTGCTCACTTCTTTTTCTTCTGCTCCCCCGCCGACACGATTTGCTGAAGTTGCTCGACGTATTTTCGGAAGGCCTTCCGCCCGAAGGGCGTGAGCGACATCGTTGTCCGAGGCTTGCGGCCGACGAACATCTTCGCGATCCGCACGTACCCCGCCTCCTCCAGGACCCGGGCGTGCACGCTCAGGTTGCCGTCGGTGAGCGAGAGTGAGTCTTTCAGCTCGACGAAGCTCATCTCCGGCACCATCGCCAGGGCCGACACGATCCCGAGGCGCACCCGCTCATGAATCAGCGCGTCGATATCGCCTGGAGTGACAGGGCTCGTCATTGCTGCGTCTCCCGCCGGGTCGTTCGCACGACGGCGAGGCCGAAGAGAATGTGAAGAACGCCGAACGACAGCACCGTCAGCGGCAGCCCGTACTCCGTGCAAAGCAGCGCGAACATGCCGGCCATCAGCATTGCCAGCCCCAGCAACCGAGGGAGGCGGACGGAGAAGAGGCCGGCCGCGTAGACGCCGGTGCCGTAACACATCATCCAGACCGGCGCGATGTACTGCACCTGTTCGTCTGCGAGGAACTTCGCCGTGAGCACCAGCGCGACCAGCACGCTGGGGCTCAGCGCGAGCGCCGAGAACCTGCCCGGCCTCGCCGCCGGCGACAGGCCCTGCCGCCTCGCCGCGGCCGCGGTCCAGACGATGTGATACGCGACGGCGATGACGCCGATGGCCGTCCACATCGCGCAGAAACCGATCTGCGCGCCCATCGAGAGCGAGAGCACCTCCTGAAAATCGAGCGACCGGATCATTGCGTAGCTGACAACGCAGCCCGCCAGTACGAGCAGGCCGCCGGCGATCGCCGGCACGCCCGGCAACAGCGTGTACAGCGTCGTCCGTTCTGCTATCCGGTGGATCTCCTGTATGCGTTCAATCGCCTCATCGTGTCGCATCGCTCGTCCTCCTTGCGGAACCGCCTGGGCTTTATTTCCTAAAGTACTTTACACCACCGGCGACGAGCTGTCAAGCGGCATTTCCCGCCTTATTGCGGGGGCCCGTCCGGCTCGGGAACCACGCCGGCGGGCGGCGGCCTATCTTGGCGAGTTGGATGAGGCGAGGCGGCGGGGAACGCGATGGCGCAACGCGGCTGCTCGCGCGACCATCGCCACGGCTGCCTCGGCGAGAGCCTGGCCGGGGCGCGGGCCGTCGAAGAAGAATTCGGCGTCTCCGTCACGATCATCATCGTCTGCACGACGGGCGCCAGCCGGTCGCGCGTCGAGGAGATCCGCAGCCACGCCGACATCGTAAGGAGCCGTGGCCGCTGGCGTGATCAGCCGCTGGGGGGGCCTGTCGCAGCGCGCGAAGTGCGGAGCTGGGCTCAGCCGCTGTGTGTGTGTGCGCGGGGGCGCGACAGGGTCCAATCACAAAACTCAGATAGCCCATGAAGCCCGGAGCACCATCTCAGGCCGACAGGCGCCGAGCCGTTCACTGTCTTGGGATGGTGCCATTTATTTACCATATGGAATGAAACAGTTACTTTTCTGAAATGGACTTCGCGGGCGGCTCCGCTTAACACTCGGTGACAAAGACACATGCGGATCACGCGCGGC
>JBDREM010000089.1:0-9652 GCA_043819695.1 Planctomycetota bacterium
TGCACGCGTCCACGATCCACGCTGCAATCTTCCCGTACTGCATTGGGCTTCCGTCCGATCATCCCTCGTTTTCGACACAAAGGATGTTTCGACGGGAAGCCCATGCTTTCTTTAGCGCTGTTTCGTCAAAACTGGGGATGATTCAGAAGCGGAGCCTGGTCCGTTCCCGGTTTCGCGGGCGGGTGGTTCAACGGCGTGAACGCCGCTCTGAAACCGGTATGTCAGAATTGTGTGCGAGTCGGCCTCCTGCGCCGTTGATAATCCGGGGGCGCAGGGCTATCATCTGGGCATGATCGAGGCGCTCGAAGCTTCTCTTCAAACGCTCGCGGAGCACGTCGGCCTGGGCGTCTGGGCGATGGTGATGTTCGCGTGCGGCTTTCTCCTCGCGTTCCCCGTGGTCCGGCTCGAGGTGAGGAGCCTGCTTGCCCTTCCGCTATGGCTGTACCGCCTGGGCAAGAAGTACCTGACGCCGGAGCTCAACCCGGTTTTTCTGTTCGCGTTCATCTTCCTTTTCAACACGGTGGCGATCTTCATTTACATGATCTCCGGCGGGCTGATCTTCTTGCCGATCGTGTTCGACGTCTTCACCGGCCTGAACGTCGGCGTCATAATGCTGAAGGACGCTCAGGGCGCGACGAACGAACCGCGCTCGACGCCCGCCGACATGCGCCCGGCGCGCGCGTGGGTCGGGTTCCTTTGCCTGTTCACGGTAGTAGTCGAGCTGTCCGTGTTCTGGCTCGCAATCGGGATGGGGATCAAGCTCGGGCGCCAGATGCGGGCGGAGTTCGCGTGGGCGACGTTCGCTGAGTACGCGCAGCCGAGCGTGCTCGCCTACGTGCTCGTTCTCGTGCCGGCGCTCGTCCTTTCCGCCGCCGCCGAGACAGCCGCAATGAAAGCCATGCTCCGCGGGGAAACGCAGGCGGGCGATGGGTGAACGGCCCTGCCGCAACCGGTGCCCGCCCGCGCGGGCACGCAGCGGCGGACGGGTGTGTCCGCCCTTCGCACGACAACCCGCGCGCTCACGCGGTTCCTTTCTCCCGGAGAATCTGCGCGGTGTAGAGATAGACCTCGGTCTCGGGGTCTTTCCACGCGTCGGGCGGCAGGCCGGCCTTGTGGGCGCAGCAGGACGAAAGGAACTCCTGCTTTGTCATGTTGTGCTCGATGGCCACCTGGGGCAGGAACGTGCCCGACTGCCAGCCGCGCTTGATGTAGATTCCGTGCACGCCGAGTTCGAGCGACAGCGGATCGCTCGTCTTCACGAGCGGCGAAAGAACCGAGATCTCGATGTCAATGTCGTCGAGTTCGCTCTCCGTCACCGGCTGGAACCGCGTGTCTTCCATCGCGGCGGCCCGGGCCATCTGCGCGACGACCTGCCACACGGGCTCGCCGGGCAGGAACCGGCCGATGCAGCCGCGAAGCTGCCCGCGCTTGTGCAGCGTGACGAACGCGCCGAGGTGCTGCTGGAGTTTCGGATACTTGCCGGCGTGATGGTCCGGCTCCGGCAAGCCCTTCGCCGCGGCCTCGACCACGTTCCGAGCGATCTTCAGCAGCCACGTTTCCTCCGCGGCCGCGAGCGGCTGGTCGCTCATTTCCGGCCTCCTTTCAACGCGTTCGCGTCTTTGCGCATCTGTTCAACCAGCGCCTCGGGCGAGGCGAATTTCTCCTGGCCCCGGAGTTTTCGCGTGAAGCAGACCTCGATGTCGCGGCCGTAAATATTGCGCCGCATGCCGGGGATAAAGACCTCGACCACGTCGCGGCGCGGCGGACGAGGAAACGTGCGCTTGCGGCCGATGCTGATAAGCGCGGGCAGCCATTTGCGGTCGATCCGGGCCGTGCCGGCGTAGACGCCGCTGGGCGGCTTGAGCTCGTGATGCAGGTCGAGGTTCGCGGTGGGGAACCCGAGTTCGACGCCGCGGCCCCCGCCGCGCACCACGGTGCCGAGGATCGAGACGGGCCGCCCGAGCATCTTCTCCGCCGCGCGGAACCGCCCGGCCTCGATGGCCTCGCGGATCGCCGAGCTCGACACGGGCCGCCCGCCGGACTTCGCCGGCCGCGCCGACTGACGGGCCAGGCAGACGCCCTCGTTCTCGAGCTCTTTGAGCAGGGCGTAATCGCCCTCGGCGTTCCGCCCGAAGCGGCAGTTGTACCCGAGCAGGACGCCGCCGACGCGCAGCTTCCCGCAGAGGATCTTCGTGACAAAATCACGGGCGGAGACGCGCCGCATCCGGCGGTCGAACCGCAGCACGGCGCAGGCGTCGATGCCGAGGCGCTCGAACAGCACGAGCCGGTGCTCGAGCGACGTGATGCAGGGAACCTTCCGCCCGCGGGTGAGGTTCTTCGGCAGGCGGTCGAACGTGACGACGAGCGACTTGACCCCGAGCGAGCCGGCCCATTTCCGAAGGTCGCCGAGCACGCTCTGGTGGCCTTTGTGAACGCCGTCGAACGCGCCGATCGTGGCGGCCGGCCGGCCGAGCGAGCGTGGGGCCTGAAGGTCGTTGCCGATGCGGATCATTCGCATTGGCTTTTCGGGGACGGCGGTCTCCGCCGGGCGGCCGGGCTTCTGCGGCGACTTTGCTCGGGCGCGCCGCTATTCGGGCAGCAGAAGAACCTGGCCGGCCTTGATCCTGTACGGTTTGGCGAGCTTGTTGATATCAGCGATCTTTTTCCACTGGGCGCCGTCTTTGAGCTGCTCGCGCGCGATCAGCGTCAGGCTGTCCCCGTCCTGAACGGTATACTTGCGGTAGTTGCCCGATGCGGCGGCCACGGGCGCCGCCACGGGAGCGGCCCGGTCCGCGGTTGTCGGGGCCACGTTCTTGGGCGGCATGATGAGTTTCTGGCCCGCTCGAATCGGGTACGGATCGGCCAGGTTGTTGAGCTTCGCGATCTCGGGCCACCGCTTCCCGTCGCCCAGTTGCTCCGCCGCGATCCTGACGAGGGAGTCGCCGTTGGCCGCGGTGTACTGCCAGTTCTTAGGCTTGGCTGCGGGCGGCGGCGGCACGACGACGGGCGGCGCGGGCGGATCAACAACGAGCGTCTCCGGGGCTGTGATCTCGGCGCTTGGTATCACCCGAGCCCCATCGCCGGGGCTGACAGCGCGGACCCCGCCCTCGATCGAGGCGAGCGGACTCGACGGACGGGCGTCGATGCTGTTGACAACGGGCCCCGCCGGCGCGGCATCGTCCTTCGCGCGCGTCACCTCGCCTTCCTGATCTTCGGCGCGGTCACGGCCCCAGATGATGACAAGCAGGGCGACAATGATGAGGATAACGACAACGCCGATCTTTGCATCCCGGTTCATCTCGATCCCCTCACAAAAAGGTGCACAGAAAACGTACGTGAAATTCTCACGTTCACCATCATAGTCCTTTCGCTCCCGGCATTCAACCCGTATTTGCCGCGCTTGGAAGAATTCGTTGCATCCGGCCTACTTGCCCCCGCCGGCCGGCACGATGTCGATGTACTTGCACGGGTGCAGGTTGCGGGGGTTCGGGTGGAATCCCCTCACAGATGCCCTCCGCAGGCTGAGGTTCGAGTAGAAGTAGACCGGCATGATCGGCAGCTCGCGGTTGATGAGGATGTCCTCGGCCTCGCGGAAGAGCTCGAGCCGCTTCGCGGTGTCCGGCTCGCCCGCGGCCGATTCGATCAGCTTGTCGTACCGCTCGTTGCTCCAGCCCGTGCGGTTGTTCCCGCCGCCGGTGACGAACATGTCGAGGAAAGTGTTCGGGTCCATGTAGTCGCCGATCCAGGCCGACCGCGCGATGTCGTAGTCGATCTTGTTCATCGTGCTGAGATAGACCTTCCACTCCTGATTGATGAGGTTCACCTCGACGCCGAGGGCCTTCTTCCACATGTTCTGCGCGACCACGGCGATCTGTTCGTGCTGCTGGCTGGTGTTGTAGAGGAGCGTGACGCGCGGGAACCCGCGGCCGCCGGGGTACCCCGCCTCCGCGAGCAGCTCAGCCGCGCGTCTCGGGTCATAGGCCAGCCCGTCGGGGGACTTGTACGGCGGGATCATCGGCGGCACGAACACCGTCGCCGGCTCGTACTGGCCGTGCAAGACGAACTTGCACAGCGTCTTCTTGTCGAGCGCCAGGTTGAAGGCCTTCCGCACGCGCGCATCGTTGAACGGCTTCCGCGTGCAGTTGAACCGGTAGAAGTACGTGCCGAGGTACGGCGCCTTGTGGTAATCGGGCCGCTTCATCAGTTTGGGGACGAGGGGGACGGGCAGTGAATCAATCCAGTGGAGCTCGCCTGCGCGGTAGCGCAGCAGGGCGGTGTTCTGGTCGGCGATCGCATAAGCGACGACGCCGTCGAGCTGCACGCTCTTCGCGTCCCAGTACCGCGGGTTCTTCCTCATCACGATCCGGTCCTGCGGCAGCCACTTGTCGAGCACGAACGGCCCGTTCGACACGATGTTCTCCGGCCGCGTCCAGCGCTCGCCGTGCTTCTCGACGCAGCCGCGGTGCACCGGCATGAACGTCTCGAACGCGAGCAGCCCGAGGAAGAAGGCGGTCGGATGTTCGAGCGTGACCTCGAGCGTCTGCGCGTCCGGCGCCCGGACGCCGACTTTCGAGAAATCCTTCAGCTTCCCGTTCGTGTATGCGCGGGCGTTCTTGATGTACCAGAGCTGGTAGGCGTATTCGGCCGCCGTCGCCGGCTCGAGCGTGCGGCGCCAGGCATAAACGAAATCCTTCGACGTGACCGGATCACCGTTCGACCAGGCCGACTCGCGCAGGCGGAACGTATACGTCCGCTTGTCCTTTGAAATCTTCCAACTCCCGGCGACGCCGGGCGCGGGCAGGAGCGTCTTCGGGTGATACGTGACGAGCCCCTCGAACAGCGACATCGCGAGGTTGTGCTCCGGCACGCCCGTCATCAGGGCGGGGTCGAGCGTCTCGGGCTCGGCACCGTTATTGAACGTGAACATCCTGGGAGCGGGCGCCGCCGCCTCGGCCCATCCGGCCGATGAACAGACGCCCGCATACAGCGCCGCAGCGAACACAATCGTCAGTTTCTGCATGTCGATCTCCGGTTGGGAGACGATGCCCGGCTGATGTGAGATTAGAATGCATTGTCGGTTCGTTCTCAAGGCTTTTCTCGGCCGGGGGATTGTTGCCGGCGTGACGTCCGCGCACGCCGCCCGCCTTCCTCAAAAGGTTGCATCCGTTCCGGCAGACCTCTATAATCCGCCGTATGGATTCGCCGCCTGGAGAGAAGTTCGCGGACGTGCGGGAATCGCGGGCAGAGGAAGGGCCATGAGAACAGTGCTCAAGAATCCGTGGGTGCGGTTCGTCGGGTTGCTCATCATAATCTTTCTCGCGTTCCGCGTGCTGCATGCGATCCGGGGCATCCTGATTCCGTTCTCGCTGGCGCTGGTCGCCGCGTATATTTTCGACCCCGTCGTCGACTGGCTCGAGACGAAGCGGATCGGGCGGCTGAAGATGAATCGCGGCATTGCCGTCGGCCTGCTCCTGCTCGCGCTCGCCGGCGTGATCGCCCTGTTCGTGTTGGTTGCTGTTCCGCACGCCGTGAGTTCACTGACAGACCTCCTCAGCGGCGAGAACCTGGACAACGTCGTCCAGTTCCTGCCCGAGGGCGTGCGGAACATGGTCGAGAAGCTGCGGGCCGCGCCGCCGGCAGAGCGCAAGGAGATCATTATGGGCCTGCTGGGCAGTCTTCTCGAGAGCCGGCGCACCGTCGACGCCGTGGGCGAGTCGGCACGGGCCGTCGCCTTCAGCACGTTCGCCGCGCTGATGTGGATCTTCAACTTCTTCCTGTTCTTCGTCGTCACCATCTATCTGCTGCTGGACATCGACCGCGTTCGGGGTCACGTTAAGAACGCGCTGCCGCTTCGGTACAAGGAAGAGGTCCTGCGCATATCGATGCGCCTCGACGTCAACCTGAAGTCGTTCTTTCGCGGCCAGTGCGTCGTCGTTCTCGTGCTGTCGTGCATCTTCACCGCCGGGCTGGCGCTCGTGGGCTGCCCGTTCTGGTACATCGTCGGGGTCGCCGGCGGCATCGGCGCGTTCATACCTTACTTTGCGCTCGCGTCGGGCATGGTGCCCGCCGTCATCCTGTCGGCCGCGAGCCACGGCGACATCCGGCACCCGCTTGCCGCAGCGGGCGTGTTTGCGTTCGGGCTTGTCATCGACAACGTGTTCGTGACGCCGAAGGTCATCGGCAAGAGGGTCGGGATGCATCCTGTGGTCATCATTCTTTCAATTCTGATTTTCGGGACGTTGTTCGGTTTCCTCGGTGTCATCTTTGCCGTTCCGATCGCGGCCGTCGTCAAGGTGCTCGCCGAGGAATTGTTCGCCAAGTATAAGCGGTCGGAGCTTTACGCCGGCAAGGCAGAAGGAAGCGCATAGGAAGATGAAGATACTGATAACAGATTCGCTCTCGGAGAAGGGGCAGGAGATACTGCGGTCCGCGGGCCACGAGGTGCTCGACCGCAAGGGTCTCAAGGGGCAGGAGCTGCTGGACACGATCGCGGATTGCGACGCGCTGATCGTCCGCAGCGGGACGAAGGTGACCGCGGACGTGATCCAGGCGGGCAAGCAGCTCGTCGCCGTCGGCCGCGCGGGCGTCGGCGTGGACAACGTCGACATCGACGCGGCGACGCGGCAGGGCGTGATCGTGATGAACACGCCGCAGGGCAACACGGTCTCGACCGCCGAGCTGACGATGGCGATGATCCTCGCCCTGTCCCGCCACATTCCGCAGGCGCAGATGAGCCTCGTCGCCGGCGAGTGGGAACGGAAATCGTTCAAGGGCACGGAGCTCAACGGAAAGACGCTCGGCGTGGTCGGCGTCGGCCGCATCGGCCGCGCGGTCGCGCGCCGAGCCGCAGGCTTCGGCATGAAAGTCATCGGGTACGACCCCTTCATCGCGGGCGACGTCGGCGGCGGGCTCGAGATCGAGATGACCGACCTCGGCCAGCTCATTCAAACGGCGGACTACATCACCCTGCACACGCCGCTGAGCGAGGAGACGCGCGGCATGATCGGCGCCGAGCAGATCGCGAAGATGAAGGACGGCGTTCGCCTGGTCAACTGCGCCCGCGGCGGCCTGATCGACGAGGCGGCCTTGTGCGAGGCGCTCGAATCGGGGAAGGTCGCCGGCTGCGCGCTCGACGTTTATGCGTCCGAGCCGCCGAGCGACAACCCGCTCGTCGGGATGAAGAACGTCGTGTGCACGCCGCACCTCGGCGCCCTCACCGACGAGGCACAAGACAACGTCGCCGAGCAGGTCGCCTGCCAGATATGCGAGGTGTTCGACGGAAAACCCGCCCGCAACGCCGTCAACATGCCGCTGATGGAGGCCGACACGCTTGCGAGCGTTATGCCGTACGCCGAGCTGGCGGAACGGCTCGGCAGCGCGATCTCGCAGTTGTGGGACAAGTCCATCCGCGAGATCCGCGTCACGTACCGCGGCGACCTGACCGAGAATCCGCTGGATTTCGTGACGGCGTCATTACTTAAGGGCATTCTGTCGATGCTGATGGAGGGCCCGATCAACCAGGTGAACGCGCCCATCATCGCGCGCGAGCGCGGCGTGCGGGTCTCCGAAGTCGTGAGCGCGCAGTCGCAGGATTTCGCCAACCTTATAACGGTCGAGGTCGTCGACTCCGGCGACGCGCTCTCAATCTCGGGGACCTTCTTCGGCAAGCGGGACCCGCGCATCGTGCGGATCAACGACTACCACGTCGACGTCGTGCCCGAGGGGCACATCATCTTCTGCACGAACAAGGACGAGCCCGGCGTCATCAGTTACGTCAGCACGATCCTGGCCGAGCACAAGGCGAACATCGCGAACATGACCGTCGGCCGCCGCGAGCGCGGCGGCACCGCGGCCACCGTCATCAACATCGACGGGCCGGTATCGAGCGATGTGGTCGCGGCGATCAAGGCCTCGCCCATCATTTTCGACGCCAAGCTGATCAAGCTCTGAGCGCGCACTTCATCATCGCGCGAAAAAAGCCGCCCGGCTTGGTGTGAGCCGGGCGGCTTTCTTGCGAACTCAAGCAGCGATGCTACTTTTTTTTCTTCTTCGCGGGTTTCTTCTTCGCCACTTTCTTCTTCGCTACTTTCTTCTTGGCCGCTTTCTTCTTTGCCATTCCTTCTCACCTCCTTCCCAAAAGAGAAGCGAACTGACCACACAACAATACTTGCGGCATTTGTTATATCGGAGTCAAGAGAGCGAAACTTTAGAAAAAAATGTCGCGCGAATTAAAGAACGCGCGCAAAAAATGAAACGCGCGCTGCTGTTTCGTGAGAACTGTGTTGAAGAAACCGCGGATGCACTTGGCGCGATCGAGGGAATTCGCGACGCCGTGCGCCGCGAGCGCGCCGCAAATGTCCGCACACCGGTCGGACCCGTGGCCCCGGCCGTTCTCTGCCAGAACGGCGACGAGCGAGCTCGACGCAGCCCGGTGCGCGCGCAGCACCGTTCCTTCGTGAAAGTCCGCCCGCGACAGCACGCGGGCCATGGATTCTTCACGGTTGCTCACGCCGACCCAAAGCTGCGTTTGCTTACGCATTGCTTGGCGCGTCTTCCTGCGTGTCGGCTCTTGGCTGCTCGGGAGGTGCGTCGGACCGGCCGTCCGGGCCGGGCGTCGCGCTTTCCTGCGGCGGCCCGATGCCGTCCGGCGGCCCCGCTGGGCCGTCCTGCTCGGCCGGGCCCGCCTGGCGGGCCTGTTCGTGGTGCCGCTTGAGAAACGCCTCCGCCCCGTCGATGGCGGCGTCGATCCTTTGTCGCGCGCGGCCGAGCGATTCCGCTTCCTCCTCCAGTTCCTCGAGCACGTCGACTTCCGTCACGGGCTTGAACCGCCCGGCCGGGGCGGCTTCGGGCTCCGGCGGCGGCGGACCGGCCGACTGGACGGCGGCCGGCGCGGGAGTGCCGTCGGCCAGCGTGATGTGCAGCTCGCCGAAGTGGCCCACTGGCTGTACGCGCAGACGATGCAAGCGGACGAGCTCGAGCAGGGCGATGAACATCGCGATCATCTCGTCGCGGCTCTTGCAGTTGGCGAAGACGCGGGCGAACGTTGTTCCTTTTTCGCTCTCGACAAGCTCGAGGAGTTCGCGGCGGAACTCCTGGATGGGCCGCTCGCGTTCGACCACCTGCGTCGGCGGGGGGCCGATGGACGTCTCGCTCAGGACCTTCGCGAACGCGTCGATCAGTTCCCACAGGCCGATGCCTTCGAGCGACCGCTGCGATTCTTCTTCGGCCTCTTCCTCTGAAGCGCCGGTCAACGGCTCGGCGTGCCCGGGGCGCCGGAACTTCAACGCCTGCTCGGCGGCGCGGGCGCCCAGCTCGCGCGCGATATCCTTGTATCGTTTGTACTCGAGGAGCTGCCGGACCAGCTCGGCGCGTGGGTCTTCCTCTTCCTCCTCGATGCCCTCCTCGCGCGGCAGGAGCATGCGCGACTTGATCTCCATCAACGTCGCGGCCATGATGAGGAACTCGCCGGCGATGTTCACGTTGATCTCGGCCATCAGCTCGATGTGCCGCTGATATTGCTCGGTGATGTGCGCGATCGGGATGTCGTTGATGTCCACCTCGTTCTTGCGGATGAGGTAGAGCAGGAGATCGAGCGGGCCGCAGTATGCATCGAGCGCGACGCGGTAGCCGGCGCCGGGCGTGGCCGCGGCCC
>JBDREM010000090.1:0-14332 GCA_043819695.1 Planctomycetota bacterium
GTCGAGTTCAAGGAGGCCACGCACGGCCCGGCCTCGCTGAAGATCGTCAAGGGCGTCCCGATCGTTCACGTCTACGGTACGGCCGAGGAGATGGGCGAACAGCACGGGAAGCTGCTCGGCGCCCAGGCCAGGGCCGCCGTCGACCAGTACCTCGGCAAGGTGCTCATGCCCGGCGGCAAGGACGTCGGCCTGCGCGGGGCCGTGCTCAAGTTGTCGCTCAGGATGGAGAAGAGCATCCCGGCGGAATACGTCCGCGAGATGAAAGCCCTCGCCAAGGCAGCGGGCGTGAAATACGAAAACGTTTTGCTGTCGAACACGATCTTCGACATCAAGCGGCCGATCTTCTGCACCACGTTCGTCGCCGCGGGTGATCGTTCGGTCGACGGGCAGCCCGTGTTCGGCCGCAACCTCGATTTCCCGACGCTCGGCGTCGCGCACAAGTTGAGCTGCGTGATCGTGTATCATCCGAAGGACGGGCACGCCGTCGCGTCCGTCACGTTTCCCGGCCTCGTCGGCGTTCTTTCCGGCCTGAACGACGCCGGCGTGGCCGCGGCCGTGATGGAGGTGCACCTGCAAGGCGCACAGGTGCAGGCGACGCCGTACGGGATGATCTTCCGCACCGCGCTGACCGGCGCCGCGACGACCGACGACGTCGTGAAGGCCGTGACCGCGCGGGCGAGGACGGCGACCAACAACCTCATGATATGCGACGCGCTCGGCAACGCCGCCTGCGTCGAGCTCGGGATGAAACAGACGGCCGTTCGCCGCCCAACGAACGGCCTGATCTACGCCACGAACCACTTCAGGTCGAAGGAACTCGCCGCGCCGTGGCTCTGTTGGCGGATTCCACGCATCAGGGAGGCGACGAAGGACGGGCGGAAGCTCGACGAGGCGCTCGCGAAGAAAATCCTTGCCGACGTTTCTTACAAGCACCTGACGATGCAGAGCATGGTGTTCCGGCCCGCGTCACGGGAGTTGCTGCTCGCGATCGGCGAGCCGCCGACGGCGAAAGGCAAGTTTGTGCGGCTCAATAACGACGTCCTGTTCCCCAAAGGCAAGGG
Source organism: Planctomycetota bacterium (assembly GCA_043819695.1). Lineage (GTDB taxonomy): Bacteria > Planctomycetota > PUPC01 > PUPC01 > PUPC01 > CAYLQD01. Next base: position 1,062 of record JBDREM010000090.1, read on the forward strand.
TCAGTAGCGCCAGGAATGGCGTTTCAGGTGTGCGGAGCATCTCGCTGCGAACCCGCGCATCTCCTCGCCCGCGCCGGCGGCGCCCGCACGCCTGCAAAACCTGATGCGGGCCGTCAGCGTCACCGGCCGGGGGGCGAGCGACCGCTTCACCAGCGCGCGGTTGAACCGAAAGAGCATCCTGTCGCGAAGCGCCGCCGGCAGAGGATCGAGCAGCTTCGCCTTGTCGAAATCAATGATGCAGACGGCGAGCCCGGCGTCGTTCTCCCGCAGCAGCACGTTGCCGGCATGCAGGTCCGGGTGATAGATGCCGGCCGCGGCCAGCCGGGCGAACGCGTCGGCGAACACATCGGCCGCGGCGCGGACCGAGCCGGGCGCCGGGCCGTCTCGCAGCCATGCATCGAGCGTGACCGCGTCGGGCACTTCACGGGCGATGAGGTCGCCGGAGTAGAACGGGCCGGCGCGGTGGACGACGGCCGCCAGGCACTCGGGCGCCGGCACGCCGGCCGCGCGGGCCGCCTCGCAGACGGCAAGTTCCTCCATCGGCCGCGCCCCGAAGAGATATTTGTCGCCGAGGATGCGGCCGAGCGGCCCGGCCCGCCGGCAGTGCCGAATGACCGCACGGCCGCCGCCTTCGGGCTCGAGGGTGACGGAGGCAGCTCCGCCGCGGCCCGACCCGATCAGCCGGCCGGCGGCTCGCGACTCCTCTAACTTCGCCTTGTCGAGGACGCCGAGGGCGAGGAGTTCATCCTTCACCGTGGCTCGCACGGCCGCCCTTACGGCGGGCGCCTCCAACAGCTCGAATCCGTCCGGTAAAGGGGGCATTCCGGCCATAGTGAATCATTCGTCTTCGGGCAGCTTTTTGAGAAGCAGGCGCGCTTCGGCGGCCGATGGCGTGTTCGGAAACTTGCTCAACACATACTCGCATTCGGCGCGGGCGATGTTGAATTCCTTCCTTTCGATGTGGCGCTTGGCGCTTGCCACCAAGTTCGCGGCCTCCTGTGCGCGCTGGCTCTCGACGGCGGCCTTGTGCTCGCGCTTGAGCGCGGCGAGAAGGCCCGCTATCCGTTCCGCTTCCTTGAGGCCGTCGCACTTCTCGATGAGAGCTTCGTATGTGCGTTCGGCCGCGGAGAAATCCGCCTCGGACTGAGACGCGAGCGCCCGTGTGGCCAGGTCCTCGGCCAGCTTGACGCGGCCCGCGATCTCTTCGCGCACGCCTTGCAGTTGCGCGGCCGCCTGCGCTCCCTCGGCGGCGTAGAGCGGGTACTTCCTGAGGAACTCCTGATATATCTTCACGGCCTCGCCGAACTGCTCGGCGTCTTCGGCCTTGGCCGCGCGCTGCAAGTCCGCGGCGATCAGCGCGCCCTTCTTGCGGTCGGTCGCCAGCCAGACGAGAGAGATGCTCACACGGCCCGAGCGCGCCGCCGACGGAAAGCCCATGTGCCAGGCGACCGTGTTCCCGGCCGCTTCCGCCGCAGTTATCGTCGCCGGCGATCCGAACCTGAGGAAGACGCGCTTGCTCCCGGAAAAAAACGTCACCAGGCTCACGTTCCCCCGGTTCTCGAAGAAGGTCTTCTGGACGGACTGTGCGCCGTGGCTCGTCTGGAGCAGGATCGACCCGGTCAGCAGGCTCTTCGGCGAGCGCCATTCCAGCGCGACGACCGCGTCCGGCACCGCGGAGATGTCGACGTCGTAGTGCAGCGCAGCCTCGGCCCCGTCGCTCGAAATGGCCTCGGAGAAGCGGACCTTCCCGTCGAGCCCGAGCCGGCCCACGTACTTGGCCATGCTCGACCGGACCGCCGGAGGGCTGTCGAGCGCGCCGAGCGACTGGCTGGCCTGGCGGCCGCCGTCCGCGGCAACGACACGGCCCCGGCCCAGCATCGGCTGGTCATCGGCGAAGAGGGTGAACTCTCCGCGGCCGGTGGTTTCGAACGCGATCCGGCCCGCCGCGATCCGCCTTGGCGCGCCGGGCCGGTCTGCGTCGGTCAGCCGGAAGCCGTCGAACCTCACCTGGCCCTGGCCGACGATGGCGCAGCCGAACCGGGCGCTCTTCGCCCACGACGGCGGCTCGAACGCCTCCGACACGCGCTGCCACTCGAGCGAGCCGGTCGTCCGGCCGCTGCCGAGATACAGGCTCTGGAGCCACGGGTGCTCGCGGTTGTCCCAAGCCACGCACAGCGCCGCCGCCTCGGTTCCCGAGTTCCGAACCAGGGCCGACAGCTCGTAGGTCTTCTTCGGCGAAACGTTGACCGGCGTTGACCAGCAGAGCGCGGAAACGTCGTCGCCCGCGCCGGCGGCGGCCACAAGCCGGAGGGCGAACTTGCCGTCCCGCACGTTGCTCGTTGTCAGGCCCGCGGACCCCTGGCCCGGCCGCCACCCCGGTATCTTGCCCGGAGTCGCATCTGTCTTCTCGAACGACGGATTCTCCGTCAGGAGGTTGTCCGGGTAGATTCTGTGGCCCGGGCCCGAGGGCGCAAGGAACTTGACCGCGATGCCGGCGAGCAGGATGAGAGCGACCACTGCGGCCAGGATTTTGACCCGCGGCGTGAGCGCCGTGGGTGCGGCGGCGCGCGCCGCCTCCGGCGCGGACGACTCATCCGGCGGCCGGGCGATCCCCGCGGACGCGTCGTCGCCCGTGAAGAGCACCAACGTCGTCGACCCGATGTGAATCTCGTCGCCCACGTCGAGATCGCGTTCGCCGACGTGGACGCCGTTGACACAAACGCCGTTCCGGCTGTTCTTGTCGACGATGCGCACCCTTCCGCCGTCCATCACGAGTTCGGCGTGGTTCCCCGAGACAGGGCTTTCGGCGAGGGTGATGTCGCTGTTCGGGCCGCGCCCGATCGTCGTCACGGCCTTCTTGATCTTGAAGACCTCGCCGTCGCATGGGCCGCCGTTCGCGCGGAGCGAGAGGCCCGGCTCGACGGCCGGCTCCAGTTCGAGCGGCGGCGGAGCGGGACGCTCCTCGTCGACGAATGATATGTCGGTGCGGCCGATTCGGACGACCGTGCCGTTGGCCAGCTCGTGCCGCGTGATGCGTTCTTCGTCGATGAGCGTGCCATTGCTGCTGCCGAGGTCGGCCACGTACCACTTGCCGTCCTCGAGCTCGAAGCGGCAATGCTCGCGCGACGCCTGGTCGTCGCTTATGGTGATGTCGGCCGAGTTGCTTCGTCCGCACGTCAGCGGCTCCGAGCCAAGTTCGTACTCCTTGCTCGCGCCGTTCTGATTGACGATCAGCTTTGACATGAAATCCCACCCCTTGTAGTTGTGGCCTAAGCGCCTTCAACGATTATAGCCTGCAGGAGCGGGCCGAACAAGGTTCAGGGCGTCGCGAACCTCTGCTATCGGAGGCGCACAATCTCGCGTTCGTCGGCGTCGCCGAAGAACGGCCTGATTGCGTCGACGAACCGGCTCGAGTCGGCGGCGTAGCCGGCGGTCGGCGCGAGCCCCTTCACGCGCCCGCACCAGTAGGCGTTGAAACACATCATGAAGAGCTCGCGGACATACTTGCACGCCATCGAGGCGAGCGCGGCCGGCAGGTAGGCGACGTCGGCTTTCTCGATGAACGTGAGCCGGAGCGTGCGGCCGGGAAGCGCGACCTCGTAGGCTGACGACTCGGGCGACTGGTGCAGCGTCCGCACCGTCCGGCCGAAGAAGTTCGCCGAGAGGAGCGGCGCGTAGTAGTGCCGCCCGCCGTGCTTGTCGATGACGAACGACAGGTCGCCGTCGTGCCGCTTCATCGCGCGGCCGATCAGCAGCATGTTCTGATGGAAGAGCAGGACGGACTTGTTCCGGTGGCGGCCGATAAGCTCGTTGAACGGGCCCGTTGGCACGACCTGCGAGTGGAGGCCAAGGAACCGGACGCCGCCGGGCGCCGAGGCAAGCGCGGCCGCGGACGCGCCGATCCGCGCGGAGGCGGCCGACGCCGGCAGCGCACAGTCGCTCCACCACGACGCGCTGCAGAGGGCGCCGGCGTCTTCGCACAGCGTGCCGAGGAGCTCGTGGAACGTCGCGGGCCGGGTGCCGGCCGCTGCGAGAAAGGACAGCACGGATCGTTCGAGGTCGGCCAGCCCGCGGGCCGCGGAGTAGACCGCCTTGCTGTCGGCGACGATCAGCCGGCCGGCGGCTTCGCGGCGCGTCCGGGCGACGGCCGGCGCGAGGACCTGCCACAGGTCTTCGCCGGCGGCCTCGGGCACGTCGAACGCGGCCGAACTGACCACCAGCGGACCCAGCACGGGCCCATAGCCTGCTTCGTCGATGCCGATGAGGACCGGCATGGCTCTCCTCAGAAGAGCTCGCCTTGCTTTGCCTTTGGCGCCGCGCGGGGCAACTCGCGCGCCGTTATGATCTCGCGAAACGCGCTGAGGCTGGCGACCGGCAGCCCGCCGGCGCGGATCGCAAGCCGGTTGCCCGAGGCGCCCGGCGGCGAACGGCGGTACTTCACCACGTAGGCCGGGCGGCCGAGCTTCAGCGCGTGGCGGAACGTGATCATCGTGCCGCCCTGCGGCCGCGCCTCGACCGCGAGCAGCCCGCGCCCGAGCGCCGCGATGATGCGGTCGCGCATGACCGCGGCCCGCGAAGACCATGCCTCGTCCGGCGGGCATTCCGACGCGAGGACAACGTCGCCGCCGATGCGCTTCCCGAAGGGCAGGAACTCCGCGCGGAGCTCGAACGCCCTGATGCCCATCGGGAGCACGAGGACCGTTCGGCCGTTCTCCTCGAGCGCGCCGAGGTGCGCCGCCGTGTCGACGCCGTACGCGTACCCGCTCACGACCGTCCAGTCCGCGCGGGCGAGCTCACGGCCGACGGCCGAGGCGATGTCGGCGCCCCTGGCGGACGGCGCGGTCGAGCCCGAGACCGAAAACGCGCGTTCGTCCGGGGCGGGAAGCTTTCCGAGAACATAGAGCAGCGGCGGCGGGTCGCTCAGGTCGAACAGGCACGGCGGGTACGCGGGATCGCGGCACGTGACGACCGCGATGCGCTGGTCGTCGAGGTCGCGCGCGAGCTCCCGCGCGGCGCGGACGGCGTGCCGGCTGTCGCGGAACGCGGCGATGGTCTCCGGCCGGAGGCCGGGGATAGTGCGGAGCTTTTCGTCGTCCGCCTGGAACACGGCCGGGGGGCCGCCGAGCCGCTCGCAGAGCGTGCGGAACATCACCGGCCCCACGCCGGGCACGTTGCTGAGGGCGATCCAGTAGGGGATGTCGTCGGTCACGGCCGTTTCTCTGTCGGGCTGGACTGCCGGCATTGTAATCGGGCCGCTTGCGAAGTGAAAGCAAAAAGCACGGAGCGGCCGCGGTCGGCGACGCGGCCGGCGGGTCAATTCGCGGCGGCGTCCTCGGACTCGAGCGGCGTGGCGTATTCAAACGCGGCGGCCCGCGGCGTGCGGGAACCGGCCTGGGCCGTGACGCCGCCGGCTGGGGCGCCGTCATTGCGCGTTCGCGGCGGGCCTTGCATGCGGTACGGGCGAAGGCCGGTGGCGGCCGCGACGAGCAGGAGCGCGCCGGCGATGACGGAGAACGTGACGGCGGCCGCCCTGCGCATCCACTGCCGCAGCAGGGGCTTTTCGGCGGCCCTGGCGGGCGTTCTCGGACGGCTTGCCGGCCGCCCGTAGCGGTTGCGCGACCAGTTGTAGTGGCTCCGCTTATACCGGTCGCCAAGGACCGCGTAGGCTTCGTAAACGGCCCGGATGGCCCGGCCGGCGGAGTCGCCGCCGGCATCGGGATGATGCTTCTTCACCGCCCTGCGGTAGGCCCGGAGAATGTCGGCCGGACTCGCCTGCGACGCTACGCTCAGGGCCTCATAATAGTCGTTGCAGGGATCGTACTCGATCTGTCCCCTCAGCATCAGACTTCGCGGCGGCAGCGGCTCGGCCGCATCCCTCCGACTGCGCCGCCGGATCCCAGCGGGCCGACGACATAGTATCCCCTCAACATATCGACATGATGCTCCAGGAACTTGAGCATGCTTTTCAGCCGCGGCGGAGATAAATGTTCCATACCTTGAACGAGCGGCTCTTCCGCTGTATCATGCGGTAAGACCTGGAGGGGCCTGATGAGAACACGCTGGCTTGCCGCCGTGCTGTGGGGTGCAATCCTGGCCGCCGGCGACGCCTACGGCGCCGCGGCGTTCGGGAACTGCAAGGTGAGGCGCACGTTCGCGCCGGACGAGGGCGTCCACAATCCGTTCCAGCGGTCGGACGTGCTCGCGGCCGATTTCCTCACGACGGGCTTCGCGAAGCCGGACGGCTCCGACATCAAGGTGTTCGCGGGCGATCAGGGGCGGGCCGCCGAGTTCGAGCTGATGATGACGGGGCCGGGCGACCGGGCGCGCATCGCGATCCGAATGATCCGCGGCATCGACGAATATCATGTTTGCTACGGCGGCCCGCCGAACACCACGCGAACGAAGTGGGAGCCGCAGGTCGGCCTCGTGCTCGAGACGCGCAAGTTCAACGGCGGCGGCATTCGGACGCCGGCTGAGATGCGCAAGCTCGTCGACGCGAGCGGGCCGAGCTACGGCCGCTGGCTCGTCCCGAACATCTTCCACGGCTTCAACCCGTTCGGCCCTTCGGACAACTACGTGAGCATATACCGCGGCTGGCTGCACGTGCCGAAGGACGGCGAATATCAGTTCGCGACGACGTCCGACGACGCGTCGTATTTCCTCGTCGGCGGGCAGGTCGTGTCGAGCAAGCCGCGCTGGGGCGGGGGCCCGGCGAACGCGCGGTTCGCCGGCAAGCCGGTCCAACTGAAGGCTGGGCCGCACAAGATCGAGTATTACCACGTCGAGGGCGGCGGCTCGCAGTTCTGTGTCGGCGCCTGGAAGGCGCCGGACGACAGGTTCCGCCTCATCCCGCCGAGCGCCTTCCCGGGCGTGTTCACGGCGAAGCAGACCGGGCTGCGCGTCTCCGGCTCGGCGGTGCCGATCGACCTCAGCTTCCGCGCCGCAGGCGGCGTCGTCTATGAGGAACTCCGGCTCTACAATGTGGTGTTCAAGGATGCGACGCCCGAAGGCCGGTCGAAGGGCTGGGGCGCGAACTGGTCCTTCGGCGACGGCACGTCGAGCGAGGAGCGCGACCCGGAACATGTCTACTTCCTGCCCGGCGAGTACACGGTCGCGTTTGCGCTGAAACGCGGCGCGGCGACCGTGCAGGTCCGGCAGCGCATTGTGGTCGGCGCCGACTGGGAGCCGCCGCAGCAGTCCCGGGCGGACACGTCGCGCCGCTACTACACGATCGCGCGGGCATACGATTTCAAGGCGATGGAGTCGGCTCACCTCGAAACCGCGCTCGCCTTCTTCGTCACGATGGGCACGGACGCCGAAATAATGAAAGCCGCGGGCGCTTTGTTCGAGCGCGACGACGCGGCCGCGAAGAAGAACGTCTACCGGTGCGCCGCGCTTCTGGGCGAGCGGCTGCGCGACCTGAAGAAGCAGCCGGACGCTGCGATGAGCGTCTTTCGCTCCGCCGAGAAGAGGGCGACGGAGCCCGCTCAAAAGGCCCGTCTCATCCGAAGGGCGGGCGACACATTCCTCTATGCGTTCGACAAGCCCGACGAGGCGCTCGCGGAGTATGGCCGAATCCTGAAGACGTACGGCAAGCTCGAAGACAGCATCGTGCGGCTGGCGCAAATCCGAATCGGCGACGCGCACAAGGCAAAGGGCGACTATGACCGATCGTCGGCCGCGTACCGGAAGGCCGAGGACATGCTGACATACCAGCGGTCGCACGCGGTCAGCAGCGTCCGGCGCGGCGCGTTCGCGCAATCGATCGAGGACTACGTCTCGCGGAAGCAGTTCGACCAGGCCGAGACGCTGCTGGACTTGTGGGGTTGGGAACATCCGTCGGACCGGCTCGCCGGGCACTGGTCGCTCGTTGCGGCGAAGCTGGCGCTGGCGAAGGGCGACAAGGATTCGGCGCTTCGCGAGGCGCTCCAGTGCGGCAACACGAACAAGGCGGGCCCGCAGGCCGACAAGCTGCTCCTGTTCGCCGGCGCGATTCTTCTCGAGGAACGCAAGGGCGCCGAGGCGGCGAAGATCGGCCGCCGCGTCCAGAAGGAGTTCCCCGAGAGCGGCGAGCAGCAGGCGGCCGCCATGCTGGAGTGCGAAGGTCTGCTCCTCGACAAGCAGTTCCACGACTCGGCCAAGACGGCCGCCGAAGCTTACGCGACGTTCGGCGTGAAGGCCGGCGGCGACGGGGCGGAGAAGTTCCTGATGATCGCCGCGAACGCCTCGCTCGGCGCGAAGGACGAGGACAAGGCGATCGAACTCCTGCAGCTCGTCGTCAAGGATCATCCGCGAACGGCCGCGGCGGCCGAAGCGAGGGCGAAGTTGAAAGCCCTCGGCGTGAAGGCGCCGTAGCAATTGGCGCCGCGGAGGGACGTACCGTGGCCCGTGACTTTGCCGAAGAGCGGGAGCGAATGATCGCGGCGCAGATCGCTTCGCGCGGTATCAACGATAGGCGCCTGCTCGCCGCGATGCGCAAGGTGCCGCGTCACCTCTTCTGCCGTCCGCCCGGGCATCCGGAAGCATATTGCGACTATCCCCTGTCGATTGGCGAGGGCCAGACGATCTCGCAGCCGTACATCGTCGCGCTGATGACCGACCGCCTGCGGCTGACCGGCGCCGAGCGGGTGCTCGAGATCGGGACGGGGTCCGGTTACCAGACGGCGATCCTTGCCGAGCTGGCCGCGGAGGTGGTTTCGGTCGAGCGCATCGATGCGCTCGCCGAGCGGGCGCGGAAGACGCTGCAAGAGCAGGGCTATGAGAACGTGCGGGTCGAGGTCGGCGACGGCACGCTCGGCCGGCCCGACGGCGCGCCGTATGACCGCGTCATCGTGACGGCCGGCTCGCCCGAGGTCCCGCCCTCCTTGATGCAGCAACTCGGCGACGGCGGCATAATGGTCATCCCCGTCGGCCCGCGTTACCTCCAGTCGCTGACGGTCGTCACGCGCCGCGGCGACAAGTTCGACGAGCAGGCCGACTGCGCCTGCACGTTCGTCAAGCTCATCGGGAAAGAAGGCTGGGACGGCGCCGATTGACCGGGCCCGCCGAAGGACCCAATCGTTCCAAAGTGTGTGTGGTAACGCTTGGCTCGATCGATCTGTAACGCAGGGGCACGGCCTGCCGTGCCCTCGTCGTGTTATCGTTGTGCGTGGGCACGGCGGGCCGTGCCCCTACACGGACCACACGTTCCTCGGAACCATCACCGAAGGAGCGCGGGATTGACTGAGCCGGCCGCCTCGATAGAATACCGTGCGATGGGAAGCCACCTTGTCATAGCGATCGACGGGCCGGTCGGCTCGGGGAAAAGCACCGTGGCGCGGACACTGGCGTCGCGCCTGGGTTTCCGGTACCTCGACACGGGCGCAATGTACCGCGCGGCGACGCTCAAAGCGCTCCGCGCCGGCGCCGACATGGACGACGCCGAGGCGCTGACGGCGGTCGCCCGGTCGTGCCGGATCGAGCTGGCCGGTTCGTTCGACGAGCCGAGGGTGCTGCTCGACGGCGAGGACGTGACCTCGGACATTCGATCGCTCGATGTGACGAACAACACTTACGGGCCGTCGCAGGCGCCGGGCGTCCGGGAGCGGATGGTCGAGCTTCAGCGCGCCGCGTCCGAACGAGGGCCGCTCGTCGCCGAAGGGCGCGACATGGGGACCGTCGTCTTTACGGGCTCGCCGGCGAAGTTCTACCTCGACGCGTCGGTCGACGAGCGCGCCCGGCGCCGCCACCGGGAGCTCGCCGAGAAGGGCGAGGGGATTTCGCTCGACGAATTGAAGCGCCAGGTCATCGTGCGCGACGAGCGGGACTCGACGCGCGAGGCGTCGCCGCTCCGGAAGGCCGAAGACGCCGTCGTGATCGACACATCCACGATGACCGTCGACGAGGTCGTCGAGCACATGATCCTCATCCTGACGGCGAGAGGGCTCGCGAGTGGCTGACCGGTTGCAGCGGTGGTCCTTCGCCCTGGGCAAGTTGGCCAGCACCGTGTTCGTCGGCCTGTTCTTCCGGCTCCGCGCTTACGGCATAACGAACTTGCCGAAGCAGGGCGGGGCGCTCCTGCTCTCGAATCATCAGAGCTTCCTGGACCCGATGCTGGTCGGCTGTCCCCTTTCGCGGCCGACATTCTTCATGGCGCGCGACACACTCTTCAGGAACCCGGTGCTCGGCGCGATACTGCGGGCGGTCAACGCGTTTCCGGTGAGGCGCGGGCGCCCGGACCGTCAGGCGATTCGCACGGCGATCGGCCGGCTCGCGGCCGGCGAGCTTCTTGTGATGTTTCCCGAGGGCACGCGCACGCGCGACGGCGAACTCCAGCCGTTCAAGGGCGGGTTCCGGCTGCTCGTCCGGAAGGCGAACGTGCCCGTGATACCCGTCATTGTCGATGGGGCATACGAGGCATGGCCGAGGTCGCGCCTGTTGCCCAGGCCCGGCCCGGTGCGGGTGGTATACGGCCGCTGCATTCCGGCGGCGGAGTTCGAGAGCCTGTCCGACGACGAGGCCGCGGAGCGGGTCGCCCGGGAGATGTCGCGGATGCTCGAGGAACTGCGAAGGTCCGTGCCTGGCACAAGGTCCGTGCCTGGCACGGACCTCAGTCATATCATCCGGGGCGGCAATGGGTTATGACTCGGCCGCTACGTCGGCGCGACGGGGCCCCGCCGCAGGACGAGCATCCGTCGGACGGCCGCGCTGCGTCAGGGCGCGAACTCGTCGGCAACTTCCATCGCAATCGTCTCCCACTCCCACAGCCGCCGCGGGTCGTTCCGCACGGTCGAGATGTCCTTGAGGATGATCTCGATGCGGCAGCCGCGAGCTTTCTCAAGCACCTCGACGAGGTTGTTGCGCGCGACCTCGGGCCGCCAGCCGTCCTCTGCAAGGATCGCCGGGTTCGGCTTGTGCGAGAAGACGTAGTCGGCGCCGACCTTCTCGACCGCGCGGTCGACGTTGATCCACGCGCTCATCGAGACCTTGCGCAGATTGGGGACGCGGCGCAGGATGTCCATCTTCAGGTCGAGCGGCTCGCAACAGCCGTAGTAGGTCAGGCCCCAGCGCTCGAGCCAGCGCATCTCGTGCCTGAGCGCAAACTCCCAGTGCATCTCGGGCGAGACCTCGGAGAATATCTGCGCGGTCGCGCAGCCCCAGACGTCCTTCGGGCGGAGGCGGCCGGGATCGCAATCATCCGGTGGCAGCGCGGTCGTGTGAGCATAGCCGCCGGAGCCGACGCGCGTGTTGTTGATGTTCGACGACAGCAGGTTGAGTTCCTCCCACTGATCGAGCTCGTGGAGGTAGCAGTCGACGAGCCGCGTCATCGCCTCGTTGACGAGGTCGGACTTGAGGACGAGGTCCATCATCGCCTCCTGCACGCCCCACCAGCGGATGAGGTTGTCCCACGGCGCGAACCACGTCCCCTTGATGCCGACTTTCTTCACGGGCAGGATGTCGCCGAACACATCGCACATCGCCTCGTAGTTAGCCTCGGTCGCGGCCTCGTCGTGGGTGACCTCGGGCATCTTGATCTTCTCGATGTCCTTCGGCTCCTTCATCTGCGGGATGAAATGCACCGACGACAGCACGTCGGATTCGGTCGAGTCGGTGATCTGATCGATGCCGAAGCCGGTGCTGCGGATCGCGAGCCGCGCCTCGAGGTGGTCGCTGACGATCATGTCGCCGGGCATGTGATTCCATTGATAGAGGAGCCGCCGGAAGTTGCCTTCCTGGCCGCGGGCCCAGTCGCCCTCGCAGCGGCAGGTGAGTTCGTCGTTGACGTTGATCTCGCCCCAGCAGATTTCGTTGATCCAGACGAGCGGGCGGGTCGGCTCGAGGTCGTTGAGGTCGGTCCACAGCTTCGCTCGCTCCTTCTGAATGGGCAGTGCGGCGATCTCGGCGACCTGCCCGGCCAGCCCGCGAAGAATATCCCGGTCCTTCTGTGAAATCTCAAGCATCGGCTTGCCCTTCTTTCAAATTGACGATTCAGGCATGACTATCTACTCAAGTGGTCCGTCGGGCGGAATGCCAAGTTCGGCCGGTGGCGTCACCGAAACTTCCTTGGGCCGGCCGACGATGGTGCAGGCGTTCCAGCATTTCTCGGGCTTGTAGAGTGTCGTGCCGACGGGGTAAACGGGTCGCATCTTGAGTCTCCTCGGAGCGGCTCAGTCGAGACTGACGAGAATCTTCGTGAACGCGGGCGGGTTCGCGTCCCACGCGCGAAGCGCGTCGCCCGCTTCGGCGAACGGAACGACCTTAGTGACGACGTCGTCGGCCGGGAAGCGGCCGGCTTCGAGCACCTTGACGACGTCGGCGAAGTCGCCGAGCGCGTTCCGCGAGCCGCGAATGTCGAGCTCCTTCTGCACGAACAGCTTCGTCTCGAACTCGACCGGCTCCTTCGCGTAGCCGATGCAGACGACGCGGCCGGTGAACGCGACCTCCTCGACGGCCGCGCGGTACGTCGCCGGAAGGCCGACGGCCTCGATCATAACGTCGGGCCCGCGGCCGCCGGTCAGCTCCTGCAAGCGGCCGTGCAGCGAATCCGAGGCCGAGTTCACGGTGTGCGCCGCGCCGGCCTTCCTGCCGATGGCCAGCTTCTCGTCGTCGACGTCGATGGCAATCACGGTCGCTCCCCGAAACGCGGCGCCGGCGATCGCGCCGAGCCCGATCGCGCCGCAGCCGAACACGCCGACGATATCATTCTCGCACACCTCGCCGCGGTCGGACGCATGGAACCCGACGGTCAGCGGCTCGACGAGCGCCAGCTCACGAAGCGGCAGCTTCGCCGACGGATACAGCTTCCGCCACGGCGCGACGACGTGCTCCGTCATCGCTCCGTCACGCTGCACGCCCATCGTCTCGTTGAACCGGCACGCGTTCTCGCGGCCGCGCAGGCACGATGCGCACTTCCCGCAGCTCGTGTACGGCGAGAGCGTGACGTTCGTTCCCGGCGCGAAATCCGCCGGAACATCGCAGCCGGCTTCTTCGATAGTCGCCGCGATCTCGTGCCCCGGGATCCGCGGATACGTCACCATCGGGTTCTTGCCGCGGAACGTGTTGAGGTCGGACCCGCAGAAGCCGACCATCCGCACTCGGAGCAGCACGCCGTCCGCCGCCGGCGCCGGCTTTTCGATTTCGATGACGTCCGTCTGCCCGGCGCCTGTAATGACGAATGCCTTCACGGCTTGCTCCTACAAGTCGTACGCCTCGACCGCTGTGCCGCCGAGGATCCGCCCCTGCTCCGACTCGGACAGCGCCTCGATCCACTCCGAAACGATCCCGTGCCACCG
>JBDREM010000091.1:0-21169 GCA_043819695.1 Planctomycetota bacterium
CGGCGCCGGTCACGATCTCTTACGCGCCCGAGCGCAAAGCGCCGCTCACCGACTATGAACGGCTCCTCCGTGACTGGCTCAAGGACGACACGCCCTTCGGCCTCGATGGATGGGGGCGGCCAGTGGATGACAATGCCCGCGACAAGAAGATGATCGCGGCGGAGCCGGATGCCGACGCGCTGCGGCGCGCCCTCCGGAGCGGCAAGGCGCCGCACCGGTGGCGCGCGTTCCACCTCGTCTGCAGGCAGGCCCGCGGCGAGATGGCCGAGGACGTCGTCGACTTCGCGCTCCGATGGGGGCCGGGGGCCGAGATCGGATTCGGCGTCTTGCGCTTCGGCAAAGCTTTCCCCCAAGAAGAACGGCTCGCGTTCTTCTACCGCGTCGCGATGGTCAGGCGCGGGATCGGATACACCGGCCAGGTCCTGGCGAGTGATTACATGTCATCCGTCTACTTCCCGGACGAACTGGCGTGGATCACCCGCGTGCTGCTGCTCGAACCGGCCGAGAACCTCAGCCGCCCGCAGCGGCGTTTTGTGGCCTGGCAGCTCTTCGCGAACCCCAACCCGGAAGTGCACGACGCCGAGCGGGCGCTGGCAATTGCCACGAAACTCGCGGCGGAGCGGCTTGCAGACGAACGCGACGCGTTTCTCCTCGCGATGATCAAGGGCAGGAAGGACGAGGCCCGGCGCGTCGCGGCCGGCATCGACGACCCCGGCGACTGCAACAACATGGCATGGACGCTCGCCATTGCCGGACGGCCCGAAGCACAGGACAACAAGCTCGCCGTCCGCCTGGCGCAAAAAGGCGTCGACGGCCTCGGCGAAGACGACGAGGAGCTGTCGAGCCATATCGACACGCTCGCGTGCGCCTATGCGACGGCCGGCGACTACGATGCCGCCGCGAGGCTCATGCAAAAGGCGTGGGAGGTCGGCACGTCCGACCCCGCGAGAGAGATATTCGCGCGCCGGCTCGTTCGCTTCATTGGCATGGCGAAAACGGATCCGAAGGAGCGCCGCCACAGTCCGAACGGAATCGCGGGCCCGAAGGCCCGGGATGCGCTGCTCGTCAAACTGGAATCCACCGACGCGAACGAGATCCGCAGGGCCGTCGCCGAGGTGCTCAAGGAATCCTTTGCCGGGGACCCGGCCGTCGAGAAGGCGCTGAAGGCCGAGCCGCCGAAGAACGACAAGTGACGGCCGGGCGTGAACCGGCCCTCGGGCCCGCGCGGGAGGACTGAATGCTCGAAGGTGTGCTGGCGTTCCTGCTCGAGAACTGGTTCGCCGTCCTCTGGGCGCTCATCCTGCTCCAGGCCGCGTCGGTCGCGTTGGCGATCCTGAGCGAGCGGCGCGAGCCCGCGGCGACCATCGCCTGGCTCATGACCGTCACCTTCCTGCCGGTCATCGGCATCATCGCCTACTACGCGCTCGCCCGCACCCGCTTCCGGCGGCAGTTCCGCGTGAGGGCGGACGCCAACCGGCAAGCCGACGACGCGCTCTCGATGTACGTCGAGCAGCGGCTCGCCGATTTCGACGAATCCATTCTACGCGGCCTGAAGCCGGCTCAGCAGGGCCTCATCGAGCTCGCGGCGAACAGCGCGCAATCGAGCAGCGGCGGCCCGCCGTTCGGAGGGAACGCCGTCCAGCTCTTCTTCGAGGCCGGGCTGAAGTACGACGCCCTCAAGGAAGCCATCCGGTCGGCCGAGTCGCACGTGCACCTGGGCTACTACATCTTCAACGGCGACCGGACGGGCACCGAGATTCGCGACCTGCTCGCCGAGCGCGCCGCCGATGGCATCGAGGTGCGCGTCCTCTACGACGGCGTCGGCTCCATCGGCGCATACCGGTCGGGCTTCTTCGACGAGCTCGAGAGCTCCGGCGGCGAGGCCGCGGCGTTCCTCCCGCCGCACTTCGCGAAGATCATCGAGCGCGTGAACTTCCGCAACCATCGCAAGATCGCCGTCATCGACGGCAAGGTCGGATTCGTCGGCGGGATGAACATCGGCGACGAATATCTCGGCCTCGACCCCGAGACCGGCCCGTGGCGTGACGCTCATCTTCGCATCGGCGGCCCCGCCGTCGCCGCGCTCCAGCTCATATTCCTCACCGACTGGATGTTCACGACCGGGCGGCAGGTGGCCGACGGCCGATACTTCCCCGAGGTCGAGCGCTCAGGCGACGCGCTTGCGCAGATCGTCGCCTCCGGCCCCGACTGCCGCTGGCCGACGATTCAGCAACTGCACTTCCAGGCGATCGCGGCCGCCGCCGAGCAGGTCCTGATCGCGACGCCGTACTTTGTGCCCGACCGCTCGATGCTGACCGCGCTCCAGACCGCGGCGCTCCGAGGCGTCGACGTCCGCGTCATGCTCCCGAGCAAGTCGGACGTCCGCATCGTGACCAGCGCCGCCCGTTCATACTACGAGGAACTGCTCGAGGCCGGCGTCCGCATCTTCGAGTTCACCGGCGGGTTCCTCCACTCGAAGACCATCGCCGTCGACCGCCGCTACGGCAGCGTCGGCTCGGCGAACATGGACGTGCGCTCGTTTCACCTCAACTTCGAGGCGTCGGCATTCATCCACAACGAGCCGTTCGCGCGGGCGCTCCGCAAACAGTTCGAAGCCGACGCCCGATCCTGCGTCGAGATCGACCTCGAGACGTTTCGCCGCCGCCCGCGCATCAAGAAGTTCGGGCAATCCATCGCGCAGCTTCTGTCGGGAATCCTCTGACGGCCTACATGTAACCGCCCCTGATGCACACTTGCCTGCCGCTCTTGGCCTCGAGCTTGCCGTCTCGGGCGACGTGGACGGTGTACCGCACGCAATAGGAGATGTTGGGGTCGAGGACGAACGTGCAGCGGACCGTCCAGCCGTTTTTGCCCTCTTCGACGACGACCGTCCAATCTTCGGGTTTGGCCGTCAGTGGCTTCAGCTGCGGACCGTAGCTTCGCAGTTCCGCAAAGCACATGACGAGGTCCAGCGCCTCGCCGGCATCGCGCACCGTAACCTTCAGCCCCGTGAAGAAGTCCGCAGCCGACTTGTCGCTCGTCAAGTGAACGGCCTTGCCGTCCTTGACGACGAGCGCGTGGAGGAACGTGGGCCTGCCGGTGCGCACAGCCATCGGGTTCGATACCGCCACCACGTAAGCGTCCCAACCTTTCAGCGTCTTCTTCAGTCGGTTGGAGCGCATCGCGTGCAGACCCCGGAGTCCGCGCCAGTTCTTGGGGTCCCGCTTGCCCCAGTGCTTCTCTGCGAGCGCCCAGACCGCCGGATCGATCTTGGGTTCCGCAGCCACAGCAGAAACGGTGAACAGGACGGCAGCCGCGAACATGGGCCACGCTGCGTCTTTCATTTCCGGCGCCCTCCGAACGAGTCACGACTTCTCCATCGCCATATATGTAGACGCAGCGACGCGTCCGAGGTTCCGAGAATTGTGTCGGCAGTTGTGGGGCGCGACGTGGACCAGGGCGTTCCAAGAGAGGGGCCAGCAGGCCTTTGCGAGAGATGGGCGAGGGGGCACAATCCCTCCGGGTTACAGCGGACATACTGACATGCCCGGTTCGTCCTTCCGGGTGACGGCGGACGTACTGAGATGTGTTCTGGCGGCACCATGTATTTGAACGTTCGGCCGAACGCCCAGAGTACATGATTGTGGCCGGGAGTTGAGGGCGGAGGAGGCTGACTCATTCCCGCTTCGTTGAAAGGCTCTTCCCTCGGGGAAAGCCCCGTGAACGGGGCTCTGGGAACTTGGTCAACCCGTCGCATTACCCCCGCTAAAAGCGGGGGCCTATGCTCGCCCGCCTTCGGCGGGCTCGGAAAGCGGCGTGAACGCCGCTCACGCGCGGGCCTATGCGCGCCCCGACAAGTCGGGAGGCGCAAAGCGGCCCGCCGCAAGCGGCCGGCCGTCGCGGAGCAACGGCACGACGAGCTCTGGGCGCTCGCCGGTCGGCGTCGCCCTTCGTTCGTCGAGTGTGGCTCGGCGCTTTTGTGAGCTCTGCGATCTCTGCGAGATGCGCTGTCAGAATCTGCGACATCTGCGTCGATATGGTCGGCCCCGCTCCGCGGGGATTGAAAGCGGCGCGAACGCCGCTCACTCAACGTTTTCAGAAACTGGGGATGACTCAACCCCAGGGTTTCGCGAAATAGGGGTCTAACTCGTCCTGTCCTTGACTCGCGTCGGACTGCAAACTAGAATCATCGGGGCGCGACGTGGATCGGCGCACCGGGAGCAAGGGTTGGCATACACGGGCGGACAATCGGAGCAGGCGGAGACGATCCGCGGCACGGTCGAGCACGTCATCTACTCGAACGACGAGTCGCGCTACGCCGTCGCGCGGTTCATGCCGGAGAACGCCGCTCTGGTCTCGGACCCGATCGTTATCGTGGGCTCGTTCGCGTCGCTCGTCGAGGGCGAGGCGCTGCTCGTCGAGGGCCGCTGGCAGAACCACAAGAAGTTCGGGCGGCAGTTCGCGGTCGAGCGCTACAGCTCGATCGCGCCGCCGACGCTCGTCGGGATGGAGCGTTACCTGTCGTCGCGGCTCATCAAGGGCGTCGGGCCGGAGTTCGCGAAGCGGATCGTGCGCAAGTTCGGCGAGGATACGCTCGACGTGATCGACAAGGATCCCGAGCGGCTGCTCGAGGTCGCCGGCATCGGGCGTGGGCGGCTTAGGGGCATCATCAGCTCGTGGGGCGAGCATCGCGCCGTCCGCGACGTGATGGTCTTCCTCCAGGGGCTCGGGATCAGCGCGGCCTACGCGTCGCGCGTCTACAAGACCTTCGGCGCCGGCGCCGTCGACGCCATCAAGCAGAACCCGTATTGCCTGGCGGCCGAGGTGCGCGGCATCGGGTTCAAGAAGGCCGACGTCATCGCGCAGAACATGGGCTTCCCGCACGACTCGCCCGAGCGCGCCCGCGCGGGCCTGGTCTTCGTGCTGGGGCAGCTCGCGAACGACGGGCACGTCGCCGTTCCCCGCGAGCGGCTGATCCACAAGGCTTCGGAACTACTCCAGGTCGAGTTCGGCCTGATCGAGGATGCGCTGCAGCACGAGGAGCAGGCGGACAGCATCGTCGTCGGGCGCGAGTTCGACGACGACCCGGTGTACGCGCGGCCGCTGTACGAGGCGGAGTTCCAGGTCGCGCAATTGCTGCTCACCATCGGCCGGGCGGAGTCGGAACTGCGGGAGATCGACGCGCCCGCCGCCGTGCGCTGGGCGCAGAAACGCAACCGCATCGAACTCGACCCCACGCAGTGCGAGGCCATCGAGACGGTCTTGACGAACAAGGTCACCATCATCACCGGCGGGCCGGGCGTCGGGAAGACGACGATTATCAACTGCATCATACCGATCCTGCGCCGGAAGGGGATGAAAGTCCTGCTGGCGGCGCCGACCGGCCGCGCGGCCAAGCGTCTGGCCGAGACCACCGGCCACGAGGCCAAGACCATCCACCGCATGCTCCAGTGGAACCCGTCGACCGGCGAGTTTTCGATGAACGCCGGCAACCCGCTCGAGGCCGACGCCGTCATCGTCGATGAGACGTCGATGATGGACATCGCGCTGATGCGCGACCTGCTGCTCGCCGTCCCTCTCACGGCCGTCGTCGTGCTCGTCGGCGACGTCGACCAGCTCCCGTCGGTCGGCCCCGGCAACGTGCTTCGCGACGTCATTCGTTCGGAGGTCTTTCCCGTCAAGCGCCTCGAACAGATTTTCCGGCAGGAAGAGCGCAGCCCGATCGTCACGAACGCGCACCACATCAATCACGGGCAGATGCCCGACCTCCGGCAGGGCGCGGCCGCCGAGGCCGAAGGCTTCTACTTCATCGAGCGGAACTCGCCCCAGGAAGTGCTCGAGACGATCAAGGAGCTGTGCACGAAACGCATCCCGGACCGGTTCGGACTGGACCCGGCCGGTGACATTCAGGTGATGGTGCCGATGTATCGCGGGGTGGCGGGGGTGACGAACGTGAACGACGAGCTGCGGCAGTGCCTGAACGCGGGCGCCGGGCCGGAGGTCAAGCGCTTCGGCCGCGCGTTCGCGCCGAACGACAAGGTGATGCAGACGCGCAACGATTACGACAAGGACGTGTTCAACGGCGACATCGGGCGCGTGGCCGACGTGGACCGCGTCGCGGAGAAGATCATCGTGCGGTTCGACGACCGGTACGTCGAGTACGGGTTCGACGAGCTCGACGGGCTTCAGTCGGCATACGCGATCTCGGTGCACAAGTCGCAGGGCAGCGAGTATCCCGCCGTCGTCATCGCGCTGGCGTCGCAGCACTACGTGATGCTCCAGCGGAACCTGCTCTACACGGCGGTCACGCGCGGGGTTCGGCTCGTGGTGATCGTCGGCGACAAGAAGGCGCTCGGGATGGCGGTCCGCAACGACCGCATCCGGCGGCGGTGCACGAGACTGGCGGAAAGGCTGAAACTGGGATGAGACGGCCGGGGCTGCAGCTCGATGCGGGACCGGTATGGACGCCGGGGGCGAACGCGCACGTGGCGGCGTTCGCCGCAGCAGGGCAGGGCGCCGGCCGGCAGGTGGCGGCGCCGTTCGCGCGCGACGTGCGCGCGACGAAGGGCTCGCCGGCCTACCGCGTGCACATGTACCACACGAAGGTCCCGCCCGAGGCGATAGAGCCGTATATAGAGCATTATACACAGGCCGGCGACGTCGTGATGGACCCGTTCTGCGGGTCCGGGATGACGGGCGTCGCCGCGGCGAGGCTCGGGCGCCGGGCGCTCCTCTCCGATCTCTCGCCGTTCGCGACGTTCCTCGCGTACAACAATTGCGCGGGCGTGGACACGCGCGAGCTTCGCCCGGCGCTTCAGGGCATGCTCGACGCGGTCCGCACGAAGCTCGAGCCGATGTACCGGGCGGAATGCCCGACCTGCGGCTCGGACGCGGCCGTGAACTGCGTGATATGGAGCGACGTCCTGCGGTGTCCGGAATGCCGGGCGGAATACGTCCTGTGGGACGTGGCCATCGACAAGGAACGGCGCGTGCACAGCGAGTACGCGTGCCCGTCGTGCGGCCGGAAGATCGTGAAGAAGCTGGCCGACCGGACCGGCAGCCGGCCGGTTGCGGCGCGGCTCGATTGTCCGAACGGCTGCGACGTGGCCGAGGCGCCGCTCGACGGGCGCAGCGCGCCACAAGCCGGGCTCGACGGCCTGTGGTATCCGACCGACGAGATTCCCGCCGGGCTCGACGAGCTGAGCCGCGTCCGGCGGAGCGGCGTGACGACCGTCGCCGACTTGTTCACCGAGCGGAACCTCAAGGCCATCGCGCTCTTGTGGGACGCGGCGGCGAAGGTGCGGCCCGCGCGGCTCCGCGCCCGCGCTCTCTTCGCCGTGACGGCCATAATGATCCGCGCCTCGCGGCTCATCAAGTACATCCCGTCGCGCCGGCTCGCGCCCGGCCCGATCCTCGGGACGATGTACCTGCCGAGCTTCAGCGCCGAGGTGAACGTGCTGCGGATGTTCGAGCGGCGCATCAACGCTCTCTGCCGCGCGGCCGATTACATCGGCGGAGGCCGGCCCGATGGCGACCTCTGTATCTCGACGCAGAGCGCCGCCGACCTGTCCGCCGTGCCGGACGCGTCGATCGATTACGTCTTCACCGATCCGCCGTTCGGCCACAACATAATGTACTCGGAGCTCAACTTCCTCTGGGAGAGCTGGCTGGGATGGCGGACGGAGACGCGCGACGAGGCGGTCATGAGCAAGAGCCAGGGGAAGGGCGTCGTCGAGTACGGCGGCCTGATGGCCGCGTCGTTCGCCGAGATTCACCGCGCGCTCCGGCCCGGCCGCTGGATGACGCTCGTCTTTCACAACACGCGCGCCGACGTGTGGGCGGCGATTCAGGAAGGCGTCGACGCGGCCGGCTTCCACGTCGAGGCCATTCAGACGCTCGACAAGCAGCACGAGACGTTCAAGCAGGTCACGGCGGAGGGAGCCGTCGGTTATGACGTCGTTGTCAACTGCCGCAAGCAGGCGGGAGAACGCGCGCGGAGCAGAACGCCGGAACCGGTCGGCGTGCTGCGCTCGCTGCTGGCCGCCGCCCCGGAAGGGCGCTGCAAGGAGCGGGAGGCGCGGTACCTGCACGCCAGGCTGGCCGGCGAGCTGATGAAGGCGGGGGCGAACGTCGCCGTCAGCTACAAGGACGTCGTCCGGTTGCTGCGAGAGAACTTCACCCTCGAAGGCGGGTACTGGCAGGATGCCGTACGAACGCGCTGACGCGATAACGATCCGATACGCGGAATTCAGCGAGACGAGCCGCGTCTTCACTTTCTACACGCGCGAGCTCGGGCGCACGGTGATGCTCGCGAAGGGCGCGAAGCGCAAGTCGAGCAAGTTGATCGGGCACGTCGACCTGCTCTCGCACTGCGAGGTCGTGTTCGCTTCCCGCTCGAAGCGCGAGGGGATGCACATCCTGACCGAGGCAAGCGCCCACGAGACGTTCTGTGCCATCCGACGCGACCTTGCGCGGTTCTACGCGGCCTGTCACGCGGCCGCGCTCGTCGAGAGCATGACCGCGCACGAGGACCCGAACGAAGCGCTGTTCGACGAGCTGCTGCTTCTGCTGCACCGGCTGGACGGAGGCGTCGGCCCGGAGATCGCGCTGTTCGCGTTCGAGGTGAGGCTGCTCGGGCTGTCCGGCTTCATGCCGGAGCTTGGCCGCTGCGTGTCGTGCGGGAAGGAACGGCAGGGGAGGGGCGTGGCGTTCTCGCCGGCCCGCGGCGGCGTCATCTGTTCCGACTGCGCGCCCGGCGAGGCCGACCTGATCGAGAAGGTGTCGCCGGGCGCGCTCGGCCTGCTCGAGCGGCTCGCGCAGGGCAAGACGACGCGGCTCGACCGGATCAGCATTTCGCCGCACGCCGCGAGGCGGATTCGCGCGTTCCTTAATCAATACGAGAGCTACACGTTGGGGAAGGAACTGCGGACGATGAAGCATCTTTGAGCGGGCCTACGCGCGCAGCGCCGCGGCGGACCGGGCGAGGGACGTGAGCGTCTTGCGGATGCCGGCGATCGTGGCGGCGCCGGCAAGCATCGTGTCGGTCAGCACGAAGCTCGGCACGCCGTCGACGTTCGCGATGGCGAGCGAGCCGTAATCCAGGTCGCGGTTGTTCCGGAGCGCGGCCTCGAACGAGGCCGGCCGGACGCGGCCGCAGTTGACGACGAAACGGTAGACGGGCGAGCCCTCGTAGTCCGTTTCCCCGAGCAGAATGGAGATCTTCCCCTTGTCACCTTCGGCCGGCACCTCGGTTTGATACCCCGCCGGGTCGAGCCACCAGGTGCATTCCATCGATTCGAGCGCGTGCTCGATCACCGTCTTGGGTTTTTCCTCGCGCCCGGGGCCTTCCGGTGCGGCCTCCGGCTCGGCGGCGGGGAACAGCGGGCGCAGCCTGGCGGCCGGTCTCGGCGGCGGCGGCGGGACGGATGCCGGCGGCCGCGGCGGAGGCGGCGGAGGTGCACCCTCCTGCGGCTGCGGCGCCGGTTCGAGAACGGCCTCGGGAGCCGGCGGCGCGGCAGGAGCCTGTTCCTGGCGCTTCGTCAGGGCGGTCTCGGCCTGCTCCCGCACGAAGGTGTCGCTGTCGCTCTGGGCGATCTTCTGGAGTATCTGAAGCGACGCCGGGCCGTCCATCCTCGCGAGCGCGGCAACGACGTGGTCGCGCATCTCCGCGTCCCTGTCCTCGGCGGCGAGCGCGATCACATCGACCATCGACTCGCCGTAGTAGCGTCCGAGCAGGTCGATGATCTCCCACCTTGCGGGTACGGAGAAGTCGCGGATCATGCGCGTGAGCGGCGGCTTGGCGCTCTCGGCGCCGAGCTTGGCGAGGGCGAAGAGCGCCCGCCTGCGAACGGTCGGGTCCTTTTCGATCAGCACGGCTTCAAGCGGCCGCATCGCCGCGGTGTCGCCGAATTCGCCGAGTGCCTCGGCCGCTGCGGCCTGGAGTATCGGGTCCTTTATCTCAAGGCCGGCCAGCAGGGCTTGAAAGGCTTCCTCATGCTGCGGCGAACGCGGGTCGGGCTTGGTGTGGCCGAGTCCTTCCATCCCGTATTGGGCGAGGTCGGGTTCTTCCGACTGGGCGATCCGGACGAGCTCGGCCGTCGCGGCCGGTGAGCCCGCGGCGGCGGTGCTCTTCGCAGCGGCACTGCGGAGCTCGCGCGAGGCGGCGGGGTCCTCGGCGATTGCGAGGAGCTTTGCCAGCATCTGGTCGTCGATGCCGCGAAGCCGGGCGAGGACGATTGTGGCCGCTCCGGCGATGGATGCGTCGTCGCACTGTTCGACATTGTCGAGAGCCTGTTCGACGCCGCGGTATCCAAGGCGGCCGAGCAGCACGGCCGCTCGGGCGCGGACGGTCTCGTCTTCGGTCTCGGCCATGTGCCAGGCGGATTCGAGGAGGGCTTGCTCCACGCGTTCGGCCGGGTCGAACTCGCCAGGTGTGTCGTGGGCCATCGCTTCGTCGACGATGTCGGCGACGAGGTGAGCGAGTTCGCCCTCGCCGTAGTAACACCCCTCGATCCAGTCGTAAAACAGCGAGATGTTCATGGACGCGATCCCTCTTTCTGTTTCCGCGAGGCCGAATTATAGGGGCAGCGCGCGCCCGTGTCAAATGCGCAGCCGAGCCCCATATGTTGTTTCGGCTTTTTTGCGCCTCGGTTTACGCCTCTATCGGCCCTGTCCGCGGAGCCGTTCGCCGGCCGCCTGCAGGAAGGCGCGGTCCTTGTCGCTGAGTGACTCAATACCTTTCTCGCTTATCTGCTTGAGGAGTTCGTCGACCTTCTGCCGCATTTCACGGTTTGCGCGTTCGATCGTTCGCTTGCGCTTGATCTCCGCGTCGAGCTCCTTCTTCGGGAGGCGCCAGGTGCGGAAGTCGCCGGACGGCGGGACGCGTGGCCGGGCGGAGTATCCCGCGAAGCGGTTCCGGCGGAGGAGGTCGTATGAGAAGGCGGCGGCCATGATGCCGATGATGACGAGGATCGTGGTTCCCCAGGCGAGGCCTGCCAGGATGATGCCGACGGCCGCGATCATGCCGACCCGCGCGGTCACGAGGTCGCCGCGGGCTTCGCCGAGCCTGGCGCGCAAGGCTGCCCGCAGGGTCCGGCCCCCGTCGAGCGGATAGGCGGGAACGAGGTTGAGGACGCCTATGCAGAAGTTCCAGAACGCGAAGAATTGCATGTGTTCGCCGACCGCGCCCGGTTGGCCTGACAGGGCGTGTCCCAGCCCGGCAAGCGCAAAAGTGCATGCGGGGCCGGACAGTGACAGCAGTATCTCGGCTGAGGGGGCCGGCGGCATCTGTGAGACTTCGGTGAGCCCGCCGAGCGCCCACAACGTGATGCTGTGCACGCGTGCGTGGAAAGAGCGCGCGGTCAGCGCATGAGCCAGTTCGTGAGCGAGGAGGGCGGCGGACAGCAGGAGGACGTCGATGAGCCCATGCAAGAGCCCGGCGGGATGGGCCCTCACGTTGAGAAGCGGCGCCCAGAGAAGGTAGACCGGGACCAGGAAGTAGGCCCAGTGAAGCTTGAACGGCACGCCTGCGATCCGGCAGATGAGGAACGAGCGGCCCACGAACGTCTCCTATATCCCTTTCAGCGCGGGGTGGGGCAGTATGGCGGCGACCATCCGCCATGCTCGAGCTTGTTCTTCCGTCGTTATCTTCGGCACGAAGCCGAAGCTCAAGTAAAGGGCGATGGCCGGGATCCGAAAGGTGGAGGTGCCGACGCGGAAATGCTCGTGCGATTGCGCCAACCGGTTCATCACGGCTGAAAGGAGCACCTTCGACAGGCCACGGCCCTGATGCTCCCGGTCCACGCACACCCAATGGGCGCGGCCGACGCCGTCGGGGTCCGGCCAGGCCGTTCCCGTGCCGATTACCTGGCCGCCGGGGTCGAGCAGGAAGAAGCAGCGGTCATCAAGCGCCTTCAGGTTGCTCCCGAAGCTCTGATTGAACGTCTTGCGGCGAACCTTCAACATATCGTCGGACCGGTTCCAGGTCTCGATCCACAGATCCCTGTCGCCCGGGCGGAACAGCCGCAAGCTGAATCCTTCGGGGGGCGGGTAGTTGGGGGTGCCGTCATAGCTGTCGCGCACGAGCTCGACCTGGATGTTCTCGGCCGGTTCCTCGAAGGCTTGGCCGCAGTTCGTTCTCAAGAGGCGATTTCCTCTGCTCCCAGAAGACGTAAGCTGCCAGCGCTGTTATGGTACAGGTGAGGCGCTTCGATTGCAAGCTCCCGCCGCCGTGGACGTTCGCAGGCGCGGAAAATGCCGCATGAAATCTGTTTGTAATCAAATGTCGCAGGTGTATAATTAACATAGTAAGAGGCATTGTGCGGAGGGCGCGCCGAGGATACGGCCCTGGCGAGGAGCGAGGAACCCAGTCTCAGGGTTGTCTTCATGGGCTCGGATGCGTTTTCCGTGCCGAGCCTCGAGGCGTGCCTGGCGCAATGCGAAGTGGTTGCCGTCTACACTCAGCCGGACCGGCGGAGTGGTCGGGGCCGTAGGCGCCTGTCGCGCTCGCCGGTCAAGGAAGTCGCGCTCTCGCTGGGGCTGCCGGTCGAGCAGCCCGAGAAGTTTGACAAGCGTTGCTCGGAACGCCTCCGCGAGTTCGAGCCGGACCTGACGGTTGTTGCCGCGTATGGGCAACTGCTGCCGCGGCATGCGCTGGCGGCCGCGCGCGTGGACAGCATCAACGTTCATGCGTCGTTACTGCCCCGGCATCGCGGCGCGGCGCCGGTCGCGGCGGCGATCCTCGCGGGCGACGCCGAAGCCGGCGTGACGGTAATGAAGCTGCGGCCCGAGCTCGACGCCGGAGAGATCATAATCTGCGGCGGAGGCCGGCGGGCGCAAAGAGCGGCCGCCGTCGCCGATGACGAAACGGCGGGCGAGCTTGCGGCGCGGCTGGCGACACTCGGCGGCGAACTGCTGGCGGACGTCCTGCCGGCGTTTGCCGATGGCTCTGTGACATATGAGTTGCAGGACGACGCGCGGGCGACATACGCCCCGATGCTGCGCAAGTCCGACGGCGAGATCGACTGGTCGCAGCCGGCCGGCGACGTGCTCAGGCGGATCCGGGCGATGACGCCGTGGCCGGGCGCGTGCACCGAGCTTCAGACGGCCGGTGCGGCGCCGGTGCGGGTGACCGTGCTTCGCGCCCGGGCGTGCGGCTCCGGCATCGGCGGCAGGCCGGGGCAGATACACGTGCGGCCGGGCCCGCAGTTGCTGGCCTGCACCGGCGGCGGATGGTTGGAGCTGCTGGAAGTGAAACCCGCCGGGCGGAAGGCGATGGCGGCCGCCGAGTTCATCCGCGGCTGCCGGCCGCTGCGAGACACTTCGGGCCGGGATGGAGACTGCTGGTTTGGAAGTGCTTGACCGGGTCGTCGTCGGCTTGAACAACCTGAGTGTCAAGGGCCGGCGGACGCGTGCCGGGGCCGAAGAGATTCTCGTCCTGCTGCCTTCGTGCCTGCAGGCCGCAGACTGCAAGCAGAACGTCGTGGGCGACCTGGCGAACTGCAAGCGGTGCGGGCAGTGCAAGATCGGGCCGCTGCTTGACATTTGCGGCCGTCACGGCGCGGCAGCCGGGATTGCGAAGGGCGGGCGCGTGGCCGTCGAGCTGGCGCGTCAGCCGCACGTCAAGGCGATCGTTGCCGTGGCGTGTGAGAAGGAATTGAGAAGCGGAATTTTCGCCTGCTTGCCGAAGGCCGTCGTGGCGGTGGCGAACACACGCCCGAACGGCCCGTGCAACGAGACCGACGTCGACACGGACGAGGTCGAGCGGGCGTTGAAGTGGTTGACGAGAGGGAACGATTGAGCCGGCCCGTTCGACCGGGCCCATACAGAGGAGGGTTGTACCATGAAGGGTATAGCGAAAACGTTGGCGGTCGCGGCGTGCGTGGCAGTTGTTCTGAGCGGCCTGGCCCCGCCGGTTCTGGCCGCCGACGCGACAAAGCCCAACCCTGAAGCCGAGGACCTGTTGAAGAAACAACTGCAAGAGAGGGAGGTCGCGGAGAAATACAAGCGGCTCCTGGCGGACCACTACTTCGAGTCCGGCAAGAAGCGCTTCGAGGAACGCGACTATGAGAACGCCAAGCGGGACTTCGAAAGCGCCCTCGCGGCGAACGCGAGTCACGCGAAGGCCAAGGACTACCTCGCGAGTGTCAGGCAACTTCTCGGGAAGACCCCCGCGGAGGAGGTTCTTATCGGCGAGATCAACCAGGAGCGAGTCGAGCAGGGCTATCAGAAGGCCCGCATGCTCAATGCTACCGCGGATGCGAGGCAACTGCTGAGGGAGAATAACTACGATGCGGCCCTGCGCAGGCTCGACGAGGCGCAGAACATCGCGAAGGTCCTTGCGACATATGTCGACGTCAGCGCCGAGGAGGCCGAGATCGGCTCATTGATCGACAAGGCGAGCAGGGCGCGGGACGCCGCGAAAAAGAGGGCCGAGAAAGAGAAGCTCGAACAGGCCGACAGGCTGGCGCGTAGCGAGCACGAACGCGTGCTGAACCTGCAGCGGCAGCGCATCACCAGGCTCATCGAGGACGCCAAGGAGCGGTCCGAGGAGACCCGTTACCTCGATGCCATCAAGAAGTGCGACGAGGTTCTGAAGATGGACCCGCGGAACGAGGAGGTCATTGCCTTCCGCGACCAGTGCCACGACAAGCAGATCGCAGCCGACATCAAGTGGTACGAGGAGGACAAGAAGTTCCAGACCGCCGATACGTGGCGCCGCACTCGCAAGCAAGCCATCCCGTACACCGACTGGAAGCCCCTCTACCCCGACGACTGGGAGGAAAAGCGGCTGCGCACCGCCGGCATACAGATTGAGGTCGAGAGCGAGGTGGAGCAGAAGTGGAAGCGGGACATCGAAGCCACTCTCGAGGAGGACGTCTCGTTCGACTTCATCGCCACGCCGCTCGACGACGTAGTCGCCTTCCTTATCAACCTCAAGCGGAGGAACATCGTCGTTGACAAGAAGGCGATCGAGGGCCGGGGCGCTCTCGATGTCACGCTCCGGCTCGACAAGGTGAAGTACAAGGACGCGCTCGGCTGGATCCTCCGGCTCCTCGACCTCAGTTACACGCTCGAGGACGGCGCGATCTATATTTCCACGAAGGAGAAGATCGGCGCGTCGCAGAAGAAGGTCACGAAGTTCTACGACGTAACCGACCTCACCGTCGACATCCGCGACTTCAAGCCCAACCTTCAGGCAATCAGCAGCGCGCACCTGGATGCTGAGGATATGGACGACATCTTCAACGAACAGGACGCCGGGGAGGGCGAGGAGACGGACAGGTTCACCGGCGAGTCGCTCGTCGAGTTCATCAAGTCGGTGATCGCTCCCGGCACGTGGGCCGAGGTCGGCGTCGTCGCCGACATTGGTGCGGGGTTGTGACGGGCCTGCAGCACCTTTCCTTGCGGGGCGGCCCGGCGCGGGCCGCCCCGTGTTTCGCTCATAGATCAGGCCGGTCGCCAACGCGGCAGCTACTTCCATAGCGTCAGCGTTACGGGGCCGGTCAGGCCGAAGTGAACAAAGCCATAGGCGTCGGTCCACACCTCATCGGGGGTGTTCGCGCTGTCGGTCCAACTCCTCCGGCGGCGGAAGCTCTGCGGCCCGACGCCGTAGAGCTCGCCGTCTATGTGGTGGTGGGGGCCGAGCAGGTTGCGGCAACTGCTCGTGAGCTCGAGCTCGATGTCGTTCCGGCCGGGCACGAGCAGTTCACCGACCTCGGCCTCGTAGGGGGGCCAGCCGCGTACGGAGGCAAGCGTACCGTTGACGCGGACCTTCGTCGTGATCGCGTCGGGCGGGGTGAGTGTGAGCGTGGCGCCCTTGGCGGACTTCAACTCCTTCTCCTGCACCACCACAGTCTGGCTCAGCCGCGCGGCGCCGGCATAAAACGGCAGCCCCTGCTGCACGAGGTCGCCCGTGGTGACCTGGTGCCAGCTATCGGTCAGCGCGAATTCGCCGGCCGTTCGCAGAGCGCGGCGCTCCATCGGCTCGAAGGGCGCGCGGGAGCGGACGAGGAAATCGCCGATGACGTAGATGCTCTCGACCTCGGGGCCGCAACGCAGGCGGTTCTTCTCGGCGGCCGTTGACTCGGGCTCCTCGAGCCGCCGCCGCCGCTCGGCTCCGCCCACGACGAAGCGCCGAAGGACGATCTCGTTCTTATCCTGCGGCCGCAGGAAGTCGTGGACGTCAATGCGGCGGAACGAGATGTCTCGCCACCAGCCGAGGTCATGAGTCTCCTGAGCGTCGGCGGCCAGGACGCGCACGCCGTTCATCGTGATTTCGCAGGTCTCCGGCTCCTCGAGCACGAGGTGGAATTCCTGCGGCAGCTTGGCCGAGAAATCAGCGAAGAACGTGTACTTGAACCCGCAGACACTGGCGCCGCTGATCCCGTTTACCGCGTCTTGAACATCGAGCACCGGCATTGGCTCCGACCACGGGCCGTCGGCCACTTGGTAGGCGCAGTAGTCGAGCGTGAGCGGGTTCGGGTCGCTCCGCTCGATGAGCCACACGTCGGACAGTTCGATGGCCTTGACCGTTCTCCGTGCCCGGGTGCGGACGGTCACAGGCCGCCGGCGCCGGCTCAGGACCAGGAGATGTGAGCTCATTGGCGGGAACTCGACGATGGTCTCGATCAGTTTCCCGCGTTTCCTCGTCTTCAGGGGCTCGGCCGCGCCGGTCTCGGGGTCCCAACGCTCGAGCCGGCCGCTGCCGGCCAGCCTGACCGTCGCCGTCGTGCTCTCGGTCCTGCTCGTGTTGACCAGGAAGTATATCTGTTGTTCCTTGACGTCGCGGTGCTGCACGTAGATGTTGGCCGCGTCGGTCCGGTCGTCGTCGAGAACGGCTATTCTCGGGGCGATGACGCCGTCGAGACCGGCCTTGATGTCCGCGGGGTCCATGTCGGCCTCGGCCGCGTTATCGAGCACGCGCGCGGCCCGGTCAGACTCGCGCCCGTCGACGAGGCGTGGCACGGGTCCGGCGAGGATGACGGAGCCGCCCCGCTGCATGAACCGCTTCAGTATCTCGAGCGTGCTCGAGCGGATGGTGAGGCAGGGCGGCACGATCACGACGGAGTATTCGGCGTGGCTGAGGCGGAGCGATTTCCTGCCCACGCGGCCGTGCGCGGCGAGCATTCCCTCGTCGGCGAAGTCGAAGTCGACGTGCATGGCCAGCAGCGATTCAGCCACCTCGACGAGGTCGCTGTTCAGTTCGTGCATCTCTTCAGGGTCCGCGGCGTCGAACGCGGCCCACGCGCTCTCGATGTTGTGGATGACGAGCACGTCGGCCACGTGTTTGCCGCGCGTCAGCATGAACGTGAGCCGGGCGAAGTAATCGTTGAGGAGCTTGTAGTCGCCCCACCACGGCTGCTGGTAGTGCAGCGACGGCGGGTAGTCTCTCTTGCGGCATCCTCGCGCGGAGTAGAGCGAGAGGTGGGGACAGACGAGGTCGACGCCGAGCACGAACTGCCACTCGGCTATCCACTTCAGCTCTTCGAAGCTGACGTTCCAGCCGGAGCAGCCGAACATCTCGGAGAGCACGCGCCGGCCGCCCATCTGGTGGGCGACGCTGCTCACCTGCTTGCACAGCAGCGGATCGGCGATGCGCCGGCAGAGGTGGTCGATACCCGGGATTTGCATGTGCTCGTAGTGCGGCATGGCGGCCCCGATCGCGCGAACCTGTGAGCTCAGGCTGTCCTCCGCCATGAAATGACCCGTCAGCGCGATCTTCCGCTTCCCGCACCATTCGCCGATTTGCTTCGTGAATGACTGGACGAAGAGCTCGGTCGCCGCGCGCCAGAAGTCGTAGCGGACGGCGGGAAAGTCGCCGACCTTGAATGCGAGCGACGGCAGAACCGGTTCGAGCGCGTATCCGTTAAGTTTTCTGAAAAACTTGGGCAGTTCGGTCGACCAGGGTACCCCGGTCCACTGGGGCTCATCGGTGAAAATGCCGGGTACGGTCTTTTCGAACTCGCGGCCGACGGTTCTCCGGTATCCTTCATAGGTATGGCGGATGAACTCCCGGACGGCTTTCGGGTTCAGCAAATCGGTGTATGTGGGCCTTGTGTCGTAGTAGAAGTGGAGGAGCGTCTCGGGCTCCTTCGCCCGGCGCGTGGCGGCATTGGGTGCGACGTCGCGGATTTCGGGCCCGGCGCGGCTCGGCCTGACGAGGAAAGTCGCGATTGTGCGCTCCGCCCGCTTGAAGCCCGACGGGGAGACAGTCTCCCAGCGCAGGCTCTTTGAAACGAACTCCTCCGCCATCGATGGAATTGCGCCGCCAGCGGCCCCGCTCGGCCAGCGATCTTCGTCGTAAAGCCACGCCTTGATCCCGGCCTCCTTCGAGGCCTTGACCGTCTCCTTGATGCAGCGGAGCCACTCGGCGCCCATGTACTCGGTGATGAGGCCGACACGCGCGTGCATGAAGTGACCGCCCAGCCCGGCCTGCGCCATCTCCCGTACCTGGCGAGCCAGTTCCTCGGGATCCAGGTCGTCGTTCCACGACCAGAAAGGCAGCCCGCGAAACGCCACCCCGTTGTGTCCTACCCTCTCAAACTGGTCCTTCAGAGCCACGGCAGGCTCCTCTGAATGCAGAGGCGTACGAGCAACAACTCTTGTGGATGGGCGAAATTCTAGTTGGCGCGCGGCGAGGTGTCAACCGCTCGACGTTCAGCGGACGCGGTCCAGCCCGTTCGACGGCCGAGGCCAAAGATACAACATCCGGTTGCTGGCCGGGTTACATCGAGGCAGGCGGGAACGCTCTATTTCGATACATTCCGCCGATTTTGCATGCCGCCGAGATGACCGACCGCGAACGAGCAGCCTCCCCCGTCGCCTCGGCACACAATCAATGCTTGGCTTTTGCTGGGTTTTTGGTTAGGATGCTCGCCGGGCGGCGAGATAGCCGCCCGAGGAGTGAGAACTTGGCGAAGCGTCAGATCCCGAGGCAGAGCATGCCGGAGCAGCCTGCGGACACCCGGAGGCACAACTTCGACGAGGTGACGCTCGGCTACGATGAGGAAACGGCCGTAGCTGAAGCGTCGCGGTGCCTGGCCTGCAAGAACAAACCTTGCGTTGCCGGCTGCCCCGTCGAGATCGACATCCCGGGCTTCATCAACCGGATTCGTGAGCGCGACATCGCAGGCGCGATCCGCATCATCAAGGAGTCGAATTGCCTCCCGGCGATCTGCGGCCGCGTCTGCCCGCAGGAAGTGCAGTGCGAGCAGGAATGCGTGCTCGGGAAGAAGGGCGAGCCGGTCGCCGTCGGCCGGCTCGAGCGGTTCGCGGCGGACTGGGAAGCCCGGCAGAATGCGAAGGCCGAGGTGGCGCAGGCGGCGCCCACGGGCAAGCGCGCCGCCGTGATCGGCTCGGGGCCGGGCGGGCTGACCGTCGCGGCCGAACTCGCGCGCCGCGGCCACGCCGTCACCGTCTTCGAAGCGTTCCACAAGCCGGGCGGCGTGCTCGTCTACGGCATCCCGGAGTTCCGCCTCCCGAAGAGCATCGTCGAGCGCGAGGTCGACTTCGTACGGAGCCTCGGAGTCGAGGTCAGGACGAACGTCGTCGTCGGCCGCACGCTGACGATCAACGAGCTGTTCGAGCAGGGATACGACGCCGTGTTCGTCGGCGTCGGAGCCGGCCTCCCGGCATTCCTCAACATCCCCGGCGAGAACCTGCTCCAGGTCTACTCGGCGAACGAGTACCTGACGCGCGCGAACCTGATGAAGGCATATCTCGAGGACTACGATACCCCGCTCGTCCGCGGCGGGAGGGTCGTCGTGGTGGGCGGCGGCAACGTCGCGATGGACTCGGCCAGGACGGCCATGCGCATGGGCGCCGACGAGGTCCGGCTCGTCTATCGGCGATCCCGCACGGAGATGCCCGCGCGCGCCGAAGAAGTCGAGCATGCCGAGCAGGAGGGAATCATCTTCGAACTCCTCACCAATCCCACCCGCATCTTCGGGAACGACGAGACGCGCGTCAAGGCGATCGAGTGCATCCGGATGGAGCTCGGCGAGCCCGACGACAGCGGCCGGCGCCGGCCCGTTCCCACCCCCGGCTCCGAGTTCCGGATCGATGTCGACACGGTCGTTATCGCGATCGGGAACAAGGCGAACCCGCTTCTGCCCAAGGTCACGCCGGGAATGGACACGAACAAGCGGGGCTACATCATCGCCGATCCCGAGACGGGCCGGACAACCCGCGAGGGGGTGTACGCGGGCGGCGACATCGTCACCGGCGCGGCCACCGTCATTCTCGCCATGGGCGCCGGCCTCTGCTGCGCCCGCGCGATGCACGAGTACATGATGTCGCGCTGACGCCCCGGAGCCGCCGGGTGCGCCCGGCGGCCGAAACGTGCAATTCCGCACCAATTTCAAGTGTATAAGATAACGGCGGACGGCCCGGCCGGCTTCCATCGCCGCCGCTTCGCTTCTCGGACCCGCATTTGCAGGAGGAAGGGCGATGAAAGCCGAAGTGCTGTTGAAGGCGGCGTTGATGGTCCTCATCTTGGCGCTCGCAGTTGTCATCACCTCGTGGTTGGCGAGTGAGGGGGCCGTGGCGCAGGCGCAGGGTGGCGGCGGCAGCGCCAGCGGCCAGTGGGTCCTGGTCACGTCGACAATCCAGACCGGCGAGAGCGTGCTTTACATGTTCAACGCCGAGAAGGAAGTCTTGCTCGTATACGCCTATTACCGCCGTTCGGGTACGAGCGCCGGCGCAAGCCGCTACCGCGGCGACCTCGAGTTCCTCGCCGGCCGGCACTGCAAGTGGGACGCGCTCTACTCGCAGCGGCGGCCATATCCGTACGGGATCAAGAAACAGGAGCCGCCTTCGGGCACGCATACGCCGGCGGAGATGAAGAAGTATTTCGATAAGGTCAGTCAGGAATGAGCGCGGCCGGCCCTCAAAATCCGCAATCACTGCGGAAAATCGGCCTTGACAGCCGTCGAGGGGGCGGCTAGACTTCTGCACGGCTTCGGGGTTTTGCCGCGGCAGAACATATCCTGTTCGGAGGCAATCAAAATGTTGGCGTTCCTGGGATTGCCCGGTGGTTCCGAGTGGATAATCATTCTGGTTGTTGCACTGCTCCTGTTCGGTCCGCGCCTGCCATTGATCATGCGCGGCCTCGGAAAGGGGATTGTCGAGTTCAAGAAGGGACTCAGAGACACCGAGGACGAAGTCGACA
>JBDREM010000092.1:0-7021 GCA_043819695.1 Planctomycetota bacterium
GTCGGACATTCCCGGCCGTTACGGCGGCGAGGAGTTCGCCGTCGTGTGCGTCGAGAGCGACGCCGAGGACGCCGCCAGCCTGGCCGAGCGGTGCCGGGAGCGGATCGAAGAACGGCGCGTACCCCTGGCCACGGAAGAGGCCCAGGTGACGGTCAGCTTCGGCGTGTCGGACTCGGGCGGCGCGGCCTCGGAGGACGAGTTGGTCGAGGCCGCCGACACGGCGCTCTATGAGGCCAAACGGGCCGGGCGCAACCGAGTCGTCATTGCAAAATCACCTCTGGACGGCTCAGTCACGGAAACAACTACGGAAGGAGTCGCACGATGACCGGCAGAACTCGGGCGGACGCCCGCAAAACCAAACAGGGTCCCTCGGGGTCCCGGCTGTTCCGTCATTTCGTCCTCATCTCTCTGATTGCCGTCGTCGCCATTCCGGTGGCGGCCGGGCTTGGCTTGTCGCTCGTGCTGCGCCACGTGGCGATGGTGGACAGTGTCGTGATTCGGGCGGGGGCGGTCGTCGCGGTCACCGTGCTGGCCGCTTTCTCGGCGCTCGTGTTCATGATGTTCCGCGCGACGCAGCAGGTGAACGGCAGTGCGGCCGCGCTGCGGGCGAGCGAAAAGAGGGCCCGCGAGGCCGAGCGGATGGAGAGCCTCGGCGTGCTCGCCGGCGGCATCGCGCACGAGTTCAACAACCTCCTGACCGGCGTGCTCGGCAACGTGGAGCTCATACTGCACGAGCTCCCGGACGGGTCGGCCCTCGAGGGACCCATGGAGGAAATCCACGCAGCCGCGACGCGCGCCGCCGATCTGACCAGCCAGATCCTCGCCTACGCCGGCAAAGGCCTGTTCCTGGCCGAGCCCATCGACCTGAACGGCCTCATCCACGAGACGGCCCCCGCCCTGAAGGCCCTCACGGCGGAGGGAACGGCGCTGGACTGCGACCTGGCCGACGACCTGCCGCCGATCAAGGGCGGGCCCGCGCAGATCAGGCAGGTGATCACGGCCCTCGTCACCAACGCCGCCGAGGCCGTCGGCGCTGAAGGCGGAACGATCACGATCACCACAAGGGCCACACAGGTCGGCCCCGAAAACCCGCTCCGTAACTTTCAGGGCGAGCGCCTGCCGGAAGGCGGGTATCTTGCCATCGAGGTCGCCGACACCGGACCGGGCATGGACGAGCAGACCATGGCCCGAATCTTCGACCCATTCTTCACGACCAAGTTCGCCGGCCGCGGGCTCGGGCTCGCGGCCACGCTGGGGATTCTGCGCGGCCACAACGGCGCCATCAACGTCGAGAGCAAGCCGGGCGAAGGGACCAGCATCCGCGTGTTCCTGCCATGTCCCCCCGAACCCGCCGCCTCTGCCGATACCGAATAGCGGCCGTACTCGTCGAGCGCTCGAGCACACGACGCCAGCGCTTGCGCGAAGCTGAATCCTCCATTGTGCGCGTCGAGAAGTGCGCGAGTCGGGAGCGAGATGGAGCGGCTGCTGCGGGGGCGAACGGTCACGCGCTGGAGGCAGCGGGCTGGGACGTTTCCGCAAGCACCTCGATGAACGCGTCGACGCACGCCCGGTCGAACTGCCGGCCGGCGCCCTCGCGCAGTTGGTCCAGCGCGGCCTCGACCGTCAGGGGCGCCCGATAGGGCCGGTCTGAGATCATGGCATCGAACGCGTCGGCAACGGCGATGATGCGGGCGCCAAGCGGGATCTCGTCTCCCTTCAGGCGGTCGGGGTAGCCGCGGCCGTCGATCCGCTCGTGGTGGCCGCGGATCATCGGGAGGTTGGCGGCCATGAAGCTCAACTGCGAGATGATGCGCTCGCCGACCACGGGGTGCTCCCGGATGTACTCGAACTCGTCATACGAGAGGGCGCCCGGCTTGTTTATCACCTCTTCCGGCACGGCCAGCTTGCCGATGTCGT
Organism: Planctomycetota bacterium; assembly: GCA_043819695.1. Classification (GTDB taxonomy): domain Bacteria; phylum Planctomycetota; class PUPC01; order PUPC01; family PUPC01; genus CAYLQD01. The sequence continues at coordinate 1,918 of JBDREM010000092.1, forward strand.
GCACGGCGGCGGCCCATTCCACGCGCTCGATCTCGCTGCGCGTCATCCCCAGTTTCCCTGCAATCTGGACCGAGTAGCGGGCGACCCTCTCCGAGTGGCCGCTGGTGTACTCGTCTTTTGCCTCGACGGCGAGCGCAAGCGCCCGGATCGTGCCGAAGTGGCCCTTCTCATTCTCCAGGCGCTCGAGGTGGCCGCTGATGGCGATGGCGGCCGCGTCGGCGATGTGCGAGAGAAACATCATCTCGCGCCGCGTGAACGGCTTGTCGTCCACCCGGGCCGTCACGTTGAGCACTCCGACCGGCTTTCCGCCGGCCGACATCGGGGCGAACACGACCGGCACAGACGCGAACACGCGCGAATCGCACTCCACATCGCTCTCGACGCCAGACAGGGCGATGTCGGTCCCGTGCAGCGGCACGCCGGCCTCGAACACCTTGCCGGCAACGCCCGAGCCCACCGGAACCTCGGTCGATGCTACCACCTCGTCGGGCAGGCCGCTCGACGCGGCAATGACGAGGTGGTCGTTCTTCTGGAGCATGATGGACACACGCTTCGCCTCGAACGTCAAGCTGGTGAAATCGACGACGGTCTGCAGCGCGCCATCGAGCTCCCTCTGCGCGGACAGCTCCTTGAGAAACTCGTACTGCTGGAACGTCCGCTGAGACTCGGTGCGGTTCGTCAACGCGAGATGGTATTCGGTGAGCAGGTGCACGAGCGTGCGCGTGAATCCGTCAATGTCGCTGATGGGCTTGCCGACGTAGTGGTCGAGCGTTCGACGGTTGACCGCATCGACGACCGAATCCATCCCGGCCTGGCCGGTCAGCAGGACCCTGATGGTGGCCGGCAGGAGGTCCTTCGCGTGGCCGAGCAGTTCCACGCCGTCCATCCCGGGCATCACGTGGTCCGTAACGACCATCGCCACGGGCGTGTTCTTCGCGGCGCACTGGGTCAGAAATCCGACGGCCTCTCGCGGGTCCTCGAAGAACTCGAACGTCGTATCGAACGGGGCCTGCCCGGCGACGAGGCCGGGAAGAAGCTGTTCGAGCGACGTCAGGAAGTCGCGGTCGTCGTCGACGCACACGACGAGGTACTCGGGCGTTTCGCCCGCCTTCAAAATGAGGAGGGCCTTGGCCTGGGCCAGCACAGCTTCTTCCGAGATGGGGCCGGGGATGATGGCGTCGGGCGTGACGCCCGCGGTCAGCAGCAACGAACGCGTTGATGCGGCGGATGTTTCCGGGCAGCAAATGAGCGCGCCCGTGGGATTGGCGGTCTGGTACTCGCGGAGGAACCGAACGGGCGTCTCTTCGGTCTTCGGCCAGCAGGCCACACAGAGGTCGCGCCCCTCGTGGACGCCGGCCGAGGCGCCGGCAGGGTCAGCCCACGCCGCCTCGTACCCGTTCGCCTCGAACAGGTTCGCCAGCGCTTCGCCGAGCGCCGCCGCGCTGCTTGTCACAATCACCCTGTAAGCCATCGCTGTCCCCTGTCGCGGCCATGCGCCCGCCGCGTATCGTATCAGATAGTGTCGGTCTCGGCGGCATCGAGCGGGAATGTGACCTCGAATCCCTTGAACCCGTCTTCCTCTTTGAGTGTGACGGTCCCGCCGTCGCGCTTCACTGTGCTCATCACGAGCGACAGCCCGAGCCCGGTCCCTTTGTCGGGCGGCTTCGTCGTGAAAAACGGATCGAACATCTTCGAGACGATCTCAGGCGGGATGGCCAGGCCGTCATCCATGACCGTCACGTGAATGTCCTTGTCCGTGGCGCAACTCGCTATCCTGATGCTCCCACGGAAGTCTTCGCCCTTTTCTTCGATCGCGTCGCAGGCGTTCGTCAACAGGTTCACCCATATCTCGGTGATGCCGCCGAGGCACTTCGCCGGCGGCAGGTCCTCGGCCAGCTTCAGCTCGACGTCCGCCCGGTGCTTGATGCGGTTGTGCAGAATGATGAGAGCGTCCTTGATCGTCCGATTGATATCGGTGGGCGATTTCGCCTGCTGCCGCTCGTTCCCCTGCGAGTAATACTTGAGCGCCCGCACGATCTTGGCGATCTTATCCGCGCTCGTGCGGCTGATCGCCACGCCCGCGTGGATCTCGAGCAGACCCGTGAAGACGGGGCGAACGCCGTACTTATCGAGCAGCCTCGAGAGCTTCACGCCGTCGCCCGCATCGGTGATGTGACACTTGGCCAGCAGCTCGGCGTACGCCTTCGCGTCCTTGATGCCCGCCTGCTGCAGCGTGTCGCGCAGCGCGAGCTTGTCCTCCCTCGAAACGCGCTCGAGCACCAGTTGCCGCGCAACGGCAACATCAAGGAAATGCTGGAACTGGCCGAAGTCGTCCGGCCTCATCGCGCGCAGCCGGCCGAGACCCTCGACCAGTGCGTCGAGCGAGCTCGTCGCCGCGGCCGACACGTTGTATATCGCGCCGGTCGGGGTGTTGATCTCGTGGGCGACACCGGCCACGAGCCTGCCCAGGCTCGACATCTTCTCCATCTGCACCATTTCCTCCTGGGCTTCCTGGAGCTCGCGGCTGTGCTTCTCGGCCGTCTTGCGGGCAACGTCGAGCTCGAGGTTCTTGGCTTCGAGCGAGGCCGCGTATTCGCGCAGGTCAGACGTCGCCTTCTGGAACGCGGCGGCGAGGGTCCGCACCTCGACCCCGCCGCCGACCGCCAGATCGACGTCCCGCTCGCCGCGGCTGATGCCCTCCGCGGCGGCCTGGAGCTTCGCGATCGGCCGCGTGATCGTGCGCGCCACCTGGCCGTTGATGAGCGTTATCCCCACGATGATGACCACGACGCCAAAAACCAGCACCGTCCTGAGATCGTCCATCGTGCGGTACGTGTTCCGCTCCGTTCCGGTGCTCATGCCCCGGATCGTGCCGGCCAGCTCGGTCACGACGCTCTTAACGCCGAGGTCCTGCGTTGTGGCGCCGATCTTCAGGTTCGTGCCGCCCACATTCGCAACGTATGTGTAGGGCTTTCGGGGCCGCCCGGCCATTTCCTTCCCGAGCACGACACCCGCCGAATGCGCGCGAAAAACCTTCGTGCCGTTCTCGGCGCGCCCGCCGGTCTCCGGCCGCGGGGCCGTCATCTCGAGGAAGCTGAGCGGCTGGTCATCAAGAATAAGGTCGATCGAGGTCAGGAAGCCCGTCGTGATGTCCTGCGTGGCCGCCCTCTCCAGCACCTTGACCGCCGCCAGATCGGACAAGTGGGCGTCGGGGTTCTTCTTGATGAAGGACGCAAGCTCGGCGGCAATCTCCTCGGCCCTCTGCTTCGCTGCCTCGTGGCTCAGGCTGTAAACTTTTTCGGTGCCCCTCTGGCACACCTTCTGAACCTCCATAACCGCCGACCGCTGCGCCATCCCCACGCGGTCACACACGAACCAGCCGAGCGCGATCAGCGGAGTGATGGACAGGACCAGGAGCCCCAACGTCAGCTTCGACCGCATCGGCACACGTGACGCGACCACCTTGGCCAGTTGGCCCGCCTTATGATCCGCGCCGCCGTCGTTCAGGCTTTTGGCACTTCTTCCGGCCGTGTCCGCGTCGAGCGGAGCAGGCGCAACGTCATCCCCTTTCTTCATGGTCTTTTCCTTTCCAACTTCATCGGCGTCGGTGGGCAAAAAGGAGCTTCGGGCGCCGGGAGCACGGCGTTCGTCAAGATGATCCGACGCCCGAAGCTGTCCCTTGGGAGAGGGGACAAATAAAACGCCATCCGACGACTGTGACGTCCGGGCTCGGACGCCGCCCTTGCGCCGCCGGTCGCATGGCAGTATCCACATTTCTTCATGGCCCACAGGATGCCGGCAGACAGGCCTGAACGAACGCTGCCCGGTCCGCACGCTGCGCGCACGTCTTTCTTGCGAAAGGAGTTACGCATCACGACCGCCTCTCTTCCATCACTCGGCCCGCAAGCCCGGTCGCCGCCGGCCGGTGCGGAGCTTATCCCTTCGGAGCCATTATCGGCTTGCAGAGCGAACGAATTAGTGAGAAGTCGATATGTTCTGTTGGGATCTGCCATCTTGCGATGGTACTAGGAATATACTGGTCGCCCATGTCTGCGCCGCTGCATTCGTCAGCGCGTACCTCTCCCGCCATACTGCCTCGCCGAATGACTTTTTCTAGCTGGCCGGTAAAAAAAGTTGATGGCCCGCGAAAATCGTGCTTTAATGCCTGTCCAGTTCAGACCGGCCTCTGAAGAAACTTGTCCTCGCTTTTCGCCCGCCGGAGCATTGTTGTGCCAGACACTGGCGCCTTGTTCGACGTGAAGCAAGTGGCCAAGTACCTCGGCATGCACGAAGGCACCGCGCGCCGTCTCGCGAGAGAGGGCAAGATCCCCGCGTACAGGGTCGGCGGCGTGTGGCGGTTCAACAAGGACCAGCTCGACCGCTGGGCGCAAGGGCAGCAGCCGCCAGCCGGGCGAAAGCTCGTTCTGGCCATCGACGACGACGAAGATGTCCTCAAGATCATCCGCCGCTCACTCGAGCCGAGGGGCTTCAAGGTGATCACCGCCCTCACGGGGGCCGAGGCCCTCGAACTGATGAAGCGCGGCACACCCGACGTCGTGCTGCTCGACCTCAAGATTCCCGACATGGAAGGGGCCGAGATCCTCAGGGAGATCCGCAGCAACTACGGCGACCTGCCGGTCGTCGTCGTCACCGCCTACCCCGACAGCGACATGATGCAGCGCGCCCTCGAATACTCCCCCTTCACCCTGCTCGCGAAGCCCGTGAGCACGAAACTCCTCCTGCAAACCGTACGGCTCGCCCTCGGCCAGCGGCGCACATGATCCAGAGAACAGCGGCCCGTCGTCCGCCGGCCGTGGAACGAGACCGGCATACCGGCCCGCAGTCGCGGCCCCGATGGCGACAGTTGTAAACGCGCCGAGGCGGCGCTAAAGTATACCGCGGCGGAAATGACGGGCGGCCGAGGGATGTGCCGGCCGGCTTGGCTGTGCGGGCGGTCCGCGGGCCGCCCCGACGTGAAAGGTTTTCCCGCGGCCCTGGTCGAACAGATGCAGGCACTCGTCAGATTCGGAATGGGCGATGGTGACATTCGGCTCGCCGACGTGCCGGAGCCGCGGCCCGCGCCGAACGAGGTGAAGATCGAGGT
>JBDREM010000093.1:0-16733 GCA_043819695.1 Planctomycetota bacterium
CTTCTTTGTCCTAATCCTAATCATAATCGTAATCCTACTCGGCAGCGGCACTTACGAAACAGCGATTAGGATTAGGAGTAAGATTACGATTACGACCGGAGCTCTGCGACACGGGTCGAGCCCCTTATGTTAGTGCCATTCATGACAAAGCCCAAATAACAATTGAAATCCCGAACGGCAATGTCAGAATGCGGACGCAACGCGAAGGGGCAACGGACAATCCGTAAGTCGCGTTCGGAGCTTTGGCCTTCGAGCTTCATTTGTTATTTGGGCTTTGGCCTTTGACATTTCCCCATGCGGGGGGCTCCGGTAATTGCCTGACCTCTTGAGCGTCCTGATGCCGTTCTACAACGAGCGGGGCACGCTCGAGGAAATTGTGCGCCGAGTGCTCGCGTCGGAGCCAGGCGTGCCGGTCGAGCTGGTGATGGTCGACGACTGCTCGGCCGACGGCAGCGGCGAGATCGCCGAGAAGCTGGCCGAGTCGGACGAGCGCATTCGCCTCGTGCGGCACGATGCGAACCGCGGCAAGGGAGCGGCCGTCCGCTCGGCCATCGCCGCGGCCGCGGGCACCATCGCCGTCATCCAGGACGCCGATTTCGAATATGATCCCGGCGACTACGCGGCGCTGATCGCGCCCATCCTCGCCGGCGAGGCCGACGCCGTCTACGGCTCGCGGTTCCTCGGCGGCTCGCCCGAGGGCGCGCTCGGCAGCTCGGTACTCGCGAACAACCTTCTCACGAAGCTCAGCAACCTCGTGAACGGCCTCGGACTCAGCGACATGGAGACGTGTTACAAGGCCGTGCGAACCGGCCTGCTGAAGAGCCTGCATCTGACGAGCGACCGCTTCGGGATCGAGCCCGAGATCACCGCGCGGCTCGCGCAGGCGAAGGCCCGAATCGTCGAGGTGCCGATATCATACAATCCGCGCTCATATGCCGAGGGGAAGAAGATCAGATGGCGCGACGGCGCCGCCGCGATATGGCATATCCTGAAATTCCGCTTCAAATCTTGACGCGCCGAGGTTTTTCGCTAGAATCTCTGTTTTTGCCGCCGGACGACCGGGCGGTGTGCTCCGCTCGGCCCGGCTCTATGTTGCGGTTCGTAGCTTGCCCTGCCACAATGGGTTGTGTGCGAGGAATCAGAATTAAAGGTTCTGTTGCGCCATGTCGATATAGTAATTCACTGCGTCCCCGCAGAGCACGGGGATATAGTTCGCTCGTTTTTCTTGCGGGCGCGACATGTAAGCTCGCCAACATGGGGGGCTTAGAAGATACGGCCCTTTTAAGGAAGACCGAATGAGGCTCGATAAGCTTGTCCTGCAGGGCTTCAAATCCTTCGCCGACAAGACGGAATTCGTCTTCCAGCCCGGTATGACCGCGTTCGTCGGCCCCAACGGCTGCGGCAAGAGCAACGTCGTCGACGCCGTAAAGTGGGTCCTCGGCGAACAGAGCATTAAAGCCTTGCGCGGCAATGAGATGCAGGACGTCATCTTCAACGGCTCGCCCTCCCGCCGCTCGACCGGCTTCGCCGAGGCAACCCTCAGCTTCAGTAACACAAGGGGTTTACTCCCAACGGATTACGAGACCGTCGACATCGGCCGCAGGCTCTACCGCAGCGGCGAAAGCGAGTATTACATCAACAAGCAGCAGTGCCGGCTCAAGGACATCCGCAACCTTTTCATGGACACCGGCATCGGGATGGACGCGTACTCGATCATCGAGCAGGGAAAGGTTGACATTCTGCTGACCGCGAACAAGCAGGACCGCCGCGCGATCTTCGAAGAGGCCGCGGGCATCAGCAAGTACAAGTCGCAGAAGAAGACCTGCCTCTCGAAGCTCGAACGCGTCGACGCCAATCTCCTCCGCCTGGGCGACATCATCGACGAGGTCGAGAAGCGGATGCGCTCGGTCAAGTACCAGGCGGCGAAGGCCCGCCGCTGGAAGAAGCTCGACGACCAGAAGCGCGAACTGACGCTCGCACTCGCGCTGCATCAATACGGCGAGCTGGTGAAGCAGCGCGAGGCAACAGCGACGGAACTCTTCGAGGTGAAGTCCGAGGTCGGCGGCCTGCACGCGTCGATCGAGCGGATCGAGGCAGAGCTCTCCGAGCACGAGACGGCCGTCATCGAGGCCGAGCAGAAGATATCGCGGCTCGAGGCCGAAGACGTGCGCATATCGAGCCAACTCCAGGCGGCCGAGGAGGCGGTCCGGATGAACGAGCGGCGGCTCGCCGAGCTCGACGATCTCGAGGCGGCGACGAAAGCCGAGATCGCAAAGAGCGACGCGGCCCTCGAAATCATGCGCTCGGAGCTCGAACGCGTCGGGGCCGACTCCGCCGGGCTCGAACAGAACATCTCGGCCGGCAAGGTCAAGCTCGCAGAGCGGCGCGATGCGATCTCCGAGATCGAGAACACACTCCGCGGCATTCGGAGCGAGATCGAGGACAAGCGCAGCCAGGCGGTCGACCTCGCCAGCGAACGGGCGAAGCAGAACAACGAGCTTTCGGCCATCGGCGCTCAGCGGCAGCAGGTTGTGCGCCAAGATCAGCGGCTTGCCGAGCGAGCGGCCGAACACCGGCGGCACCTGGCGGAGTGCGAGGAGCAGCGGGCCGCACTCGCCACAAAGAACGAGGAGGCCGGAAAGCGGATCGCGTCGCTCGCCGAAGAGCGCCGCGACGCCGAGCAGGAAGGGGAACATGTCAGGCGGCGGCTCGCCGAGCTTGCCGAGCAGGCCAACGCCAAGCGGTCGGAGACGGCGGGCGCCCGTTCGCGCGGCGAAGTGCTCCGCGATCTCGAAGACAAGCTGGAGGGCGTGAGCGCGGGCGTCAAGCATCTGCTCGAGGCCGCGAACGGGGGCAGCCCGGAAGTCGGCGGCATCTGCGGCGTGGTCGCCGACGTCATCGAGGTGGACGTCGGCCGCGCGGCGGCGATCGAGGCGGCGCTCGGCTCCCGCGAGCAGCTCGTCATAACCGAATCGTTCGACACGATGACGAACGCCATCGACTTCCTCGCCGAGGACGAGAAAGGCAAGGCGTCGTTCCTGCCGCTCGACCGGATCGAGGAACGGGCCGTGCCGAGCGCGCCCCAGGCGCCCGGCGTCGTCGGCCCCGCGATCGACTTCGTGCGGCACGCGCCGCAGTTCGAGAAAGCGGTGCGCTACCTGCTGGGCGACGTCGTGATCGTGGACGACGTCGTGGCGGCGCGGCGCCTGGCGGCGTCGAACGGCCGCGGCCTGCGGTACGCAACGCTCGACGGCCAATTGCTCGACCCGCACGGCATCTCAGTCGGCGGAGCGACGCGCGGCGCCGGCGGCGTCATCTCGCGACGCAGCGAGCTGCGGTCGATCGAAGTCCTGCTGGCGAGCCTCGAGGCCGACATGGCCGTGCTCGAGAAGCAGCGCGAGGAATGCGCCGCACAGGCCGAACGGCAGAAGGAGACGATCCGCCAACTGGCCGCCCGGGCGGAGGAGGCCCAGGCAGAACGGGCGGAGGCCCAGGCGGAACTCGGCAAAGTGGACATGTCCATCCGGCGGCTCGAGACCGAGCTCAAGGCCGGCGAGAGCGAGCGCGCCGAGAATCAATCGTACATCGAAACGCTGTCCGGCCGTGAGGCCGAGGTCCGCGGGGAGGCCGCGCGGATCGAACGCGCCGAATCGGAACTGAAAACGGCATTGGCCGAACACGAGAGCCTGTTTGGAGAGAGCGAGGCGAAACGCGATCAGTTGCGGACGGAGGCGATCGAGCTTGAGGTCGCACAGGCTCAGCGGGTTGAGAAAGCCGAGAGCCTGCGGCGGCGGACCGGTGAGCTCGCTCGCCTGATCGCGGACCTCGAGAAGAACCTCGAAGCTGCTCGCGAGCGGATAAGCAACTGCGCCGTGCGCCGCCGCGAAGCGAACGAGACGATCCTCGCGAAGAACGGCGAGACTCAGGAGCTTCTCCGCCGCCGCGGCTCGCTCGGCCTCGAAAAGGCCGACGCGGCCAACCAGCGCGAGCTGGTGCGCGTCGAATTCGAGTCGCGCCGCGAGGAGCGGAACGACGCCAGCCGCCGCGCCAAAGAGGCCGACGCGAGACTGAACAAGTTGAACGTGCACGCGGCCGAGATCGCGATGCGGATCGAGAACCTCGAAAGCCGCGCGCAGGCCGACTACGACTGCTCGCTCTCCGAGGAGCGTGGCGAGCAGGCCGCGGCCGCCGAAGACGCCGCGGGCGCCGAAGACGCCGCGGGCGACGAACGCGACTGGGACCTCGTCGCTCAGGAAATCGAGACGGTCAACCTGAAAATGAGGTCGATGGGCGCGGTCAACACATACGCCATCGAAGAGCTCGAGGAGCTCGAACGCCGCGCCGCGGAACTCACCCACCAGCGCGAGGACCTTCAGAAGGCCGAACACACGCTCAAGGACATCATCCGCAAGATCAACCGGCGCAGCCGCGAGATGTTCCGCCAGACTTTCGACGACGTCCGCGAGAACTTCCAGGGCCTGTTCCGGAAGCTCTTCGGCGGCGGCCGCGCCGACGTCCTCCTCGACGAGGACGTAGACATCCTCGACGCCGGCATCGAGATCGTCGCCTGCCCGCCGGGCAAGGAGCTCACGTCGATCTCGCTCCTTTCCGGCGGCGAGAAGACGATGACGGCCATCGCGCTCCTCTTCGCCATCTTCAAGTCGAAGCCCAGCCCGTTCTGCATGCTCGACGAGGTCGACGCCGCGCTTGATGAGAGCAACATCGACCGCTTCTGCATGCTCGTCCGCGAGTTCCTCAAGGACTCGCAGTTCCTCATCGTCACCCACTCGCGCCACACCATGGCGATGGCCGACGCGCTCTACGGCATCACGATGCAGGAGCCCGGCATCTCGACCAACGTCTCCGTCAAGTTCGACGACGTCGACGAGATGGCCGCGGCGGGGTAGCGCTTGGCCGTACGCGCCGTGACGTATCTGTTTGCCCCTTGCCTTGAGCACCCAAACCGGTAAGATGGTTCGCGCACGGATCGCAGATTGTCGATTACGCTGCGCCTTGAACAGGAAAGGAGCACACGATGCCGAAGTACGAGGGACTCAGAAAACCGTTCGAGCCGAACGGCCAGGGCCTGGTCGATAACGTCGCCCGCAAGGGCACGCCCAGCCGCGTCTATAACATGGAGCTCTTCCACGACGGCGAGATCCGGGACGCGATCATTCAGCGGTTCGAGCTCGATAAGGGCCTGAACCCGAACGATCCGCACTTCGGGCACAAACGCTTCCTCGCGTTCCATCGGTTCCTCGGCTTCGACTACGTTCTCGTCAGGCCCGTCGGCCAGAACTGGCCGTTCAAGGACGAGGTCACGGCGGACACGGCGGAGCTTTCGCGGGGGCGGCGCACGTACCGCGACGAACACACAGGCCCGATCACGAACTGGGAGGAGTTCGAGAAGTATCCCTGGCCCGATCCGCACGCGGCGGAGATGACGGGCGACTTCGAATGGTGGAACGAGAACGTCCCGGACGACATGTGCCTGGTCGCCCAGTCCCTCGGCCACTTCTGCGAGTTCCTCACCTGGCTGATGGGGTACGAGACGCTCTGCTACGCGCTCTACGACCAGCGCGACCTGGTCAAGGCGATCGCCGGCCGGGTGTTCGAGTATTACACGGTCTTCAACGAGCGCGTGCTTCAGTTCGACCGCATCAAGATGATCTTCCCGAGCGACGATATGGGCTTCAAGGGCGGGACGCTGATCTCGCCCGACGACACGCGGGAGTTCTGCCTGCCCGGGCACAAGATGACGGCGAAGATGGCGCACGACGCGGGCCGCCTCTGCATCCTGCACACGTGCGGCAACATGAGCGAGATCATCGACGACCTGATCGACGACGTCGGGATCGACGCGAAGCACAGCTTCGAGGACACGATCGAAGACGTGCGCGAGGTGAAGAAGACGTATGGGCAAAGGATCGCGCTCATCGGCGGGATCGACGTTGATTTCCTCTGCCGGTCCGACGAGGCGGCCATTCGGAAGCGCGTCCGTGAAACGCTCGACATCTGCCAGGACGGCGGCGGGTATTGCCTCGGCACCGGCAACAGCGTCGCCAACTACATTCCGCTCGACAATTACCTCGCCATGGTCGACGAAGGCCGGCTGTACGGGGGGTAACCGCGGAAGACACAAAGAACGACTATTGACCACGGAGAGCACGGAGAAACGGAGAACGGCACAGAGGAGAGAACCAGAGAAGTTGTCGCTCTTTGGTTCTCTCCGTGTCTCCGTGCTCTCCGTGGTCATGTTTCTGATTTCTGAAGGGAGGCAAAGATGATCGACGAGAAGCTGACTGAGCGGATCATCGGGGCGGCCATCGAGGTCCACAAGCACTGGGGGCCGGGGCTGTACGAGGACATCTACGAGAGAAGTCTTCGTCACGAGTTCGCTCTGCGCGGCATCGCGTGCGAGAACCAGGTCGAACTGCCGCTGGTCTACAAGGGCGAGAGAGTCGGCGACTCTCTGCGGCTGGATGTCTTCGTCGAGAAGAAGGTGGTCGTGGAGATCAAGGCCGTGTCGGGACTGACGCCAATTCACGAGGCACCACTGCTCACGTACATGAAGCTCACGAAGGCGAGGGTCGGGCTGCTCATCAACTTCAACGTGGCCGTCCTCACGAAGGGTCTCAAGAGATTCGTCCTCTGAACGGAACAGAGCAAAACAGACCACAGAGGACACGGAGACACGGAGAGAAACGGCAAGGCACTGGCCGCGGAATTCACTGAGACACAGAGAGAAGCGGCAAGGCACTGACCGCAATTCACGGAGACACGGAGAGAAACAAGCGACGACCTGTCCCGACGGCGAAAGCAGCCGAGTTGCTTTCGCCGTTGGGACAACGTTTCCGTCTCGCTGCTTTTCCTGTTCTCCGTGCCTCCGTGCCCTCCGTGGTCAATTCTTTGTCGCAGAAAAAAGGTTGCACGGGCGGGCGGGCTCCTTATCATCTCGGCACCGTCCGGTTCGGATGCCGCGCGGATGGCGTGCATACATCGTTCAAAGGAATCTGACGTGAAGAAGTTCAAGCGGGCGAAGGACATCAAGGTGGGCGTGATCGGTTACGGCGGCGCGTTCAACATGGGCCGCGCGCACATCAACGAGATGCAGCGGGCGGGGATGACGGCCGTCGCGGTCGCGGAGATCGACGAGTCGCGGCTCGAGGTTGCCCGGAAGGACTTCCCCGGGATCGAGACGTATGACTCCGCGGCGAAGATGCTGACGAAGTCGGACGTCAATCTGGTCGCGATCATCACGCCGCACAACACCCACGCGAAGCTCGCGCTTCAGTGCCTCAATGCCGGGCGGCACGTCGTCTGCGAGAAGCCGCTCGCGATCACGACGATCGAGTGCGACAGGATGATCGCGGCGGCGAAGAAGAACAAGGTCGTCATCTCGACGTACCACAACCGCCACTGGGACGGCTGCATTTTGCAGGCGGTCGACAAGATCCTGAAGAAGAAAGTGGTCGGCGACGTGATCCGGATCGAGGCGCACGGCGGCGGCTACGGCAAGCCCCGCCCGTGGTGGCGCTCGAGCAAGTCGATCTCCGGCGGCATCCTCTACGACTGGGGCGTTCATTTCCTCGAATATGCGCTGCAGCTCATCGACTCCGAGATCGTCGAAGTCTCCGGCTTCGCCAAGGCAGGGTTCTGGGCGCCGAAGTGCGTCTGGAAGAACGACACGAACGAGGACGACGCGCTCACCATCGTGCGGTTCAACAGCGGCCAGTGGCTCTCGCTCCACATGTCCTCCATCGATTCGCTCCCGAAGGGCGACCGCGGCAGGCTCGAGATCACCGGCACGAAGGGCACGTATGTGATGAACGGCGGCAGCTACAAGCTCATCAAACAAACGAAGAGCGGGCCGAAGGAAGAAACCGGCGGCTCGCCCCCGGGCGAGGGCTGGAAGTTCTACCAGAACGTCGCCGACCACCTCGTCAAGGGCACGAACCTCATCATCACGGGCGAATGGGCGCGGCGCCCGATCCAGATCATCGACCTTGCCAACAAGAGCGCCAAGCTCGGCAACGCGCTCAAGGCGAAGTACGCATAGCAGTAATGACGAATAACGAAGTCCGAATGACGAATCAATGACGAGATCCGAATGATCAGAAAAGAATGTCCATGGTCCGCCTGACGGACGAACGAGGCAGCCGCGCCGTTGGCGCGCCTGTTTCGTTATTTGAGCGTTCGGACATTGATTCGTCATTCGTCATTCGTCATTGATCATTCGCCAGTTCACCCTCGGTGATCGGAGAACCGGATCATGTCTTATGAAGACGGCTGGGCGGCCATCAACCTCGAAATGCCGAAGCGCGTCCCACGCACCGAGTATTCGCTCGAGCGCCACTGGGAGGCGCTCGCGGCTATCACCGGGATTGACGTGACGATCGACAGCCCGGGCGAGGTGAAGTCGGAAGCCGCGCGCGAGCTCTGGCGCATCTGGAACTACGACTTCTTCTGGTGCACGAGCGTCGGCTCCGAGGCGTTCGGCAAATGGAAGACCGACATGGGCCACGCCGTCTACGCCGCCGGCGGAGTCGACTACCGCGAGATCGGCACCTGCCCGTTCGAGACGCCCGAGGAGGTGCTCGAGTTCGATCCGCGCGAGGAGTTCGACAAGCTCGACCACGCCGAACTCGTCAAGAAGTTCCAGAAGAGCTACAAGTCGCAGTGCGAGTCCTGGCCCGATGGCGTCCACATGGTCGGGACATACACGACCTGCATCTCGGGCCTCATCGACATGCTCGGCTGGGACATGCTCCTGCTCGCCGCCGGCGTCGATCAGAAAAAGTTCGGCGAGATGACCAACCGCTACTGCGAATGGTTCCAGCAATACATGAACGCGCTCGCCGACGCCGACGTGCCGCTCGTCATGATCCACGACGACATGGTCTGGACCGCAGGCCCGTTTATCCATCCAGACTGGTACCGCAAGTTCGTCTTCCCGAACTTCAAGAGATACTTCGCGCCCATCCGCGAGAGCGGGAAGAAGATCATGTTCACGTCCGACGGCGACTATACCGAGTTCATCGACGACCTCGTCGAAGCGGGCGTCACCGGCTTCGTGATGGAGCCGATGACGGACATGGCCTGCATCGCCGAGAAGTACGGCAAGACGCACAGCTTCGTCGGCAACGCAGACACCCGCATCCTGCTGCTGGGCAGCCGGGCTGAGATTCGCGCCGAGGTCGAGCGGTGCATGGACATCGGCAAGGGCTGCCCCGGCTTCTTCATGGCCGTCGGCAACCACATCCCGCCCAACACGCCCGTCGACAGCATCCTCTACTACAACGAAGTGTATGAAGAGCTGAGCAAGCGGTAGGGGCCGAATCCGAGCACCGCCGCAGAGATCCGAACGGCACACACCGCGTGAATATTTCGACGCATATGCGTCGAAATATTCACGTGCGCTACAGGGGACTTGGAGAGATCCCGTGGCAGGGGTTTCGCGTCGGGCCCCTTCGCAGCAAGAGGCGTCACTGCTCCAGCGCCGTCTCGATGAAGGCGGCGGCGTTTTCGACGGGCACGTCTTCCATCAGCGGCTTCGCCGGGCCGAGGACGTAGCCGCCGCCCCGCCCCATCTCCCTGATCAGCTTCTTCGTCTCCGCCCGCACTTCGTCGGGCGTGCCGAACGGCAGCGTCGATTGCACCCCCATCCCGCCGATGAGCCACATCCGCCCGGCGACCTTCTGTTTCAGCTCGTAGACGTCCATCGCCTCGGCCTGGAGCGATTCGAGCCCGTCGAGCCCCATCGCGAGCAGGTCGTCGATCAGCGGCCGCAGGTTGCCGCACATGTGCGCAACGACCGGAAGGCCGCGGCCGTGGACGTGCTCGACGACGCGGACGAGCCGCGGCCCGATGAACTCGCGCCACCGCTCGAGGCCCATCATCGGGCCGCGCTGGTCGCAGTCGTCGCCGCCGTCGAAGATCGCCTCGACCGGCACGCGGTCGATGATGAGATCGATGAGCTTCAGCCGTACGTCGAGATAGCCGTCCATCAGGTCGTGCACGAACTGCGGCCGCTCGATCATATCGATGAGCAGTTCCTCGACGCCGCGGATGAACGACGCCCGCTCGAAGAAGCCGAAGCTCATCCCGCACAGGCGGTAGGCCGGCGTCGCGGCGTAGTTCTTGGCGACCGTGTTCCAGTCGGCGAGGCTTTCGGCCTCGGGCCAGACGTAGCCGTCGAGGCTCGGCTTCTCGAGCGCCGGCCGCTCGAGGTGCATGAGCTGCCCGGTGCGATAGACGTAGCCGAACGGGTCGCGGACGAGATTCTCGCCTATGTTCTCGGCCCCGCCGCCGCCGACGCAGTGCCGGCCGGTGATGTACGACACGAGCCGATCGCGCCACTCAGCAGCGCCGCCGTACCATTCGTCCAGCCTCTCGGAGACCGTCCCGTCAACGGGAATCCAATAGGGAACGGGGGCGACTTCTTCGAACCGGAACGCGGCCTGAACAACCTCGCGCGGGGTCACGGTCATCTCCTGTGCTGAACGGGCGCTTCGATTTGCCGCATAGGTTATCCGTTCAGGCCGCGCACTTCCATTCAAAAAGCCGCCGGCTGCTTCGCGGGTCGATGAGAGCGGCCAGCGTGCGCTCGCCGGCCGCCGCGGCCGGGCCTCGGAATTCTGCTGGCATTGCAGCGGCCGGATGATTAGGCTATGCGCCGTTGACGCGGCGCCGCTCCGGCGCCCGGCTGTCTCGGCGTGGCCGATGTCAGGAGGCCCCAGCGTGTTGGCGAAAGCGATCGTGGCGGTGGACCAGAAGAAGGTGGAGATTCGCGAGGTCGAGCTTGGCCCGATGGGCGAGTGGGACGTCCGCGTCGAGCTCGAGGCGTCGGCGATCAGCGCGGGCACCGAATCCTACGCGCTCGCCGCTCACACGAAAGAGAACTCGCCGTACATCATGGGCTACGCGCCGGTCGGCCGGGTGGTCGAGACCAGCGAGAAGGCGGCGGCCTCGCACAAGGTCGGCGAGCGCGTTTCATATTTCGCGCCGTCGCCGCCCGTCGGCGTGCGCCAGGGCTGCGGCGGACACATGAGCCCGGCCATCTGCCACGTCGACCCGGGGACCCGCGACCTGCTCGGGCCCGATCAGTACGTCGTCAAGGTGCCCGGGGGCCTGTCGTCGGCCCGCGCCGCGTTCGGCGGCGTCTCGGCCGTCTCGTGCATGGGCGTCAGCCTCGCGGAGCCGAACGTCGGCGACAAGGCGTTCGTGATCGGCCAGGGCCTCATCGGCCACTTCGCCGCTCTGCACTTCAAACTGCGCGGAGCCGAGGTCGCCGTCGCCGACATCCACGAGAACCGGCTCCGCATGGCGAAGGAAGGCGGCATGGATCACACCATCAACTGCGCCAAGGAGGACATGGCCGAGGCCGTTCGCTCCATCTGGCCCGACGGCGCCGACATCATCGCCGACTCGACCGGCAACTACGACGTGATCGACGCGTCCGTCGACGCCATCCGCTACCGCGGCAAGTACGTCATCCTCGCGTGGTGCAAGGGAGCGAACTTCAACCTGCCGAAGTTCCACAACCGGGTCTCCGCGGCGTACTTCCCGTGGACGCTCGAGGGCGCGCGCGTGCTCCACTCGTGGCGGCTGATGGACATGGGGTCGCTCGACATCGACCACATCATCTCGCACCGCATGCCTTACACCGACGCTCAGAAGGCGTTCGACATGATCTACAACACGCCCGGCCGGCTCACCGGCATACTGCTCGAGTGGAAATGAGGAAGTAAGAGTAAGAGCAAGAGTAAGATTAAGAGTAAGAGCAAGACTGGGAATTGAGAAGATGAAATACATTCGCTTGGGGCGTTCCGGGCTGAAGGTCAGCCGGCTGTGCCTGGGCACGGTCAACTTCGGCACGGTGACCGACGAGAAGGAAGCGTTCCGCATAATGGACGCCGCCCTCGATGCCGGCATCAACTTCTTCGACACGGCCAACCACTATCCTGACTTCGTCAATTGCGGCCGGACGGAGAAATTCATCGGCCGCTGGTTCGCTCAGGGCGGCGAACGGCGCGAGAAGGTCGTGCTTGCGACGAAGGTCTCTCAGCCGATGCGCGACCCGCTCGACGGGCCGAACGACGAACCCGGCCTCTCGAAGTACATCATCCGGCGGCACGTCGACGGCTCGCTCCGCAGGCTCCAGACCGACCACATCGAGCTCTACCAGATGCACCACGTCGACCGCGACGCGCTGTGGGAGGAGCTTTGGGAAGCGTTCGAGGTGCTCGTGTCCCAGGGTAAGATCGGCTACGTCGGCTCGAGCAACTTCCCCGGCTGGTGCCTGGCGCTGGCGCAGGCGGCGGCGAAGGAGCGGCACTTCATGGGCCTCGTCTCGGAGCAGCACAGGTACAACCTGCTCTGCCGGCTGCCCGAGCTCGAAGTGCTGCCGGCGGCGCGGAGCCTCGGGATCGGCGTGCTCGCGTACAGCCCGATGGCGGGCGGGTTGCTCGGCGGCCGGGCGCTCAACCCCGAGGCCGGATCAAGAAGTGCGCAGAGCCAGAGCGCCGTCGACGCGCATCGCGGCCAACTCGTCGCGTTCGCCAAGTTGTGCAAGACGTTGGGTGAGGCCGAGGCGACCGTCGCGTTGGCGTGGATCCTGGCCAACCCCGCGCTCACGTCCGTCGTCATCGGGCCCCGCACCTGCGACCAGGTCGGCAGCGCACTCCGCGCGGCCGAATTAGAGCTCGACGACTCGACGATGGCGAAGCTCAACGATATCTTCCCCGGGCCCGGCGGCGCCGCGCCTGAGGCCTATGCCTGGTAGTCCGGACGATGCCGGCGCGGCAGGCTCGAAATGCAAGGCGAGATCGTAACACATTCGGCCCCAGTATGTTACGCAGATGCAAGGTGACAGGCAGATGCAAGGTGACAGGCACCGCATGATCAGATGCAAGGTGACAGGCACCGCATGATCAAAGGCGTGATTTTCGACATGGACGGGGTGCTGGTCGACTCGGAGAAGTTCATCTGCGAGGCGGCGATCCGGATGTTCGCCGAGCACGGCGTCGAGATGCAGCCCGAGGACTTCGTGCCGTTCATCGGCGCGGGCGAGGACCGGTACATCAGCGGCCCGGCGGAGAAGGCCGGCTTCCCGATCAACGTGGCGCGCGACAAGGCGCGGCTGTATGAGATCTACGCCGAGATCGTGAGGGGGCGGCTCCGGCCGCTCGACGGCGCGCACGAGTTCATCGGCAGGTGCCGCGGCCGCGGTCTGAAGGTGGCGCTGGCGACGAGCGCCGACAAGAGCAAGATGCTCGTGAACCTGCGCGAGATCGGCGTCTCGCCGGAGACGTTCGATGCGACGGTGAACGGGCTCGAGGTCGAGAAGAAGAAGCCGGACCCGGAGATATTTCTCGCCGCGGCGAAGAAGCTGGGGGTGCCGGCCGCGGACTGCCTGGTCGTTGAAGACGCGGTGAACGGGGTCGCTGCGGCGAAGGCCGCGGGCGCACGATGCCTCGCGCTCCTGACGAGTTTCTCGAAGGAGGAACTGGCCGGAGCGGACTGGTACGCCAATACCCTCGCCGATGCGCCCGATGACGCCATCAACTGGTGATCCTCGCGAATCCCAAATCACGCGCCTATAATTAGGTTGGCCATTCGCCATTTACTGGCGGACGGAGGGGCCGGCTGCGAGGTGCACGATGCGAAGGGGCTGGAAGAATCTCGTCGTGACGATCGTCGTGGTCGCTGTGGCGGTGGCGGTTTGGACCGCGTATTGGATCGGCACACGCGAGCCGCGGCGCTCCATCACGTGTATCGGCAACCTGAGGGCGCTCTCCGCGGCGACGTTCCACTGGACGTTGACCCGCGAGGGCCGGACGCCGGCGTCATTGGAGCTGTTGCTCGGCCAGCCGGGAATCACCCGAAAGACGTTCATCTGCCCGGCCAGCGGGTCGACGTTGGAGGACGACAGATTCGTCTGCGACTACGACAGCATTTTCGACCGCGCGGGCCGTCCGGTCTCGTTCCAGGGTCTCGACGATCCGTCCAACACGATGATGATCTGGGACCGGGAGCCCGTTCACGGTGGCGGCGGCGCGCCATACCGGCACGTCCTCTTCGCCGACGGCAACCTTCGGCGAGTACGCGAGGCGGAGTTCGAGGCGGCACTCAAGAAGCTCGACTCGAGCGCGTCGCCCGGCCGGAAGTAGTCGGACGACCGCTCGCCGGGCGAATGACACGCCCGTGCGTGCCGCCGACTCAGCGCGGGAGCAGTTCCCACGTCTCGCCCGCCCGGGTGTCGACCCCGAACATCGGCCCGGCGAGGTCGAGGATGCGGCCGTCGCTGCAACTCGCGCGGACGGCGCCGGCCGAGCCGAACGATGGACGCACGCACTGCGCGCATGCGTCCTCCTCGTCAGAGCACGGCGGACATACCGCGCACCGCGCGCGGGGCCACCGCCCATGCACGTCACACCGAGACCGCGGGCGAACATTCTGCGGTCTACGCGCGTATGTCATTCGCGTTCTGTCGCGGGGCCGCGAAGGCACCCGAGGAGCCGTGCGACCCGACCGGAAGCCCCTCTTGTCAACTGTCGCTCCGCGGCCCGGACGAGCAAGTCGCCCGGGCAACCCAAGAACGAGGTGTGCCCGTGGCGCTCGGCGTGCCCCGCTCCGGCGGAGCCGGCCGTCTCGCGGATTTTCGGCGCGTAAAGTTCTTGACCACCCGAACGCCCAAGCCTAAGATAACGGCACTTGGCAGAATCTGTCCTCATTATCAGGGAGGTGTTCTGATGAAGACGATCAAGGTTGGTGTGATTGGCACGGGGTTCATCGGGCCGGCCCACGTCGAGGCGGTTCGGCGGCTTGGCAACATCGACGTCGTCGCGCTCGCCGAGGCGAACCAGGAGCTTGCGGAGAAGAAGGCCGACGTGATGGGCATCCCGCGCGCCTACGGCAACTGGAAGGACCTGCTGAAGGACGACGAGATCGTCGCGGTCCACAACTGCACGCCGAACTTCCTGCACTACCCGATAAACAAGGCGATCCTCGCCGCGGGCAAGCACTGCGTCTCGGAGAAGCCGCTCGCGATGGACTCGAAGCAGTCGAAGGAGCTCGTCAGGATCGCAAAGAAGAGCGGCCTCGTGAACGCGATGAACTTCAACTACCGCCTCAACCCGGTCATCCAGCACGCGCGCCTGATGATCAAGAAGGGCAAGCTCGGCACGATCTGGAACGCGCACGGCACGTACATCCAGGACTGGCTCATCCACCCGACCGACTACAACTGGCGGATCAACCCGAAGGACTCGGGCATGAGCCGCTGCTTCGCCGACATCGGCAGCCACTGGTGCGACATGATCCAGACGCTGATGGCCGCGCACGTGACCGAGATCATCGGCGAGACGATGATGGTCTACAAGACACGCCTCCGCCCGAAGCGCGAGATCGAGGCGTTCGCCGGCAAGAGCCTCAAGCCGAGGGACTACGCGAAGTACAAGGTCAAGACCGAGGACCTCTGCATGGCGATGATGCGGCTGTCGAACGGCGCGACCGCGTCGGTCACCACGAGCCAGATCAGCGCGGGCTACAAGAACGGGTTCACGTTCGGGATCGACGGCTCGGAGGCGTCGATCTGGTGGGACCAGGAGCGGCCGAACGAGCTGAAGATCGGGTACCGCAACAAGGCGAACGAGAAGCTCGTGAAGGACGCATCGCTCATGTTCCCCGAGGCCGCCCAGTTCGCCCACTACCCCGGGGGCCACACCGAGGGCTATCCCGTCGGCACGAAGAACATGTGCATGCTGGCGTACAAGGACATCCGCCGCGGCAGGCCGTGCAAGAACCCGCTCTATGCGGACTTCCAGGCCGGCCACGTCGAGATGGCCGTCTGCGACGCGTTCATGGCCAGCGCCAAGTCGAACCGCTGGACGAAGGTGAGATATTAGTGGTCAGTGACAAGTGGCGAGATGCTCCCGAAAGAGCTTCATAGCATTATGGAGAAATCCGAGCGGGCGCCACCGTGGGCGGCATGGCATTTTGTCTCGCAAATCAAAACCCTGTTTGGGGGTATCCCCAGATGCCATTTCCAAGAACTTGGACGGAAGAGTTGATTGCGGAGTGGCTCCAACTCGACGGATTCCTCACCCAGACCAACCTCCCGGTGGGTGTCTCTCCGGCCGGCGGTCGAAATGAGGCTGACGTCGTCGGCGCACGAATCAAGGAGGGGACACTGGAAATCCGACACATTGAGACCGGAGGGTTGGCCGGCGGTCGGAACAGTACAGACTCCATCAAGAACAAGTTCGCCGATTGGATCAAGGAGCACGTGACCGGCCACTTCAAGGACACACTCTCATTTGAGGGCCCCTGTACCTATCGAACGCTCTACGTGGCGACCTTTTGGGCCGCACCCGTGATTCAGGACCTTAAGGAAGCTGGCGTCGAAGTTGTGCGCATGCCCGACTTCATCCGTGATAAGGTTCTTCCGACAGTTCAGAAAGGGAAGGAGAATCTGGCGCGCCGGCTTCGTATGAAAAGTCCACGCGCCACGCTTCCACAGTCCCTGTGGCTCCTTCAGATGCTTGATCATCTGGAAGCCCAACACATGTTGCGGAAGGAGCCTTGAGGAGAGAAAGTCGAACAGCCGGTTGCAGCGGATGATACCAAGGTGACAGTACGATGATAACCGAGAAAGACAAAGAGACAATCATTCAATGTGCCCGGAAATACGATGTCTCTTCCGTGTACCTGTTCGGGTCATCAACGGACGA
>JBDREM010000094.1:0-8472 GCA_043819695.1 Planctomycetota bacterium
GCATTCCGCCAACAACTCCTCCCTGCGCAACGCAAACCGTCTTTCCACTGTTCTCTCCTCCAGTCGGTGCCGCTCCCTCTGGAAGAGTTATCGACATAATGACTTACGAACCTTTAGTAGAAAATCGGACAGTAAAATTAGCAATAGGCAATTAATTGCCCAAGAATAGGCAATTGTCGGGCAATCGGGAACGTATCTATTGGACTGTCAAAGTCTTACGAACGGAGCAAGAAGCCACTCAAGAGCATAAGAGATGTTCAATTCCGTTGCGCTTGAGTTTCGGACTGCTCCGTCGGCCGGACCAACATCATGCATGTCGTAAATTGGTCCGGACCATTTTGCGATATGTGCGAAAATGGTCCGGGGTTGTGGCTCGGTGAAATTCAGGGACGTTGCTCATGGGGCTCACGCTGCATTATCGCGGGCGGCTCGACGACGCCGGGCAGGCCGACGCCGTCACGGCCTAGCTTGTCGACATCGCCGAATCGATGAGGTGGCCGTACGAGCGGCCGGACGATGACTGGGACCGGCCGGCGGACGCGATGATCGCCGGCGCCGAGATCACCGGGCATCTCGCGCTGAGGGGCGTCGCCCTGAAGCCGCACCCGCAATGCGGGTCGGCCTCGTTCTTCTTCGACCGGCAGGGCAGCGTGCGCGACATGATGGGCATGCTCGCGGTCGACGACGCCGAGAAGCTGGGCGACTTCTACGAGCAGGTCCCGCGCGAGGACATTCGTTTCTATCTGCCGCACCCGCTCGGCCGCGAGCACGCGCGGAAGAACGCGGCGAACGCGCTCAGCCCGGTCGAGGTCGCGCTCGTGCTCGAGACGCCCGCCGGCGAGATCGGCGGCTATGCCTGGTATCGGTGGCATCACGAGACGGACGAGAAGGGCGGCTTCGGCATCTGCGTCCGGCGCGACTTCCAGGGCGCCGGCGCCGGCGAAGAGCTGATGTCGCGGCTCCTCGAGATCACCAACGAGATCGGCCCGCCCATCATGATGTTGACCGTGCACGCGGCGAACAAACGCGCGCTCGGCCTCTACAAGAAGATGGGCTTCGAGGTCGTCCGCGAGGGGACGTTCGCAGCGCGGCCGGCCCTCGGCTTCGCCGCCGAGCCGCAGTACTATATGGAGCGGAATGCCCGGTGAATCTTTCGGCAAGCTCATCGGCATCCAGTCTAACGCCTTCACCGTCAACACGCACTCCGCCGGCGAAGTCCCCCTGGGCCATGTTTCGTTTGAGGTCGTCGACGAAAAATTGGTCGAGGACTTCAGTTGGAAAGAAACCCGAGGCCGGCAAGGATCGTTAGCGCAAACGCCGAGCCAAGCCGGAAGAACGCGGGCCGATTCGCGCTACGCTTGTAACTGCCGTGCGCGACACCTGTTACAGTTTCTCTAAGTGCCTGGCACTTAGACCGCACTTAGACCGGCCTCCGCGGCGTTGCATTGGCGCGGGCCCGCTTGTATACTTCTGCCGGATACCGTTCAGAACGTGGGGGGGCCTGTCGCCGGGATAAGGAGGAAGACGATGCGGAAGTTTGTGGCGGGCCTGGTTGTGTGCGCGCTGTTCGCTGGGCTTGTGGTCTGCGACGCGGCCGAGAAGTTCAAGGCGAGCAAGCGGTACAGGATTGCCGTCATTCCGAAAGGGACGACGCACGAGTTCTGGAAGTCCGTACACGCCGGCGCGGTCAAGGCGGGCCGCGAGCTCGGCGTCGACATTCACTGGAAGGGCCCTCTGAAGGAGGACGACCGCGAGGCGCAGATCAAGGTCGTCGAGGACTTCATAACGCGCGACGTCGACGGCATCGTGCTCGCGCCGCTCGACGACAAGGCGCTGCGGATCCCGGTCCGGAACGCCGTTCGCGCGGGCATCCCGGTCGTCATCATCGACTCCGATCTGCAGAGCAACAGGCACGTGAGCTTCGTCGCGACGGACAACAGGCAGGGCGGCAAGCTTGGCGGCAAGCACCTCGTCAAGCTCCTCGGCGGCAAGGGCAAGGTGATCATGCTCCGCTACCAGCAGGGCTCGGCCAGCACGGCCAACCGCGAGAGGGGCTTCATGGACGCCGTGGAGACTGCGGACAACATCGAGGTGGCAAGTGCGAAGCAGTACGGCGGCGCAACGAGGGAGTCGGCAATGAAGGCGAGCGAGAGCCTGCTCGCCCGCTACAAGAAGGGCGACGGGCTCGCCATCGACGGCATCTTCTGCCCGAACGAGTCGACGACGTTCGGCATGCTCCGGGCGCTGCAAGACAGCAAGTTCGCGGGGAAGGTCAAGTTCGTCGGCTTCGACGCGTCGGTCAAGCTGGTCGCCGCGCTCCGGACGGGCGAGATCGACGCGCTCGTCGTGCAGAACCCAATGCGGATGGGCTACCTCGGCGTGCGGACGATGGTCGAGCATCTCGAGAAGAAGAAGGTGAAGAAGCGTGTCGACACGGGCGTCGCGGTCGTCACCCGCGAGAACATGGACACGCCCGAGATGAAAGAGCTGCTCTCACCCGACTTGGACAAATGGCTGAAGAACTGAGCCCGCTCCTGGAGATGCGCGGGATTCACAAGCGTTTCGGCGCGACGGCCGCGCTCCGGGGCGTCGGCCTGGCCGTGCCCGCAGGCGAGGTCCACGCGCTCGTCGGCGAGAACGGCGCCGGCAAGAGCACGCTCATCAAGGCGCTGTCCGGCGCGATCCGGCCCGATGCCGGCACGATGCGGCTGGCGGGCGAGCCCTTCGCCCCGCACGATCCGCTCGCCGGGCGCCGCGCGGGCGTCGCCGTCATCTATCAGGAGCTCGCCGTCGTCCCGCACCTGTCGGTCGAGGAGAATATCCTGCTCGGGATGGAGCCTTCTTGGCTGGGCGTGCTCCGGCGCCGGGAGATGCGCGGGACGGCCGTCCGGGCGCTCGACGAGATCGGTCATCCGGACATCCGGCCCGAGACCGTCGTCGGCCGGCTCGCCATCGCGGAAAAGCAGATCGTCGAGATCGCCCGGGCGATTGCCGTCGGCTGCCGCGTCCTTGTCCTCGACGAGCCGACGAGCAGTCTGGCGCAGGCGGACGTGCAGCGGCTGTTCGGCCTGATCCGCCGGCTCAAGCAGCGCGGCCTCGCCGTCGTTTACATCTCGCACTTTCTCGAGGAGGCGTGGGAGATCGCCGACCGGTTCACCGTGCTCCGTGACGGCGTCGTCGCCGGGTCCGGCGAGACGGCGGCAACCACGATCGGCGAAGTGGTCGGGATGATGGTCGGCCGGCAGATCGGCCAGATGTACACGCGTTCGCCGCGAACGCCCGGCGCGGCGGTGCTCGAAGTGACCGGCCTGAGCGGGAAGAGCAAGCCGAAGCATGCGTCGTTCACATTGAGCCGCGGCGAGGTGCTCGGGATCGCGGGGCTGATGGGCGCGGGCCGCACCGAACTGCTCCGGACGATCTTCGGGCTCGACCCGGTGCGGCAGGGGCGCGTGCGGCTGGGCACGTTCGTCGGCCCCGCTTCGCCCAGCCGGCGCTGGCGCCAGGGAGCCGGGCTGTTGAGCGAGGACCGCGGCGGCGAAGGGCTCGCGGCCGCGATGACGGTCGCCGACAACATGACGCTCTCGAAGCTGTCCGCGTTCGGCCCGGCGGGGGCCGTCATCCCATCGAGGCAGCGCCGCGCGGTGGCGTCGTGGATCGAGCGGCTGGGCATTCGGTGCCGCAGCCCGTTTCAGCGCGTCCGCGAGCTGTCCGGCGGCAACCAGCAGAAGGTCGCGCTCGGCCGACTGCTCCACCACGACGCGGACGTGTTTCTGCTCGACGAACCAACGCGCGGGATCGACGTGGCGAGCAAGGCGCAGGTCTACGAGCTGATCGACCAGCTTGCCGCGCGCGGCAAGGCGATCCTGATGATATCGAGTTACCCGGCCGAGCTGCTGGGCGTGTGCGACCGGGTCGCGGTGATGTGCCGCGGCCGCCTCGGCGAGGCGCGGCCCGCGGCGGAACTGACCGAGCACGAACTGATGCTCGCGGCGACGGGCGGAGAGGCGGCATGAGCGGCCTCGAAGAATTGACCGCGCGACGGCAGTGGGTCGTCTGGCTGAACCGGCTCGGCCCGATCCTGGCGCTGGTGTTCGTCTTCGGCCTGTTCGCCGTTATCGCGCCGCCGAGCTTCCGGTCGCAGCGGAACATCGAGACGATCGCGCGGCAGACGGCCATCGTCGGCACGGCGGCGCTCGGGATGACGCTCATCATCATCTCCGGCGGCATCGACCTGTCGGTCGGGTCGGTCGTCGCGTTGAGCACGGTCGCCGTTGCCGCCTACCTCAGCCTTCACTTCTCCCCTCTGGTCGCGGCGTTCGGCGGGATCGTCGCCGGAGCCGCCTGCGGCCTCGTCAGCGGGCTCCTCATCACCCGGCTCCGGCTCGTGTCGTTCATCGTCACGTTGGGCATGATGCTGATCGTCCGCGGCACGGCCAAAGGCATCGCCGGCGAGGGAGGGACGATCATCCTCGAGGAGGACACGTGGCTGAGCGACCTGCTGGCCGTCCTCGACAAGGATCAGCGCTGGATGCTGCTGCCGCCGGGCGTGTGGATCATGCTGCTGCTCGCCGTCGGCGTCGCCCTGATGCTTCGCTACACACGGTTCGGCCGGCACACGTTCGCCGTCGGCTCGAACGAAGCGACCGCTCGCCTGTGCGGCGTCCCCGTCGAGCAGGTGAAGCTCCTGGTCTTTGTCCTGGGCGGCGTGTTCGCGGGCCTCGCCGGCGTGTTCCAGTTCGGCCGCCTGTCGGGCGGCGACGCGACCGTGGCGGGCGGGCTCGAGTTGACCGTGATTGCCGCGGTCGTCATCGGCGGCGGCAGCCTCGCCGGGGGGCAGGGCTCGATCCTCGGCACCTTGGTCGGCGCGCTCATCATGGCCACAATACGCTCCGGCTGCTCGCAGATGGACTTGGAGTCGTGGCGGCAGGAGATCATCACGGGAGTGATCATCATTGCGGCCGTGGTCCTCGACCAGGTTCGCCGCGCACGCGCCGAAGCGCTGAGGCCCGGATAGCGCCCCGCCAGGCGCGAAAGCGGAACGCCGCGGTTCTCAAGATCGAGTTCGCGTCGTGCCCGCGCTGAGCGCCGGGCCCGCGTGGTCACAGCCGTATCGCGTTTTCTATCGCCGCCGGGCGGGACGCGCTCCGCCGCGTCCGGAGCGGCTCAAGTTCCCCCAACCCTTGACAAACCCGCCCGTCGTGGCTAACCTCCGCGCGTCCGGCCGGGCCGTTGGGCGCCGGCGTTACGTCACAAAGGAGATTGAGGATATGAAATCTGCGCTGTTTGTCTGGGGCGGATGGGACGGCCACGAGCCGAAGCAGTGCGTCGATGTCATCGCGCCCGTCGTCGAGAAGGAAGGATTCGAGGTCGAGATATCGGCCACGATGGACGTGTACCTCGACGAGGAGAAGATGAAGTCGCTGAGCGTCGTCTGCCCGTGCTGGACGATGGGCGAGATCAGCGGCCAGCAGTGGGGCGGGCTGAACGCCGCGGTCCGGAGCGGCGTCGGAATCGCCGGCTGGCACGGCGGCATGGCCGACGCGTTCCGCCAGAACACCGGCTACCAGTTCATGGTCGGCGGGCAGTGGGTCGCGCATCCCGGCGGCATCGTCGAGTACGACGTGAACATCACGAAGCCGGACGACCCGATCGTCGCCGGGCTGTCGGACTTCAAGATGAACTCAGAGCAATACTACATGCACGTCGACCCGTCGAACGAGGTGCTGGCGACGACGGACATCAAGGTCGAGCATTGCGACTGGATTCCGCAGTGCACGATGCCGGCCGTGTGGAAGCGGATGTGGGGCGGCGGGCGCGTGTTCTACACCTCGCTCGGCCACGTCGCGAAGGACTTCGAGGTGCCCGAGGTGCTCGAGATAATGAAGCGCGGTATTGTTTGGGCCAGCCGCGATTAGGCGGCGAACCAGCCGGCGGTCGAGCCAAGCGACCTTTTCCGGCCGGAGGGAGGTTGTTATGAACAGGATCGTGTTGCTCGTCGTTGTCGTGTTGTTGGCGGGAACCGTGACCGGGTGCAGCTCGGTACACGTGAGGTCCTACGCGGCGGCGCACTTCAACGCGGAGGCGGTCCGGAAGGTCGCCGTCGCCGAGGTCGTCGGCGCCGTGGAAGGCGAACCCGTGAAGAACCAGTTGTCCGATTTCCTCGCCATGCAGCTCGTGAGGCGGGGATTCACCGTGGTCGAGCGCAACCAGATCAAGGATGTGATCGCGGAGCAGAAGCGCGCGGCGGAGGGCGCGACCGCAACGGAACGAGCTCTTAAGGTCGGCCGCCTCCTGAACGTCGACGCGGTCGCCATCATCAACATCCCCCGGTACGGCGAGAAGATCAGCCTGACGGCCAAGCTGCTGGACGTCAAGGACGGGACCGTGCTTTGGATCGGCTCCGCCTCGGGGCGGACCGGGCAAATCGGCCGAACGCTTGTCGGAGCGGTCGTCGGAGCCACGATCGGGGCCCTCCTCGGCGGCGACGGCTCCGGAAAGGTGGCCGCGGGAGCGGGCGGAGCCGTTCTGGGCGGCGTCGCGGGCGAGGCAATGTCGCCTCAGGAGTCCGAAGAAGTCCAAATCCTCTTCAGAAAACTCGGCAAGGGAATCCCCAAGCTGAAGCCGCCTGAGAGGGAACCCGAGAACAGCAAGAAGGAAAAGACAGGTGGCTGACAAGACGAAGGTTGGCGTCGTCGGGTGCGGCGCGATCTGCGGCGCGTATTTCCCGACGATGAAAAACTCGCCGTACCTCGACGTGGTCGCCTGCTCGGACCTCATCGCGGAGCGGGCTCAGGCGAAGGCCGACGAGTTCGAGATTCCGAAGGCGTATACGACCGAGGAGCTGCTCGCCGACCCCGACGTCGAGATCGTCGTCAACCTGACGATCCCGATCGCGCACGCGAGCGTCGCGCAGGCCGCGGTCGAGGCGGGCAAGAGCGTGCACAACGAGAAGCCGCTCACGATCACCCGCGGCGAGGGCCGGAAGCTGCTCGAGACCGCGAAGGCGAACGGCGTGCTCGTCGGCGGCGCGCCCGACACGTTCCTCGGCTCGGGCAACCAGACGTGCCGCAAGCTGATCGACGACGGCGTGATCGGCGAGCCCATCGGCGCGAGCGCCTTCATGCTCTGCCACGGCCACGAAAGCTGGCACCCGGACCCCGAGTTCTACTACAAGATCGGCGGCGGCCCGATGTTCGACATGGGCCCGTACTACCTGACCGCGCTCGTCAACCTGCTGGGGCCGGTCAGGCGCGTCAGCGGCTCGACGCGAGCCACCTTCCCGACGCGGACCATCACGAGCGAGCCGAAGAACGGCGAGGTCATCACGGTCGACACGCCGACGCACATCGCGGGCGTGCTCGACTTCGCCGGCGGCGCCATCGGCACGATCACGACCAGCTTCGACGTCTGGGCGACGACGGGCCACCAGCCCATCGAAATCTACGGGACCGAGGGTTCGCTCGCAGTGCCCGACCCGAACGGCTTCGGCGGCGCCGTCCGCGTCAAGCGGTTCGACGAGCCCGACTGGCGCGACGTGCCGACCGATGAGTTCGCCGGTAACTCACGCGGCTACGCCGTCGCCGACATGGCACTCGCGATCAGGAACGGCCGCCCGCACCGAGCGAACGGAGCACTCGCTTACCACGTGCTCGACCTGATGCACGCGTTCCACGACGCGTCCGACGCGGGCGCATACGTGAACGTCGAGAGCACCTGCGAACGCCCGGCCGCGATTCCGACCGGCCTGGCCGAGGGCGAGCTCGACGGCTGAGCGGATACGTTCCGCGGCTGATTCTGGAGGCGGGAAAACCGGCACAGCCAACGAGCGGCAGTGGGGCTGTTGAAAAAGGTGCAGGGAACCGCCGACTTACAAAGTCGGCCTACAGGAACGACCATTTCGCGGCGTCCTGGGGTCTCTTGTAGGCCCGCTCTGTGAGCGGGCGGGCTTTTTCAACAGCTCGGCAGTCCCGGTTTTCCGGCCCGCGCGGTGCGTGAGCAAGGGCGAAAAACGGTGACGCGCACCTTCGGAGCGGGCACCAGCGGAGCGAAGCGGAGACGTGCCTGTCACCGCTTTTCGCGGCGCCTGGGGGAGAGAGGCGAGGAGGGAGATGCGCACATGAACAAGCGGACATGCGTACTTGGAGCGCTCGCCGCGCTCATTGTGTCGGCGGCGGCTTGCGGCCGGGCTGAGGCGGGGCCGATATCGAAGCCGGCCGAGCCCGAAGGAAGAACCTTCAACTCCAAGGTGGCGTTCGACGTGTACGTCCGGAAGACGCCCGACGACGACGACGAACTGATCGGCCGAACGCCCTCGGACAAGCCGATCAAGATACCGGCGGGCGCGTCGTGGTGGGTCGTGCCCGTCGGGCCGCGGGACATGGCGAAGGTCCGAGCAGCAATCCGTGTTGCCAGAATCCCAGGACTGAGCCTGTGGACCGCCGGCGATGCCGATCTCGCGCACCTGAAGGGACT
>JBDREM010000095.1:0-2917 GCA_043819695.1 Planctomycetota bacterium
TCCACCGGATGTTCTTGTTTTTGCTCCACTCGATAGGCGGATCGGCGTGGTTCGCAACGCCCGTGGCATCCGGTCCGCGCCATTGAGGCCAGAACCTCGATTCGTCGGAGCCAGGGTCAGCGGCCCAGGCAAAGGTCGAACCAATCCAGCAACAGATTATTGCGGCTACAGCTTCTCTCATCCTGCTACTCCTCCACACAACGCCTCGACTCCGGTGAGGATGAGTCGCGGCACGGTGCCATTATCAAAACAGAATGGGGCGCCGGTGTGATCCCGGTGCAACGAAGGCCAATGACTGTGAGGGCGCGACGACCACTGGGTCGGCTCCGCCTCGGATAGCTAAGACCTCGGGGAGCCAGAGAGCATCGGCCGCCAGCGGGTCGGTTCAGTCGGGCTTTTCGATCAGCCTAGCTCGCCACCCTCGCCGAGTTCCGGCTTCGCACGGCGGCAGTCGAAGTACACGAACACGCACAGCCCGAGGAACAAAACCAGCCCGAGCCAGTTCTCGATGCGGGCCAGCGCTTCCGGCTCCACGCCGCCATCGATCATCCGGCCGCTGCAATCCAGGAACGGCATGATCTTGCCGACAATCTCCTCACTGCTACCCACCCAGGTCTTGGCGCCGAGAAGCAAGTCGTCAAATGCCGCCGTAAAATTGACGAGGACTTCCATGATCGCCCCGCCTGCAATCAAGCCCGAGGCGATCAAGATTCCCTTGTTGCTGCGGGCCTTGGAGAGCTTGTCGTCCGTGGAACTCTTCTTGACCAGCGTGGCGACAACAGCGCCTATCAGGATCGGGGTGTTGATGTACATGGGCAAGTACATTCCCAGCCCGAAGGCCAGCGCCGAGATGCCGATCAACTCGATCAGCAGCGCGATCACGACGCCGACCCCGTACAGCAGCCAGGGCACCTCTCCGGTACCCAGGAAGCTTTCTAACGCGCTGGCCATCATGTTTGCCTGGGGTGCGGGCAAGGCGCCTTCGCCGGAGTATCCCGGCTGGTAGTTCAGCACCATGATCGTGCCACAGACGCACACCGCGGAGACGACTGCGCCGGCGAGGGCGCACCAGGCGATCTTCTTAGGACTGGCTCCCAGCCAGTAACCGAGCTTGAAGTTCGTAATCAGACCACCCGCCATCGACAAGGCCGTGGCCACTACGCCGCCGACTAGCAAGGTCGCCAGCATTCCACCGTCACCATTTGGGAGGCCGGCCAAGGACAACAAGACCGCCGTAATGATGATCGTGGTGACCGTCATACCGGAAATCGGCGTCACGGAGATCATCGCGATCGCCCAGGCAGACACCGTGATGAACAGGAATGCGATGACCAACGCAAGTACAACAGAGACAAACGTCAGCCAAGTGGCGTTTGCCATATCGGCCAGAACAACGTAGCGGAAGAACAGCGCCATGGCGACGATCGTCAGGAAACCCATGACCATCATCGCGGGATAGCTGATGTCCTCGTCGGTTCGCAACAGGTTGGGCGCCGCGCCGTCCTTTCTGCTGAAGAGGCTGCCGAGCGCCTTGCGCAACGCGGTCACGATGACGCTACCCATTTTCAAGATGGACAAGAGGCCGGCCGTAAAGATAGCGCCGATCCCGATGTTCTTCGGAATCTTTCCGAAGATGTCGTCCGCGCTGGCTTCCCGGGCGTAGACGGCGATTTGGTTTGCGTCGGGGACCGCCCGAAGCACGTAGGTCTGATGCTTGTCCTTGAGGTGCCACAAGCTGCCCGCTTTCTTCACGGTGACCTTGACGGCTTCCTTCTCGAGCGGATGCTCGTTTTGGGCGAACTCGTTGCCGATCTGCTTGCGAAGCTTGGCCCTTTGGTCGAACTCGTTCAGTTTGGCGCCGAAGGTCGTGGCGATGGAGAACATCGGCACCTTCGCCCGGCCCTCGCGCACGGCGATGTCGGCCACAGACGTCTCACCTGTGTCGACCACCGTGAGCAGCGTGAGCACATAGACCTGTTCACCGCTTGTAATCTCCCATTGCCGACCGAACTTCTTGGTGGCAATCTTCGCCTCTTCCAGGAGCGTGATGTTGTACCGCGAGAAGACCTCGCGCAATTCCTCGTAGTAGGCCTGGACCTCAGCCGGCAAATCCTCCGACGGCCGCACGCCGAACTCGTCCAGCGTTGCGGTCAGCGTCATCGGCATATGGAACCGTGGCGTCTCTTCTTCCGGCCCGTTATGAGCAACACAGGCCGAGTTTAGTTTCTGTAGATCATCCAGGTCGAGTTGGGCGAGCACGGGTATGATAGCGAAACAGGACAGGAAAGAACCCGCGCAGATGATTGACGCGTACCGCACGCCGATGATGAATCCAAGTCCCAGGTAGTATGCACCGGCGCCCATCGCCAAGACGGCCTTGACCTTGTGGGTCAACGTGACAAACAGGTCCGATTGGAACGCCAGCGTCTCGACGACTTCCTTCCCGGCCGCTTCGAGTTTGGCCGTCCCCGTGGTGAATGTGTCGCTGAAGAGCTTCAGCCCCGTGGCGATGAAGGTATACACGGCGGACAGGACGAAGGAGTAGATCAGGATCCACGCCTGGCCTGTGCTTCCCGAGGCACCGGTCACGAGAATCTCATTCGTCGCTGTGGCCTCTGGGAACGGCAGCTTGCCGTGCATTTCCTTGACGAAATACCGGCGGAAGGGGATCAGGAAAACTATCCCGAGAACCGCGCCCAGGAACGGCACCAGCGTGATCTGGAGGAAGAGCGAGAAGTTGCTCAACCCGAGGTTCTCGTTGAGCGAAAGGATGTAAATCGCCGGCATGGTGAAGCAGGTGCCGCCGGCAACGTAGCCCGATGTCGTGCTGATCGCGAGGACATAGACATTCTCTAGGATTGAGCTAGCCCGCTTCCCCGCCTTTAGCAGGAAGCCCGATAAGCCGATCGCCAGAATA
>JBDREM010000096.1:0-14204 GCA_043819695.1 Planctomycetota bacterium
CGCTCCGCGGCGCCGCCGCCGCGCTCCGCGGCGCCGCCGCCGCGCCATGGCCTCGCCCGGCGCCGTTCACCGGCGGCAGCGCCCCGGCGATGAACTTGGCGATGCTCTCATCACCGATCACGTCGGCCGGAGAGCGGCCGATCGTCTCCTCGCGGCTCAGCCCGAGCGTGTTCTCACACTCGCGGTTGATGAAAGAAATCTTCCCGTAGCTATCGGTGACCAGTACGCCGTCGGACAGGCTGTCGAGGACCGATTCCGTCCGTTTCTTCTCGTAGAGCATCACGCGGTTGCGCACCTCGAGCTCGCGCCGCGCTTCGACCATCGACTCGTACGACGAACGAAAGTTCCCCACCATGTCGTTCCAGTTGCGGGCGATGTCCGCAATGTCGCCCTTCGCGTCCACCTCGAGCTGCCAGTCATCCGTCGCCTTCGCCGCCGTGGCCGTCTCCCTCTTCAGCGTGCTCAGCGGCCGGATCAACACCCCGGCCACGTAGTTGCCGATGATGAGCAGGAGGAACGCGACGGCGAGGCCGGGCACGATTTTCTTCGCACTCGACTGGGTGAAGGAACCCCAGCCGGGCAGGGTGAAACCGAGGTGCAGCTCCAGGTCCCCCAGATACTTCTCCTTCGCACGTGCGCCCAGCCGGACGGGGCGGACAAATTCGTGGACCATCCCGCCGCAGGCAGCATGGTCTCTTGATGGATCGGCCGGCCGGGTGACGTAGTAGAATCCGTCGTCGGCCCATGCCTGTCTTGCCTCGGCCTCTTCGGCGGGCTCGAGGGCGATGTCGAGAACCTTGCCGAGAAGTGACGTGTCCGAGTGCGCAAGAGCTCGCCTGCCCCGATCGACAATGAAGGCGAACTCGAGCCCCTCCTCCGCACGGATGTCATAGATGACCTTTTCGAGAGTGGCGTTCGCGTCGGCTGGGTCGGCGTGATCCAGCGCCCGCGCGGCCGCGCGCGAAACTATCGATGTCACAATCCCGCCGCGGGTCACCAGGTCATTCGCGGCGCTCGACCGTGCGGACCGCACCGCCGAGGCCGACATCGCCGCCACGCCGACCAGGAACACGAGCGCGATCAGGATTTGAATGTACGAAAGAAGCCGGCTGCGCTCGGCGCTTGCGAACCGGAAAGGCTTGACCAGTTGGCTCACATCCATGAACATCAAGAGCCCGTCCAATCTGTCCGTGTTGCGAGCGGGGCTTGGCGCGGTAGCCGCGACATCTCCGCCCGGGTGCCACATTCGGACGAATGCAAATCACGTGCCGGGCGGCGCACCTAATCGCAAGAAATCTTCCGATCCGCCCGTGAACGGACGACGGCGAACGGGCGCGGGGCGGGAAGACGGACCGGGGGGGGACACTGCAACGTGCGTCAGTATAAGTGGTTACACAGCTTCGGGCGCGGCGGGGCAGGTACCGGGCCACATGCCGCAACGGTCTTAGGACTTCCGGCAACGCCGCGCATTTCGATCGCCGCTCGCCGCGAGGTCTCACAGTTTTTCGTTGCGCCGATCGGGACTCCCGCCGTGCCGACGCGCGTAAGGCTCGATGCTCGCGTGGCTTACCGCGCCGCCTACGTCTTCCGTAGGGCGCTCACGGGTGGGCGTAGGCTTTTTGTTACAAGGTGGGCGTCCACCTCACTCGACCATATACCACTTGCCGCCACCAGGTGTCTCGGTCATGGCGGGTCGGGAAACACGCTCCAAGCTGAAGATCGCAGTAACCGCTCACAACAAGGGGCTCTTGCGGGGCACGGTGTGCCAGAATGCAACGCAGTGTTGCAACGAGGCAACATGGCATAAGTCACGGCAAAACAAGGGGAAACAGTCGACGCATGAGCTGCGCGGGCCAGTTTGGTCGCATTTTCTCCACGCTCGCCTCTCCAGCGGCCTTGCTGATGAATACACATAAAGCCTTAACGTAGGGACCTTTATGATTTTTTCGGCCTGTGAGCCCCCGCGCGGCACGGAATTTGCTGTTTTCAATCTGCATGAGGCAGCATGAGGCACCCGTTGCTGCATGAGGCAACTAATGTAATGTTGCACCGCAGGCTGTGCGCGTCGGTGCCTTGCTCCGGCACGCAGATGGCGTGTGTCGGCGCTCTGGCCGCCGCTGCGGTTGCGCGCTTTCGCAGCGCCCGAGGAGGTGTTCGGCTTGCAGTTGCGCACGGATTGGGTTAAAATTTCTGTAGAGGTCGGGTTCCGGGGAGGCAGCAGAGCGGTCCGGCGCGGAAGTCGTGCATCGACAGCCGCAGCGGTCGGGCCCGGCGGCACTGCGTCGAGTCTGACGGACCGCACGTTGTCCGCTCCGAGCGCGCTGTGAACACATTGAAAAAAGGGACGACAGTAGTAATGAAGAACTTGCATTGCGAAGACAACCACACGATCCTGTTCGAGCAGCTTGAGCCCAGGTTATTGCTTTCGGCATCGGTTCTGGAGATCCAAGCCAATCCTGTCGCGCACATCGGGTTGTTTGCCGAAGTTACGACGCAGGAGTCGGCCGCGGCGGAGTTCGAAGCCCTCGCCCTGCTCGCGGCGCCGTCGAGTTTTGATTTGCGAACCGGCGGTTACGTCACTTCTGTCAAGAATCAGGGCGACTGCGGATCGTGCTGGACGTTCGCCACCTACGGGTCACTGGAGAGCTCGATCCTGCTCGCAGGCGGGCCCACGAGGGACCTGTCCGAGAACCACCTGAAGAACTACCACGGCTTCGACTGGGAACCGTGCGACGGCGGCAATTCATACATCAGCGAAGCTTACCTCAGCCGCGGGTCGGGACCGGTCGATGAAGCGGACGATCCCTACCACGACTGGGATGATCGGCCGTCGCCCGGCGGGCCGCCGCAGTACTATGTCCGCGAAGCGCTCTGGTTCGACACTGACGACGAGATCAAGGACGCCCTCATGACTTACGGGGCCCTGTACACGTCGATGTACATGGACGCCGCGTACTATAACTCGAGCGACCAAACCTACTACTACTCCGGGAAGCTGGACGCCAACCACGCCGTCACCATCGTCGGCTGGGACGACGCTAAGGAAACGGCCGCGCCACAGGACGGCGCCTGGCTGATCAAGAACAGTTGGGGAACCAGTTGGGGCGACGGCGGCTATTTCTGGATCGCCTACCGGGACTCAAAGGGCGCCAACTCGGCTGTTTCGTTCTCCGATGCGGTGCCGCCGGAGACCTTCAGTGACGTGTATTACTACGACGACTTCGGCAATGTCGACAGCCTCAACTCGCCTTACGCGTTCAACGCCTTCACGCCCGCTGTAGACGAAGATCTCCTCGCTGTTGGCTTCTGGACCCAGGCGGACGGCGCAAGCTACGACGTTCGAGTCTACGATACATTCTCCGGCGGCAGTCTCTCCGACCTGCTGGTCTCGACCACCGGAACGATTACCTACGCCGGCTATCACACAATAGACCTGCCGGCCGCGGTCCCTTTGACGGCCAGCGACAGTTTTTACGTCTATCTCAATATCACCAACGGCGGAACGTATCCGATGTCCGTCGACTACGCGTACCCCGGCTACAGCTCCGCCAGCACCGCCAGCGCGGGTGAAAGCTACTACAGCTTCGACGGGAGTTCGTGGACGGATCTGACCACGTGGGACAGCACTGCCAACTTCGGGATCAAGGCGTTGGCCTCCGATGTCGTCAACACGGCGCCCGTGATAGCCGGGCTCCCCGACAGGACCCTTGACGAGGATACCAGCCTGGACAATGCGATAGACCTCTGGGCATATGCGTCGGACGCGGAGACCTCTGACAGCGGCCTGTCCTTCAGTATTGTCGGCAATACCAATCCAGACTGCGGCGTGAGCATAGACGCCAGCCGCTACGTCGATATCTATCCGGTCGCGGACTGGCACGGGACCAGTGACGTGACTATCAGGGTAACCGATCCCGAGGGGCTCTGGGACGAAGACACGTTCCACGTCACGGTCAACGACGTGAACGATCCGCCGAGCGTGTCGCTCGATAACATCGTGCCCTCGCTGCCCGAGGACACGGACACGACGAGCCGGATCAAGATGGCCGACATCGTGGTGACGGACGACGGGCTGGGCACCAATGACTTGTCCCTGTCCGGGGACGACGCCGCGCTGTTCGAGATCGACGGCGACGAACTGTACCTGCAGGCGGGCGTGATCCTCGACTACGAGACGAACCCTGTTCTGGACGTGACGGTCGAGGTTGACGACGCGACGGTGGGAGCGACGCCGGACGACACCGCCGCCCTGGCGGTTACGGTGACGGCATCAGCGACGGAGGTGATCCTGGACAGCGTAACGGGGACGCCGGGCGTCGTGCGGACGGGAGCGTGGGTTACGGGGACGAGCACGACGTATCTGCCGTCGTCCTACGGCGGCGGCTACTGGCACGACGGTAACACGGGGAAGGGGACGAAGAGCGTGGAGTTCACGCCGTCGCTGACAGCGGCGGGCAACTACGAGGTGTTCCTGTGGTACTGCTACTCGACGAATCCATCGCATATTGCGAACGGCGTGCCGGTGGACGTGTTGCACGCGGGCGTGACGAGCACGGTATCGGTCGACATGCTCGGGACGGGCGGCCAGTGGGTCTCGCTCGGGACGTATGCGTTCGACGCCTTGGGATCGGAGAGCGTGACGATTCGGACGGACGGGACGACCAGCTACGTGGCGGCGGACGCGGCGAAGTGGACGCTGGCGGCATCGCAGCCGGCGACCGAGGTGATTCTCGACAGCGCGGACGGGACGCCGGGCGTCGTGCGGACGGCAGCGTGGGTTGCGGGGACGAGCACGACGTATCTGCCGTCGTCCTACGACGGCGGCTACTGGCACGACGGGAACACGGGGAAGGGGACGAAGAGCGTGGAGTTCACGCCGTCGCTGACTGCGGCCGGCGCCTACGAAGTGTTCATGTGGTACTGCTACTCGACGAATCCATCGCATATCGCGAACGGCGTGCCGGTGGACGTGTTGCACGCGGGCGTGACGGCCACGGTATCGGTCGACATGGTCGGGACGGGCGGCCAGTGGGTGTCGCTCGGAACTTATGCGTTCGACGCCTTGGGATCGGAGAGCGTGACGATTCGGACGGACGGGACGACCAGCTACGTGGTGGCCGATGCGGTGAAGTGGACGCCGGCATGAATCACGACGGCTACAGTAGTGGTCACAGGCAATCCATTCAGGTTGGCATTCCTCTGCTCGAACCGATTAGCACGTCTGGCCGGCGCCGACGCTCCCCCGAACGTACGGTCTTGCATCGGTGATGGACGGCCGCTCTGTTGCCGGGCGCGAAATTGGCGCCCGTGTCGTTCGTTCGACACTCAGGGCCGGGACCTCTCATTTGTTTGCCGCGCACTCCAACACGACGCGGAGCCCGCAGTAGTCGAGCTTTGCCGTCGGCGTGGTGTTCCAGCGAAAGGCGGAGCGCAGGTAAGCAGGGTTGCTGAACCAGGAGCCGCCGCGAAGAATGCGATGTGAGCCGGCGGCCGGCCCCCGCGGGTCGGTCTGCGGCTTCGCGTCGTACGGGCCGTGCCAGTCCGAGCACCAGTCATACACATTCCCGTGCATGTCGCACAGGCCAAAAGCGTTCGGACTGAAACTTCCCACTGGAATTGTCTTTTTTCTGTCAAGCCCCTTCTTGCCTGCACCGTAGACTATTGTGCCGATGTAGTTCGCTTGGTCGGTCAAGATTGTCTCGCCGAAGTGGAACGGCGTGGGCGTGCCAGCTCGGCACGCGTATTCCCATTCCGCTTCTGTAGGTAGCCGGAACCCAGACTTGTGCAGCTCATTCAAACGCGAGATGAATTCTTGGCAGTCGTGCCAAGAGATTCTCTCGACGGGGTTCTTTGCTCCCTTGAACCGGCTCGGATTGGCCGTCATCAGCCGGCGCCATTGCTCTTGTGTTACCTCGTATCTTCCCATGTAAAAGGGGAGTGTGATTCGGACCGTGTGTTGGCTGCCCTCGCGTGAGCTGTTACGTCCGGCTTCGCCGGGAGGGCTGCTCATTACGAACTCGCCGGCCGGTATGAGGATCATTTCCAGTGTCACCCCGCCGCCGAGGTCGATTTCCTTCGTGACCGGCAGGCCGAGCGCCGCCGCTGTTTCCCTCTGCCTCTGCTTGGCCTCTGCCGGGCTGAACGGCCACTTAGTGTAGACGGGGACGAGGAGCGAACGCAGGCGCGAAATTGCCTCGCGCTGCGAGGCCGCAAAACGGGTTTCCCCGTGGTCCTTCTCGAACGAGCTGAGCAGTTTCGAGAGCGTCGTGATTTCCGACGGATGGAGCAGGGATTTCGCCGCGTAAGGTTCGAGCGCCCGCCAGGCGGCTTCGGCATCGTTCTCTCTCTGTGCCGCCCGGACCGCTTCCAGTCGGGCAGTGTATCGCGCGTGGAAGGGGTGGCCTTGAGCCCCTTTCAGCGCGGCCGCCATTTTCTTTGCATCATTCCTCGCGGAGGCCAGAAGCGCGGTCGCGATGTGCCCGGCCGGCGTACGCGCGGTCCACGGAGTCTTGAGTTTGGCCAGTGTTTCTTCGGTGAGTTCGGAGATCGGCACCTCCTGGTCCGGCCGCTCGTGGACCTGGCCGTCGATGACGAAGCCCTTGTCGAGAACGACAGTGTCGGCGGAGACGCGCTTGACCTTGCCGGCGCGGTCGCCCTTTGTCGTGCGGAGCGTGATGCGCTTGCCCGTTCGTTTGCGGAGCGCCTCGATGACGCTCATCTTCTCGCGCTTGTCGATCTCGGCAAGGATGCGGCCGATCTCGGCGACGGTGTCGAGCTCTTTCTTGACGACGTCGAGGGTCTTGTCCTCGAGCGCGGCATCGGAGAGGCGTCCGGCCTCGGTCAGAGCGCCCCGTACGGCCGCGGCCTCGATCTTGTCGAGCAGCTTGCGGATGCGGGCCCTCGCGGCGACCACGGCCTGCTCATCCTGAGAGGCCGCGACGCTGTCGCGTTCCTTCTCCAGGCGCTCGCGCATCCGGCGAATGCCTGCCTCCAGGGGCTCGTACTTGATGTCCTTCGCGTCGTTGAGCCGGGCGAGGCCCATCTCGGGCTCCTTGGCCTCCGAGTGCGCTCGGGCGGCTTCGAGGACGGCGTACACCTCCGCCTCGACGGCTTCTTTGAGTTGGGCGACCTTCGCGTCGGCCCGGCCGGCAAGGATGCCGCGGAACTGCTCCGGGAGCTTCCCGCACGCGGCGATGGCGCCGTCGTAGTCGCCGGCCCGGGCCAGCTTGTCGGCAGAGCTGACGACCTCGGCGAACGCTTCGCCGGCGGCCCGCGCGAGTTCTTTCCGGAGGGCGGCGAGATCGGCGTTCGCCTTGGCAATGACCTCGGCGTCGGTCATGCGGCGCACGGCGACCTTGTATTTCCTGATGGCCTCGGGGAGGTCGTCGGGGTTAAGCTTCGCCCACTCGCGCAGGGCGCTGAGCAGCTTGGCGTCGTCGGACGCAGCCGGCTTGCCGTTGCCGTTGTCGGGTTTGGCGTGCGGGTTCGGGTCGATCGGGGGCACCGGGCCGGGGCCGGGCGGGGGCCACATCGCTATGACGAGTGTGATCACGAGCGCCGCGATGGCGATGCCGCCGACGACAAAGAGCAAAGGCTTATTCCCGCTGCGCTTCCTGCGTGCTGCGCGCACGCTCCTGTGGCTCGGGCCCTGGATCTGCATCGGTGCCGAGGTCTCGTGGCCCGCGAGCGCCGACTCGATGTCCTGCACCATGTCGGCCGCTGTTGCGTATCGCTTTTCTCGGGTCTTGGGCATCGCTTTCCAAACGATTCTCGCGGCCGCCATCGACACCTGCGGGTTGACTTTGTGCGCGTTGGGGATCGGGTCCGCCAGGTGCTTGGCCATCACTTCGTTGCCCGACCCGCCCGCGAACGGGGGCTCGCCGGCGAGCATGTGGTAGAGCGTTGCGCCGAGCGAGTAGATGTCCGAGCGGCCGTCGAGGTCGGTCTCGCCCCGGATCTGCTCCGGCGATATGTAGTCCGGTGTGCCGATGGCGAACCCGGCCTGTGTGAGGTCGGTGGCCTGGCTGGTGGTCTCGCGGGCGAGGCCGAGGTCGGCGAGCTTCGCCGTACCATCGGGTGTCACGAGTATGTTGCCCGGCTTGATGTCGCGATGGATGATGCCGGCCTCGTGTGCGTAGGCCAGGGCGCGGCCGATGTCGCGAACGATCCCGAGCACCTGTTTCTCGGGCAGCGCGCCGCGTGTCTTCAGCATGTGCTCGACGGATTCGCCCTCGATGAACTCCATCGCGAAGTAGTGATAGCCGTCGGCTTCGCCGGCATCGATGGCCTGAACGATGTTGGGGTGATCGAGCTTGGCGGCGGACCGGGCTTCGCGGAAAAAGCGAGCGGCGAACTCGTTGTTCTTGGCCAGCCGGGGCGGCAGGACCTTGAGGGCGACCGTTCGGCCGATCGAGAGCTGTGTGGCCTTGAAGACGGCCCCCATCCCGCCCTGGCCGAGCTTCGCGACGACCTCGTATCCGCCGATGCGTGTCCGTCTTGGAGCCTGCGGCCCGCTCTTGGCGTCTTGGGAAGCCACTGGAGCCTCCTGGTGATCCGATGGGGCGTGCAGACGGTTCCGGCGCAAATGCTATTGTAACTGGCGTCGTGTGGAGTATCAACAGCTAAGGCCGCCGCGGCGGGCGCCGCACGCTCTGAGGGCGGAAAGCGCTTGGCAGGAAAGCATGCGGGGTGATATAATCCTCCGGGTTGTTGAGGAAAATCCAAGGCCTTATGTGGAGGCGGCTCATGACGGGTCCGAACCTGGCAGCGGAGGAAGACAAGCGGGCCCGGGGGCTCTTGGCGGCCGGGCTATTCGTTGTTTTCGCGGCCGTGTACATAGTGTTCCGCTCCGGCTACTACAACCCCGACATGACCTGGCAGTCGTGCATGGCCGAGGGCATAACGTCCGTGACTTTTCCGCCCGACCACCTTTTCTACGGGGTTATGGTGCGGTGGATCTGGCGCGCGTGGCAAGCCGTTGGGCTGCCTGGGCGGGCGCACGTCGCACTCCAGACCGTGAACGCTCTGTTCGGCGGCGTCATGGTCGTGACCATGTTCGCTCTGACGCTGCGGTTGACCAGGCGGCGCTTTTTTGCAGCGTTCGCAGCCGGCATCTGCGCGAAGTGCTACGGGATGGAGTTGACCAGGCGGCGCTTTTTTGCAGCGTTCGCAGCGGCCATCTTCGGCCTGACCCCGTATGTCTGGCACCACGCGACGGATGTGGAGACGTACGGCGCCTCCAAGGCGTTCCAACTTCTGGCGGTCTACTTCACTTTTCTGCTCGCCGAGGGGGGCGAGCCCCGCCGGCGCTACAGGCTGGCGTTCACGGTCGCGATCTTTCACGCTTTCGCCGCTTTCATGCAGTATCTGCACGTTTTGCTCGTTCCGGCTGTCATCGTGGCGGCGTTCGTGCCGCGTGACGGCTCATCGCTTGCCACGCGAGTCAAGACTGCGTGTGTCTATCTGGTGACCGTCGGCGTGCTCGTTTGGGGCCCGTTCCTCTATGTCGCCATTACCGTCCGCGATGTATCGAGCGCATCGGAGTTAATGGCCTGGCTGCTGGCGCCGGATTACGGCTGGCCTGCGTTCGTGAGAATGAGCTGGCTGATGACGCCGCTCAAGTTCCTCTCCTCGTTCTCGAGCTGGCCTACGCCGTTCGTGTTGCCCGGGCACGAGGCAAAACGCGTCGTCCTCGGGCACATTTCTCTTGGAACGTATCTGAGCGAGCACTGGTGGCGCATCCCGATCGTCGGCGTGCTGGCGCTGCTGCAATTGGCGTTACTCACCCGCTTCGTCGTCTGGCGCAAGCGGATATGGCCCCGTTGGCGAAGCCAGATTGTCGTCGCGCTCGTTATGATCCTGTTCTACCAGGGCTTCTCGCTCTATTGGGGCGGCGGGTTCGCGGGGCACGCGATCGTGGCCTACTTCGTGCTGTTGCAGATGGCCTTTGCGGCTGTGCGCGAGACGCCGCGCGAGGGCCGCTTCACCCGTGTTCTTGCAGTTGCCACGCCCTGGATATGCGCCATATGCGCGGCCGCGGCCCTCCTGTTCAGCTATGTTCCGGAGCACGACGAGAAGAACAACTTGGCATTGCAGGAGACGCTCGAGGTCGCCGCAAAGCTCTCTCCCAAGGACATGATCTTCGGACCCGGAGGATGCCTGACGAGCGAGTATTGGTGGTACTTCGCGCCAGACCGAGAGCGCTTCTGGCTGACCGCTCACCTCGGGCGCCCCGGCACAAAGGATCCTCTTGGCAAGCTGCTCGCGAAAGCAGACGCGGCGATTGCCCAGGTGCTCAAGGCCGGCGGCAAGGTGTATGTGCATCGCGTTTACGCCGATGAAGACGAGGTCACGAGGCCATGGAACGAATTCCTCTACGCCGACGTTCACAGGAAGGACGTGGTCGACCATTTCAAGCGCTACAAGTATGAAAAAGCCTTCGTGTCCCATGGACACACCTATTGGCGGATAGTCGCGCCGCCCGAGGAGCCGGAAACGCGAGAGGAGGGCAAATGACCCGCCAGAGCGCACGTGCCCCGGCCTAATGATCGTTCCGGATCTTCCGATAACTCACTTGACGGGCAAGTGGCCGCGTGCGACAGGAATGCAAGCGACGTACGGGGCCGGTTTGCGCGGCGGCCTTGCCGTGATGATGTTCCGGCACACGAAGACACCCGCCTGAGCGGAGGCAAGACACGTGTCAGGGATTGTCGGAATCTTCTCGCCTGACGGCCCGCCGCCTTACCGGGAGCGGTGGCCGGAGCTTGTTAATCATCTGCGCCATCGCGGCCCGGACGAGGGGGCGTGGTGGGCGCACGGCCCGTTCTTCTTCGGGCACCGCCGCCTCTGCATCCTCGACATTGAAGGCGGCGGACAACCGATGGCCACAGAAGACGGCGCCTTGGTGGCCGCCTTCGACGGCGCAATCTACAACTTCGAGGAACTCCGCGCTGA
This sequence comes from Planctomycetota bacterium, assembly GCA_043819695.1. Classification (GTDB taxonomy): domain Bacteria; phylum Planctomycetota; class PUPC01; order PUPC01; family PUPC01; genus CAYLQD01. Next base: position 10,954 of record JBDREM010000096.1, read on the forward strand.
ACTGGCGGCAAAGGGCCATTCATTCCGTACGAATTCCGATACAGAGGTGCTCCTTCACGGCTATCGTGCATGGGGAGAGAACCTGCCATCTCGGCTAATCGGAATGTTTGCATTTGCGATAGCGGACCGCCGCCGCGAGGAGCTTTTCCTGGCCCGGGACCGGTTCGGCGAGAGGCCGCTTTTCATGCTCGAGACGCAGAAGTACGTGGCCTTTGCATCTGAAGTCCGTCCCCTCGCGGCCATCCCGGATATTCCGAGAGCGATGAACGCAGAAGCTCTTGGCGGGTATCTTTGCCGCAACTTCGTCCCGGGCACGGCAGCCCTGTTTGATGGGATCGAGCGGCTGCCCGCCGCCACGTGGAAGGTCTTCACCCGGGAGGGTTCCCGGTCAGCCACCTACTGGTCTCCGCCCGAGGAACCCGATCCCGACGGGGGGCAGACCGTGGAAGAGGCGATGGAGCAGTGCCAGGAGCTTCTCGACCGCTCCGTTCGCATGTGCTTGCGCAGCGACGTTCCGATGGGCCTCGTGATATCGGGGGGGATCGATTCCCCCCTGGTGGCCGAGTCCGCCGTGCGGCAGGGGGGCGCGGACACGGTGTTTTTCGGCGACGTCGAGGAAGAAACGTACAGCGAATACGGCGCCGTGGAAGTGATCGTGGGCCGCCTGGGCGTGCGGCTGGAGCGGATCATGGTCACGGCGGACGCGCTGAAGGATTTTCTCAAGCTGGCCGAGCACGCGGACGACCCCATAGGGGACAACTCGCTGCTGCCGGTCTGGGTCGTGGCGGAGGCCGCGGCAAAGACCCACAAGGTGTGTCTGGGTGGCGATGCCGGCGACCACATTTTCGGCGGGTTCGCGACACTGCGGGCGACCAGACTCCACGCGAACGTCGTTTGCCGGCTGCCCATGTTCCTGCGCAAGATGCTCGCCTTCGGCTCGTCCTGGATCCCGATCAGCGAAAAAAAGGTGACGTTTACCTACAAGCTGTGGCGGTTCCTCCGCGCCTTCGGCTTGAGCACGGGCCAGGCCCATTTTTCCTGGAACGGATCCTGGTTGCCTGATGGCGCGGCGGCGCTGATCCGGCCGGGGCCGGAGCGCGAGGTTGTGCGGGGAGCCATGGCCGCCCTGGCCGAACGGATGGGGTTGGAACGGGGGTACCAGCTCTTGCGGCTCCAGCGTGCGGACTTGGCCGAGCACCTGACGAACGGCATCATCGCCAAAGTCGATCGTATGAGCATGGCCCACGGCGTGGAAGTGCGAGCGCCGTACCTCGATTATCGGTTGGTGGAGTGGGGGCTCCGGCTTCCCGACCGGCTGAAGATCGGCCCGAAGAATGAACTCAAGACTCTTCTCCGGGCCATGTCTCGCAGGCTCTATGGCAGGATCGTCGCCGATCAGCCGAAGCAGGGGTTCAGCATCCCGACCCACAGGTGGATTCGGGGGCCGCTTCGGGACGTCGTCCAGGATCTTCTTTCGCCCGCCTCGGTCGAGCGGACCGGGGTCTTGGAGCCTTCGCGTGTTCAGGCGGCGCTCGACGCGCATCTTTCCGGGCGCCGGTCGTACGGGTTCGAGATCTGGGGGCTCGCCTTGCTGATGGCCTGGCACAGGGCGCGCATCGAACGTCCCCCGGACCCGCCGCCCGAATATCCCTTGGTCGAGAGGCGTTTCGAAGAAGTCGGTCACGAATGATCAGGAGGCGCGGCGCATAGAGCCGCTTCTCAGGAGAGACACGCCGATGTCTGATGCCCCGAAGGGACCCGCCGCCGGGCGCCCCGTATATGCCAGCATTGTGGTCCCCCTCATGGACGAAGAAGAGAGCATCGATCAGCTCCACGCCGAGATCACGGAGACGATGTCGAAGCTCGGCCACTCCTACGAGGTCATCTACGTGGACGACGGCTCGACCGATACCACGTTCGAGAAGCTCGAGGCCATACAGTCCGAAGACGAACACGTCTGCGCAATCCAATTTCGCCGCAATTTCGGCCAGACGGCGGCAATGGCCGCCGGCTTCGATCACGCCCGCGGCGAAGTGATCGTGCCGATGGACGGCGACCTTCAGAACGATCCCGCCGACATTCCGCGGCTGCTCGAAAAGCTCGACGAGGGTTACGACATCGTCTCCGGCTGGCGGAAGAACCGCAAAGACAAGACGTTTACGCGCAAGATTCCGAGCAAGATGGCCAACTGGCTCATCGGCGTCGTGACCGGCGTGAAGATCCACGACTACGGCTGCTCGCTGAAGGCGTACCGGGCAGACGTCGTCAAACACATCAAGCTCTACGGCGAGATGCATCGGTTCATACCGGCCATCGCCAGTTGGCACGGGGCCAGCATCGCCGAGTTGGCCGTGAACCACCGCCCCCGCGTCCACGGCGTGACGAAGTACGGCCTGATCCGCACGCTCAAGGTTGTGCTTGACCTCATCACCGTCAAGTTCCTCGGGGGCTACGGCACGAAGCCCATCTACTTCTTCGGCGCGATGGCGATGGTCCTGTTCGCGGGGGCGAGCGTCTCCGGCGCGTTCGTGGCCGTGCGCAAGCTGATCGACGGCGCCTCGATGGTTCGAAACCCCATGCTGCTTCTCACCGTTCTGCTCCTGGTTCTGAGCGCCATGTGCATCATGCTCGGACTGCTCGCGGAACTCATGGTCCGCACATACCACGAGTCGCAGAACAAACCGGTCTACGTGATCAGGCGGAAATTGGAATAGAAAGCCTCGCGCGCCCCCATGAAAATCCTTGTGCTCAATTATGAATTCCCGCCCGTCGGTGGCGGAGGCGGGCGGGCCTGCTGGCACACGTGTCGCGAACTGGCCCGGATGGGTCACGACCTGTTGGTCGGCACAACGTGCTTCCGCGGCGCGCCGCGGGAGGAAACACGCGAAGGCGTTCGAATACGCAGAATCCCGGCCCTCAGGGGGAAGATCGAGAGCTGCAACTCCGCCGAGCTGCTCTCATACGCCCTGAGCAGCAGTTGGTGGGCATGGCGGCAATGCTCCAGGGAGCGTCCGGATCTCGTACATGTCTACTTCGGGGTGCCCTCCGGCCCGGGCGCCCTTGTGCTGAAGAAATTGCGCGGCGTGCCCTATGTCGTATCGCTCCGGGGGAGCGATGTTCCGCGGTCCGAAGTGCGCAAGTTCCGCCACATCTACCCGTTGATGAAGCCGTTTCTGAGGTCGCTTTGGCGCAACGCAGGGGCGGTCGTCTCTGTGTCGGAGGGGCTCAGGGACGAGGCGTTGCGAACCTGC
>JBDREM010000097.1:0-5570 GCA_043819695.1 Planctomycetota bacterium
CTCCTGCTCATCAAGAAAGACGAGGACAAGGACGAGACCGACCCGTCGAAGGTGGGCTACGGCGTGCGCGTTGCCGCCGCGCTCAACCTGGGGAAGATCGTCGACAAGGGCGCCATCGATCCGCTCGTGAAGGCGCTGGGCAGCGATCCCGAATGGCCCGTCCGCCGCGCCGCCGCCGAGGCGCTCGGCAAGATCGCCGACAAGGTCGCGGAGCGGTCCGCGAGAGAAGTCACCGAGAAGCTGGCCGCCGCGCTGCAGGCCGCGGAGAAGGCGGTCAAGAGGGCTGAGAGTGCGGCCAGGACGACCGACGGCAGCCGGGCGCCGGCGGCGCAGGCGGCCGTCGCCGATCTCGCCGGCCAGGTCGAGGCGGCGTACAAGGCCGCCGAGAAGGCCCGCGAAGTCACGGGCGACGAGAAGGCTTCCGATAAGGCATACATTGCTGCCCGGTCCGCCTTCCGGAAGGCTAAGGACGCTGCGCGCGCCTCCGAGAAGGCGGCCGACGAAGCTTCGAGCAAGACGAACGGCAAGAAGTATCCAAAGCTTGCCGGGACCGCGGCCGAGGCGGCCAGAGAAGCTCTTCCCGCCTTGCAGGCGGCCATCAAGGCGGCCGGCGAAGCCGTCACGGCCAACGTCGCCGCGCGGGCCGAGAAGGGCCTCGACAAGGCCGTGGCGAAAGCCGTCGCCCCGCTTGTCAAGGCGTTGGATGACGGGAGTTGGCCGGTCCGAAGGCACGCCGCCATTGCGCTCGGCAAGATGGGCGACAAGACAGCCGTCGATCCGCTTGTCAACTTGCTCGGCAGGGACGAGCCCGCCGTGCGGGTGGCCGCGGCCAAGGCGCTCGGCAAGATCGGCGGCCAGAAGGCCGTCGGCCCGCTGCTCGGCGCACTGAACGCGAAGACGTGGGAGGCGACCGTTCCCGCCATACAGGCGCTCGGCGAGGTCGGCGGCGGCCGGGCGCTCGACGCGCTCCGGAAAGCGCTCGGCGACGACCGGGCGCACGTCCGCGTCGCCGCGGCGAACGCGCTGAAGGGGAACTCCGACGATGCGACGGTCGAACTGCTCATCAACGCGCTCGGCGAGAAGGAGATCGACGTCCGCGTCGCCGCGGCCAAGGCGCTCGGCGAGGCCCGGCATCCCAAGGTCGTCCCGGCGCTCGCCGCCGCACTTACCGACTGGGAGCTCGGCCCGAACGCCGCCGAGCAACTGGCCGAGCGAAAATGGCGGCCCGCTTCCACGGAACAGGAGACTCACTTCAACGTCGCCAAGCGCGACAAGGACGCGTTGACGGACGACTGGAAGAGCGCCCGCCGCGTTCTCACGGCCGACGTCGCGAGCGCCGACGGGCGCCGGACGAAGAACGCGATCCTCGCCCTCGTCGCCGTCGGCGATGACGACACACTCAACGAATTGACGAAGCTGCTTGACGGCAAGCTCGACCCGGACATCGCCTACACGTTCGCCAAGTGCGGCAACAAGGAACTGTCGAAGGCCGCGAAGGAATGGCTCAAGAAGCGCGGCCACTCGGTCGAGGCCGCGCGCGGCGCCTATGTGAGATGGGCGAGCATGTAAGCCGCAATGACGAAGGGTGCGCGAGAATCTTATGGTTTCCGGGGCTTAATGTCGAAGTCCGAATGACGAATACGTTTCGAAATTAACCAGCGCTGTCGCCAATGGCACTAACATTAAGGGGCTTGGCCCGTGTCGCAGAGCTCCGCTCGTAATCGTAATCGTACTCTTAATCGTAATCGCTGTTCTGTAACTTCCGCTGCCGAAGAGGATTACGATTAGGATTAGGATTAGGATTAGGACAAAGAAGGCGTCGGGCCCTCTGTCGTCTCTGCGGGAAGGTGATCCAGCCTAAGTTCCTGGTATGGGGCTTAAGTTAGTGCCATTGAGCGCTGTCGCCAGACGAGCTTGCATCCCGCGGCACGTCGCGTTCGCAATCCGAGCATTCGTCATTGATGCCACACTGGTCATTGGGATTTGACCATTGGACATTTCCTACTCGATCGTCATCCCCGCATACAACGAGGAAGAGCTGCTGCCGGCGACGCTCGGCGCCGTCGACGCCGCGATGACGGCCGCCGACGCGTCCGGCGAGGTCATCGTCGTCGACAACAACTCGACCGACGCGACCGCGCGGATCGCCGGCGAGCGCGGAGCGCGCGTCGTCTTCGAGCCCGTCAATCAGATCGCGCGCGCCCGCAACGCCGGCGCCGCCGCTGCGAAGGGCGACATCCTTGTCTTCCTCGATGCCGACACGATCCTGCCGCCCGAGGTGTTGCAGCAAGCGCTGGCCAACATGGCCGCCGGCGGGTGCTGCGGCGGCGGGGCGCTTATCCATATGGACACCGCCTCGCGGCCCATTGCGCGGGCGCTCGTGCGGCTCTGGACCTGGCTGTCCGTGCGGAACCGGTGGGCGGCCGGCTGCTTCGTGTACTGCTCGAAAGACGGGTTCGACGCCGCCGGCGGCTTCACCGAGAAGGTCTACGTATCGGAAGAAATCTGGTTCTCGCGCAGTCTCGGGAAATGGGGCCGCGGCCGCGGCCTCGCGTTCAAGATCATCACCGCCCCGCACGTGCGCACGTCCGACCGCAAGCTGAGAGACCAGCCGCTCCGCCTGTTCTTCACGAGCCTCGTCCTGCTGTTCTTTCCGTTCGCGATCCGCTTCAGATTCTTCTGCGGCCACTGGTATCGGCGGCCGAAGAAGCGCGGGGCAGCCGATGTGTAGGATGAGCGGGTGGCATGGATTTCCTGTTTGACTCGTGCCGTAAAGTCGTGTATTCTTAATTTGACTCGCGGAGTTGGGGATGTGGCTCTCAATGGGCATGCGTGAGAAAGGAGGCAGTGTGATGAAATACCCCAGCGCTGTTGCCTTGTTGCTGTTGGGCGTGGTGCCCGTGCTGCTCGCTGGCTGCAGTTCGGGGCCTTCGATGAGGGAGGTCGATCCGAAGATCCCCGTGCTCGAGAAGGTGGAGACGCTCAGCAAGGAGCTTCCGCCGAATTGGGTTCTGACCCCGTCGAAGTACAAGGACGCGAAGTCGGACATGCACTACTTCGGCGGCGTCGGCTTCCCGCGGCAGACGCTGGTGTTCGCGATGCACTCGGCGGACGAGGACGCGTTCGCGAACATCGCCAAGTACATCGGCCAGGCGGTCGCGGTGAAGTGGCAGAGCGCGGGCGAGGCGAGGAACCTGCACGGCCAGCAGTCGATCGAGACGGTCGTCGAGGAGTTCGTGAAGAAGAGCGTCGCGATCGCGCGGGTCCGCCATGCGGAACCGGTCGAGACGTACGTCGAGCGCGTCAGCGCGCATCACGCCGGCACACAGGTCATAATGCATCGCGTCTACAGGCTCTACGAGATGACGAAGAGCGACCTCGCCGCGACCGCGAAGACGTCGGGCGCGCAGGTGGCCGAAGAGATACAGAAGGAGCGCGACGAGATCCGCAAGGAGCAGCTCAAGAAACTCGAGGACGTGCTCAAGGGCCTCAACGCGGACGACTTCAAGATCTGAGCCGGGCCTGAACGCTTGTGATCCGGCTGGCGGGCATTCCCCGCGATCTCAAGGGAGGAGCGACCGTGAAGACCACGCTATCTGTCGCAGTTCTGCTTGCAGCCGCGGCCTGCATGGGCTGCGCGAATGACGGTGAGTTCACGTCCGAGCGGCCGATCCTCGTGTTCCCCCAGCCGGAGAACACGTTCGAGGAGGACATCTCGGCGCGGAAGCCCTACTCGGCGCCGCCGAACTGGCTCTACAAGCCCGACAGCTATCCCAACAAGCGTGCCGGCTGCACCTATTTCGTCGGCATCGGCCTGCCGCGGGCGACCGTTCAGGATGCGCGCGAGAGCGCGTTCGAAGACGCGCAGCGCCAGATCGTGCGCTACATGGGCACGACGGTCGGCGTGAAGACCGAGCGGGCGGGAACGGCCCACGGCGACACCCGCGGCGGCGCGTACGAGACGATGACCGACCAGATCTTCTCGTCGAGCATCTCGAAGAACACGGTGAGGAACCTCTACGTTCGCGATCAGTACTACACCGCCGGGATGATGGTGCAGGACATCGCCAAGCGGCGGGTGAACCTCGCGTACGTGCTGGTCGAGTTCGGGGCCGCGCAGGCGCTCCAGGTCGCCGAGAAGGCGAAGGGCGAAACGAAGAAGCAGATCCAGACGCTCGAAAAGAAACGCGCGGACACCCCGGCGAAGGTTCTCGATTCGCGCGACGCATCGCGGCTCGAAAGCCTGAAGAGACTGGAGCAGAAGCTCGACAACCTGAGCATCGACGACTTCAAGCTGTAAGCTTGTCGGCGCCGCTTGAAACGGTCTGCCCGAGCGGCTACAATCCGGCTCCAATTGGCGGACGCAACGGAGAAAGGGATTTGTGCCTGGCAAACCGTCACCAATCTATGTAGACCGGTCGAGACGGCCGAGACAGCTCTCCCTGAACGGGGGGGTGGTGCTCTCGCGGCGGAAGCGCATCGCGTTCGGTTGGTACGGAGGAAAATTCTCGCATCTTGAGTGGCTTCTCCCGCTCTTGCCCGAGTGCCACCATTACTGCGAGCCGTTTGGCGGCTCAGCGGCAGTCTTGCTGAACCGGTTGCCATCGCCGGTTGAGACATATAACGATCTTGACGGCGAAGTGGTGAACTTCTTCCGCGTCCTGCGGAACCAGACGAACAAGCTCCTCAAAGCCATCGCCCTGACGCCGTTCTCCCGCGAGGAGTTCTTCGTCGCATGTGCAGTGAACGGCGAGAAACTGTCAGAACTGGAACGCGCGCGGCGGTTCTTCATTCGAGCGCGGCAGGTGCGAACGGGGCTCGCTCAGACGGCGTCGTTGGGCCGATGGGCGAACTGCCGCACGACGTCACGTTCCGGGATGTCCGGTGTTGTCTCCCGTTGGCTTGGGAGCGTTGAGGGATTGCCGGGAATCGCCGAGCGCCTCATGCGGGTGCAAATCGAGAATCGCCCCGCAACAGAAGTCATCGGCTTGTACGACGACGAAACGACGTTCTTCTACTGCGATCCGCCGTATCCGCATGAAGCGAGGGGTGATAACAAAGCGTACGGATTCGAGATGACGAACCACGAACATCACGAGTTGGCGGAGATTCTCCACGGCATCAAGGGAAGAGCGGCGGTGTCCGGCTACCGGTGCGATCTGATGGATCAGCGCTACGGCGACTTCAACCGTCAGGACGCTCCAAGCAAGAATTGCCACTCTGTGAAGCGCCCTCGGACCGAGGCGCTCTGGACTAATTACTAATCCCCGGGAGTCTACGGACCCTGTGGCCAACATCGACCACAAGAAAGCACGGGCCCTTCTGAACAAAGAATTCCGCTCGGTCGAACGGCGGCATCTCGGCGGAGATACGGTCGGGATCGAGCGAAAGCTCCAGAAGCACTTCGACGAGGTATTTCAGTCGCAGACCCGAATGGCACTAACATAAGGGGCTCGACCCGTGTCGCAGAGCTCCGGTCGTAATCGTAATCTTACTCCTAATCCTAATCGCTGTTTCGTAAGTGCCGCTGCCGAGTAGGATTACGATTATGATTAGGATTAGGACAAAGA
>JBDREM010000098.1:0-12262 GCA_043819695.1 Planctomycetota bacterium
AGGAGATCGCACGCTGGTGCTTCAGCTACAAGGTCGCCTGGCACCACGACCGCGAGAAGAACCAGCTTATCGCGTGGGTCTTCAACTACCGCAAGCCCGCGGACCTCCGGGTCATCCCGGAGCCGCTCCGCTTCGGCCGGACGTTTTGAGCGGGCGGCTTGAGCGCACCACAGGCGTATGTGTTTAGCGACGACCGATCGTGGCGCGCGCCGCCCCGAAAACCCCCAGTTTTTCTTGAACGTTCTCCCCTGAGCAGCGTCTATAATGGAAAAGCGGAACGCTCAATGCACATAACCGGTAGAACGCGGATGACGGAGAAGACCGTGGAAGCCGAACGGCTCTCCGAGCGAGAGCACTTCGAGGCCATCGTGCGCCGATACCAGGGCCCGCTCCTCCGATATGCTCGCTGCTCGCTCGGCGAACACGATGCCCAGGACGTCGTCCAGGAGGTCTTCCTGAAACTTCATAAGGCCATGCGAAAGAACGGGTTGCGAAGCGCCGGCAGCGTCGGGAGCTGGCTCTTCAAGGTCGCGCACAACTGCGCGGCCGACGTGCTCCGCAAGAGGCGCCGCAACAACAAGATGATGGAAACGGTCACGAACAACGCCGAGGACAGCAGTTCCGGCACGCCCGACGGCCTCGAGAAGGTCGTGCACCGCGAGGACTGCCGCCTCGCGCTCCCGCTCCTCGACAAGCTGCCCCCGAAGGAAAGGCAGGTCGTGCTCCTGAAGATCGGTCATGGAATGAGTTACAGGCAGATCGGCCAAGTCACCAACCAGGCGTTGGGGACCGTCGGATACCTGATGAACCAGGGCCTCGGCCGGCTGGCAAAAGAGCTGAAGTCAGCCGGGGCCGTTTGAGCGATGGACGTACTGCGAAAGGCCCTTAACAGGATGGCGGGATTGACCGGAATGGTGGCGACGAACGGACGTGTCCAGCGTAGGGCGCCGGAAACCGGTGACAGGCACGTCTCCGCCCTTCGGGCTTCGCTGGTGCCCGCTCCGCAGGTGCGCGTCACCGTTTTCCGAGAAAGTGAGGCAAAACGATGAACTGCGAACAAGCCGAGACACTGCTGGCCGCGTACGTGTTCGGCGAGGTCGAAAGCCCCGTCGCCGATGAACTCCGCGAGCACGTCGAACGGTGCGAGACGTGTTCCGCCGGGCTGCGCGACATGCGCGCCGCCGCCGGGCTGCTCGAGGAAGCGCTCGCCGGCGCGCCCGCGCCCGCGCTCACCGCCGAGCGGCAGAAAAAGCTCGACGGGCTCAAGTGGCCGAAGAAGCGAGACTGGTCGTGGCTCCGGCGGCCGATTCACGTCTTCGGGCCGAGAGCTGCCATACCCGCCTTCTGGCGGCCGCCCTTGTGGCGGCCGCTCGCGACCGTAGGCGCCGGCCTGTGTGTTGTCGCGCTGCTTGCGGGCATGCTGCTGCCGGCGCTCGGTACGGCGAGACAAGAAGCCAGAAGTGTAAAGAGCATGAGCAACCTGAAACAAATCGGCACCGCCACACAACTGTGGTTACACAAGCATGGCGACCAGGAGGCGTACCCGCCTTCGCTGGAATCACTCGCGAAGGATGAGATCATTCAAGAAGAGAAGGTGTTCCTGGACCCCAAGCTCGCGACGAAGCAGAAGCGCGGCGAGTTCACTTCCGACTACGACAGCATCCTCGACCGTGCCGGCGGCCAGTTGAAGGAATCGGCGGTCGATCCGTCCACGCCGCTCGCCTGGGAGAAGAAGCCCGGCTCCGGTGGCCGCAACGTCGTCTTCTTTGACGGCCACGTCAAGCACATGCCCGAAGAACGGTTCCAGCGGCTGATGAAGGACACGAACGCCCGGCTCGCCCTGTCCGGGTCCGCCGAGCCCAGCGCGGAGATCGCCAGGGCCGATAAGGGCGGTCCTCCTGCCAAGTCTGAACATGGGGAACTAGAGATTGTTCTCGACGAGTCCGCCTCGATGACCAGGGAAGGGAACGGCACCTTCGCCCTGAGCACGGGCACGAACTGGGGCGACGTCGCCGCGCGGAACAAGGCCGAGGTCGCGCTGAACGGCCCCCGGGCCGCCGGCGACTCCGGCGCCCAGACAGGCTCTGTCCCCGACGGATTTGCGATAATCACGCGCGGCTGGCGGGCCGAGCCCGGTGGCCGAGGGAGCGAGCAAGCCGGCGGCGTCGGCTACGCGCTCGCGCTCCGCAAAGACGCCGAAAAAAACGGCGGCGCTCTGTATAGGCCGAAGCCGGCACCCGAACCCGAGGTCCGGCTCTCCGACGAGAGAGACCGGGCGCGTGAGAACGGCCGCAAGGCAGGCGAGCCGCACCCGGTGCCCGCGCAGCAGCCGCTCAAGCCGTCCGGCCCGGAGCCCAAGCGGCCCGGCGACGGCAAGCCCGAGGGCAGCGATACCGCCAGAGAATGGCGCGGCAAGGGAATAGAGCCCGGCCTGAGCGCCGGCGAGGCGGCTCCCGCACGGCCCGAAGAAGTCGCCACGGCGGCCGCTCCCAAGACCGCGCCGCCCAGTCCGCCGAAGGGCGAGGCGGAACCAAAACCGGACGAGGCGATGAAGAAAGCGCCCGCCCCCGAGCCCGTCAGGCCATCCGGCGGCGGAGGGGGCGGAGACAAGAACGGCCCCCGTTACAGTATCCGTCGTTACGGCAGCGACGAGATCATCGCAGACCAGTACAAGGACACACTCAAGCTCAAGGTGCCCGATGCCACACTCAGCAAGCTTGAGAAATCGCTGAAAGCTGATAACGGCAAGGAATCGGCGACGGCGCAGCAGGCCGCGGCGGCCACGTATCTCGATGTGACCCGCGGACGCGCTACGGTTGGCAAGCTGGTTGACCAGGCGAACCAAGCGAAGGAGAAAGAAGAAGGGAAGCCGCCCAGCGTCCGCGTGAACCCGTTCGTCCTGACGAAGCTCGACAACAAGTCGACGTTCGCGCTCGAGGCCGACACCGGCTCGTACACGGTGACGCGGAGCTACATCCGCCGAGGCGAACTCCCGCCGAAGCACGTCGTCCGCGTCGAGGAGTTCGTCAACGCGTTCGACTACAACTACGCGGGCAACATGAAGAACGCGTTCTCGATTCAGACGACGTGCGCGCGGTCGCCCTTCCGTGACGAGCTTTTCCAGCTCAAGATCGGCGTGAAGGCGAAGCGCGTCGGCCGCGACGGGCAACGCCGGAACAACATCGTCATCTGCCTCGACACGTCGAGCTCGATGGGCACGCCCGAGCGCCTGCCGCTTGCGCAGAAGGCGTCGAGAATGCTCGTCGACAACCTCGCGCCGGCCGACCAGGTGACGGTGGTGACGTACGGCACGCAGGCGCGGCTCGCGCTCGACGCCACGCCCGTCAAGGGCAACCGGAAGAAGATCAACGACGCCATCACTTCGCTTCAGACGTCCGGGTCGACGAACGCCGCGCAGGGCCTCGCCGTCGCATACCTCCAGGCGCACAAGACGTTCCGCAGCGGCGACAACAACATCGTCGTCATCATCTCGGACGGCATCGCGAACGTCGGCCCGGACGATGCGATGGACATCCTTCGCAACGTGAAGAACGACCGCCGGCAGGGCATCTCGCTCACGAGCGTCGGCGTCGGCACCGGCCAGTACAACGACCGGCTGATGGAACAACTTGCCGACAACGGCGACGGCCGGTACGTGTTCATCGACACCGAGGCCGAGGCCGAGCGGGTGTTCGTCGACGAGATCGCCAAGATGCAGGTGGTCGCGAAGGACGCGAAAATCCAGGTCGAGTTCGATCCCGGCGTCGTGCGGCGTTATCGCCTGCTCGGCTACGAGAACCGCGACATCGCCGACGACAAGTTCCGCGACGACACCGTCGACGCGGGCGAGATCGGCAGCGGGCAGTCGGCGACGGCGCTCTACGAGCTCGAGCTGCTCAAGGCGAAGGGCCGGATCGGCGTCGTGCGCGTCCGCTACAAAGACATCGCGACCGGCAAGATCGAGGAGATCGAGTCCGAGATCAGGGCCGAGGACGTGCTGAAGCGAAGCGAGGCGCCGCCGCCGCGGCACCGTCTGGCGGCGTGCGTCGCCCAGTTCGCCGAGATTCTCCGCGGCAGTCCGTACGCCGACGTTCGCAGCGTCGAGCAGGTCGAGCTGGTCCTGGCGCAGGTGTGCGCCGAGCTGCCGCTCGACAACCGTGCCGCCGAGCTGCTCGGCCTGGTGCGAGCCGCGAAGACCATGCTGCTCGGGCGGTGAGATTGATCTCTCGCGCCGATGCTTTCAGCCCCGAAGCGGTAATTCACCAGCCTGGGCAACGCCCCAGGTTAAGGACGTATGCAAAGGCAGAGCCCGGACGGGCGACACAGGATTTGAAAGGGAGACGCGCGATGAAGAAGCAATGGCCGGTGGTGGTATTGATGCTGCTGTGCTGTGCGACGGCGTGGGCGGGCGACGCGGCCCCGGCGCCGCCGCCTGAGCCCGAGCCCGAGGAGCCGATCGAAATCTCCGACGTCAAGATCGCCGGCCACATCGAGGGCGAGAACATCACGTTCGTCCTCGAACTCACGGCCAGAACGCCCGAGCGCGGCCGCACCGTCAAGCTGGTGACCGGCGACATCGCGCTCGAGAAGTTCGAGGGCGTGACCGGCTCGTTCCGAATCCTGTACGCGAAAGACACCTATTCCGTCTGGCTGGCACGGCCGGGCGAGCAGAAGATCAAGCTGACGTTCGCCTCCCGCCCGAAGAAGGTGATGGAAGACGTCTGGCGCGAGTGTTCGTTCGCACTGCCGCTCTCCGACATGCGGACGCTCGAGGTCACGAGCGACCGGCCGGACCTCGACATCAACTTCCCGAAGGCGATGCGGGTGACGCGCGAGGTCAAGGACGGCGTGCTGCGGACGGCCGCCATCGTCGGCGTCGGCAGCCGCTTCATCGTCCGGTGGAAGCCGAAGGTGCAGGAGCTGACCGGCAAGCTCGTCGCCGCGGCCGAGCTCAACAGCATCGCAATCGTCTCGGCCGGCGCGCTCCGGCTCGACGCGATTGTCATCTACCGCATCTCGCAGGGCGAGGCGAAGGAGTTCAAGGTCGCTTTCCCGAAGGCCGTGAGCATCACGCAGGTCCGCGGCCTGTACATCCAGGACTGGAACGTCGTCGAGGGCAACGGGAAGAAGACCCTGACGGTCAAGCTGACGCAGCGGCAGAAGCAGGCGTACGCGCTCCGGATCGAGGGCGAGCTGCCCCTCGGCGAGTTACCGACCGACTTTGCCCTGCCGGTGATCGAGCCGGTCGGCACGATCCGAGCGAGCGGCCACGTCGCCGTCGGCACCGACAGCGCCGTGCACCTGAAGATCAACGAGACCGGCGGGCTGACGCAGATCGACGCGAACGCGTTCCCCGCGGCCGTAATGGACAAGGGGGCGCCGCGCTCGCTGCCGGCGCGGAGCGTCTTCACCTATGGCTACGCCGCGACGCCGTACCAGTTGACCATCACCGCGTCCGACATGAAGCCGTCGCTCGACGTGTTCCAGCGCCTCGTCGCGGCCGTCCGCGACGACGACCTGGTGCTGAAATCGACGATCGAGCTGGACGTCCGCGACGCGCCGATCCGCGAGCTGAAGCTGAAAGTCCCGAAGGGCTTCGCCGTCGCAGAGGTCACCGGGAACGACATCATTCCGAACGGCCACGAGGCGGCCGGCCCGCCCGACGCGCAGATCCTGAACATCCCGTTCAAGAGCCCGGTGATGAGCACGACCGGCTCGGGCCGGACGCTTGTGACCGTGCAGCTCGAGGTCGGCGGCAGCCCGCTCGGCCGGCCGCAGATCATCACGGGGCTCGACGTGGTGGACGCGAAGAACGAGCGGGGCAGCGTGAGCATCGTGGCCGACGCCGGCATCCAGGTCGAGGTGACGAAGACCGAGAAGCTGCACGTGGTCCACGCCGGCTCGGTCAGAATGGCCGATCCGAGGGCGCAGAAGGCGTACCGGTTCCGCGAGCCGGGCTGGTCGCTCGAGCTCTCTGCCCGGCAGAACCCGCCGGCCGTTCGGTGCGAGCTGTTCCACCTCGCGTCGGTGGGCGAGGGCATCCTCTACGGCTCGACGACCGTCAACTTCTTCATCACGGGCGCGCCCGTCGGCAAGCTCCGGTTCCGCATTCCGAAGGAGTTGAAGAACATCGAGTTCACCGGCCGCGACGTGCAGGGCCAGAAGGTCGAGGGCGACGTCTGGACCGTGACGCTTCGCCGCCGCGTCGTCAACGAATACACCCTCCTCGTCACCAGCACCCAGCCCTACGACCCGAAGGGCGGGCCGGCCATCATCGGCGGGGTCGAGTGCCTCGACGTCGACACGCAGGTCGGCTACATCGCGGTCGCCAGCGGGCTCAACCTCACGCTCACGCCCGAGGACGCGAAATACTTCGCGGGCAAGAACCTGCTCGTGATCGACCGCGACGAGCTGCCCGGGTCGTATCGCCTGCTCGTGAACGCGCCCATCCTGCGGACGTACAAGTACGTGAAGGCGCCGCACTCGGCGAAGCTCGAGATCAAGCCGTACAAGACCGGCGAGCTGTTGGGCGTCGTGATCGACCTGATGGAACTGCGGACCGTCGTCAGCCGGGAGGGCGAGGCGCGGACGACCGCGACGTATCACGTCAAGAACTCGAACACCCAGTTCCTGAAGCTGAAGACGCCCGAAGGCTCGCGCGTCTGGTCGGTCGAGATCGTCACGGAGAGCAGGGGGAAGGTCAGCCGCGAGCGCGTGATCACGTCGATGGCCGGCAAGGACGTCCTGCTGGTCCCGCTCGAGCGCCGCCGCAATCCCAACGATCCGATCCAGATCGTGCTGATGTACAGCGAGGCGAAGGAGGACGCGCTCGGCCTGGGCCACGGCTACAAGCTGGTCGCGCCGCAGCCGGAGGAGACGTCGACATACGCCCGGTGGGAGATCGTCATCCCTGAGAAGTTCGAGTTCGCATCGGTCACGACCGATATGGCGGGCGACGTGCCCGCCGCCGATCTGCCGGGGCTTGGCAGCGTCGGCGCCGATATTGCGAAGGCCTACGGCCTGGCGGCCCGGGATGTGCCGGCCGAGGTGATTGGCCTGTGCGGCATCATCGCCGTCGTCGTGCTGGTCGTGTTCGCCGTGGTCAGGCTGCGGTGGCTGGTCCCCGTGCTGATGCTGTTTCTGGCGCTCGCGTGGGCGGGGTTCGGCGTGGCTGCAATCTGGGCGTATCGTGCGCCGGCGGGAGCGCAGGCGCCGGCCGAGAAGGAGGATGCTCCCAGCCTGGCGTTCACGCAGGCGCTCAACCCGTCGGGCTCGGCGCTGAAGATCGAGGCCCGCATCGTGCCGGCGTGGGCCGCGGGCCTGTTGGCGCCGCGGACGCTCCGGATCGCGGGCGCCTCGGCCGCGCTGCTGATCCTGGCGGTGTTCCGGCGGAAGCGCCGGAAGCTGTTCATCGCGCTGGCGGTCGGCGGGATCTTCTGTGTGGTCGGCGCGGTGCCGGCCGCGCGGGCGCCGCTCGGACGAGTTTTGCTGATCGCGCTGCCTTTCCTCCCGCTCGCCTTCGTGATCTTGCGTTCCGCCGTTCCCGCGCGGCGCGTTATCGCGGCCGCCGTCATCCTCCTCATGCTGATCCTTCCGCTCGGCTGTACGCCGTTCGCCGTGACGCCTCCGCCGGCGGGCGCCGTGATGGACAGGACGGAGTTCCTGCTGAAGGCGGAAAAGGACAGCATGGAGCTGACGCAGCGCCTGGTCTTCCGGACCGACGGCGCGGCGAAGATTCCGATACTGTGGAGTTCGGCGGCGCTGATCGCTTCGCCCGACGACGACGACGTGGCGGTGAAAATGACGGAGGCCGGCGCGACCCTCGACGTGAAGCGGCCCGGCGGCCACGACGTGACCGTGACGTTCCTGCTGCCGCTGCAAAAGGCGGGGGCGGACCAGGAGCGCGCGTTCGAGCTTGCCGTTCCGAAGGCGATCCAGGCATCGGCCAAGCTGACCATTCCGGCCGTGGACCTCGACGTGACGTCGCCGTCGGCGGCGAAGCTCACGAAGGGCGAGCTCGACAAGCAAACGATCGTCGAGGCGGCCATGGGCCCCAACGACAAGCTCTCGTTCCAGTGGCGGCCGCGCGCGCGGCAAACGAAGCTCGAGGACACGGTCTTCTTCTCGAACGTGCTGAGCAGTGCGCGGTTCCGCGCCGGCGTCGTCGAGTGCGTCCACACGGTGCACTTCCGGATCGCGCAGGGCGAGTTGAAGGACATAAAGATCGAGGTGCCCGAGGGTATGGCGGTCACGTCCGTCTTCGGCAATGACCTAGGCACGTGGCTCTACGACCGCTCGAAGCGGCTCGCGGAGGTCCGGCTGTCGCAGCCCGCCGTCGGGCAGTATGTGCTGCATCTCATCACGCAGGTGACGCAGCAGAAGCTGCCGTACGACGTGAAGATCGGCGTGCCGGTGGTGCAGGGTGCCGACCGGCAGCTCGGCGCCATCGGCCTCTACCCGCTGTCCGACGTGCGGATCGAGGTCGGCGAACATCCGCCGAAGATGAACGTCGAGGATTACGCCCGCGACGTGATCGCGATGGTGGGCCGGCCGCCGTGGCCGGAATTCGGCCCGCCGCGACACGCGTATCGATATCGCAAGGGCGACGCGGCCGCCGCCGTTCCGGCGGTCGCCGTCGCGGCCACCCGCGTCGACCCGGAGGTCCGGTCCGCTGAGAGCGCCTTGTTCTCCGTCGCCGATGACCGCCTGGTATACAACGTCCCCGCGTTCGACGTCTCAATCACGAAGGCCGGCAGGTTCTCGGTCGACCTGCGCATTCCGAAGGGGTACGACATCGACAACCTCACGTCGCAGCACATGAGCCATTGGGACGAAGAGGAGCGGGACGGGGCGAGGGTGGTGACGGTCCACTTCCTGCGGCGGCTGCTGGGCACGGCCAGGCTTCAGATGACGCTCAGCCGCAACATCGACGAACTCCCGCCGACGCTGCCGGTCCCGCGCGTCGAACTGCTCGGCTCGCTCAAGCACACCGGGCACGTGGTCATTTCGAGCGACCGCGGCGTGCGGCTGTCCGTGAACGAGCGGTCGGGCGTGAGCCACATACCGCCCGAACTGGGCGCGCCGAAGGACGCGCTGACCTATAAGCTGCTCCGGCGCGACTGGAAGCTCGTGCTGGCGACGGAGAGGATCGAGCCGCGGCTCGAGGTGGACTTCCTGCACATCGCCGACGTGAGCGAGGGTCTCGTCCGCGGCACGACGCACCTGACGTATTCGATCAAGAACGCCGGCGTGAAGGTGCTCAACATCCAGGTGCCGAAGGACCTGACCGGGCTGGAGATCTTCGGGAAGGGGATCGCGCAGACGCAGGAGATCGGAGAGGGTTCCGGCCGCTGGCAGGTCGAGCTGAAGTCGAAAGAGCAGCAGTTCGTGATGAGCGTGCGGTACGAGCGGCGGTTCGAGAACGACGCCGTCTCGATCCGCCCGGTGCGCGACCTCGACGCGGAGCTCCAGCGCGGGTACATCGTCGTGCGGACGCACCAGAAGGTGCAGGTGAGCGCGAGGGACGTCGAGCTGCCGCTCAAGCCGGCGGACGCCCGCAGCATCGCGGGGCCGCGCGACCTGTCCGACGCCGCGCTCTGCTATCACACGTCGAGCGCCGACGCCGAACTGCGGCTGAGGGCCAGCCGCCACGAGGCCGCCGATATCCTTCCCGCCACGGTCTCCAACGTCAACATCGAGACCGTGGTGACCAAGGAGGGTCATCACATTTCGCGCGTGAGCATGGCGCTGCGCGTGGGCAGCATGAGCCTGTTGCGGACCACGCTGCCGCCGGACTCCGTGCTGTGGGCGCTGCGTGTCGACGGCCGCTCCGTCCCGCCGTCTGTGCAGACCGGGCCCGCGGCCGCGGGCGGCGTCGTTCAACTGATCCCGCTCGGCCGCGGCGTGATGAGCGACGTCGAAACCCGCGTCGACTTCATCTACATCACGTTCCGTCCCCAAGACTGGGAAGTGACACAGCAGGCGTATCACGGCCCGAAGTTCGACCTGCCGCTGCAGAACATCCGTTGGACATTCTACCTGCCCGAGAGCCTGGAGTACGGCGACTTCGACGGCACGCTCACGCCCGATGAAGATACCATCGACGAGCAGAGGATCGCGGTCTACAACTCCGACGAATACATCAACAACCTCCGAGGGCTGAACAAGAGGAACCAGAAGTCCGCGGAACGGTGGCTTAGCAAGAGCCGCGCCCTGACGAAGGAGGGCAAGCAGCAGGAGGCGAGGCAGGCGGCAAACAACGCCTACAACTACTCACTGTCCGAAAAGGACACCAACGAAGACGCGAGGGTGGCGCTCGAGAAGCTCCACAACGATCAGACCGTCGTCGCCCTCGCCGGCCGCCGCGGCCTCCTGCGCCGCAGCCACGCGCGCGGCTTGCTCGAACCCCAGGCGGACGCCGCCTCGGGCGCGAACTTCACCGACGAGACCGTTCAGCAAGTTCAGCAGCAGCTCACCCTCGACGACAACCGGAGCATGCAGGACATCGCCGAGAGAATGTGGGGCCAGCAGGCGGCGGCCCAGAAGCCGAACTGGCCGCTCGACATCGACATCGCCCTTCGCGGCAAGGTCATCGCGTTCGAGCGCAAGCTTCAGGTCAAGCCGGACGTCGACATGAACGTGTCGTTCTCCGGTTCCAAGCCGATCGTGAAGAGCAACATGATCGACTACGGCTGGGCGCTCGGCATCGCCGCCGCCGTGTTCGCGGCCTGTACGTTCGGGCGGCGGATGGCGCGCCCGATGCCGGAGCCACCGCCGGCCCCGCCGGAACCGCCCGCGCCCGAGACCACGCCCGACCAGCCCGACCAGCCCGACCAGCCCGATGAGCCCGAAGGCGGCTCGGACAACCACGTGATCGAGGACGTGCCGGTCGACTGAGCATCCCGCGCACTTCACATCGCGCGGCGGTCTTCAGGGGGAGGGCGCCGCACCGGAGGCGCTTCTCGGAGACCTTTGCCGCACGCCGCGAGTATCGTGTCTCCGATGGCGCCGGCAGGCCTGTGCCCCCACTGTCCCTGATCCCTGGTCGTACGAGGCCACGCCTCGTGTTCTTCCCTGCTTCCGGTCGCGCAGGCGCCGTACGTTCCGGTTGAAGGCTTCGCCGGCCATTACTTGCCGCTCACGATTCGACAGACAAGCATGGCAATGAACGCGGCAACTATGACCATTCCTATCCGGATGAGGGGCAGCGGGATGGCGAACAGCGAGCCAATGCAGGCGAGGCCCGTGAGGCCCCCCCAAAGCGCCCCGGATCGTTGCTCGATTTCGGCGATGCGGTACATGAGCACCACGCCGGCGATTATCATTACTATCTCCAGCATCTTTTTCTCCTTCTATGCGTGTGCGACGCCGGCCGTCACCGGCTGATCACTCCTTGCCCGCCGGGGGTGTCTGGCGGCGGTGCATCGTGCGCGCTATCGCGCCGTCGGCGGCAATCTCCAACATACTATATGCGTTTCGGGGCGATTTGCGTCGAGGGATCTCAGGCCGCCACTGGAGCAATCGCGACTTCGCGGGGATTATGCCGGCCGGGCCAGGCGGGGGAAGCTCACGCCCGCCTGCGGGTCCGGGCCATTCCGGCCAGTGCGAACGTCAGGAGCGCTGCCGGGCCCGGCTCGGGAATGGGCGTCGACGCGATCAGTTTGTCCTTGGTGATGACGAGGGTTTCCCGCCCCCCGATGACGCGGTCCTTCCACTCGAACGCCCAGGTGAGGTCGGACGGCCCCATTATGGACGCCGTGCCGTCGAGGTCGTTCGCGTCGCCGTCGGTCAGCTTGGCAAGCGTCGCCGGGGCCACGCCGACCTCGGACAGGTCGGGATGGTTGCTGACAACGGTCTCGGACAACGTGTGCCCGCCGCCGTCGCTCTGCAAGACGGTGTTGCCGCCGGTGATCTCGATCGAGTCATCGTCGGCGTCGCCGCCGAGGTCGAAGTTGGAGTATTGGAAGAAGCTGAACGTGATCTCGTCGTCGGTGAGGTTGGCGATCTTGACGATTTCGGTAATGTCGGCGGACGCGAGGCCGGCGCCGCTGACGAGCAGGTAGGTGACGTCGATCGAGAGCCTGGGCTCGGCGTACTTGATCCGGGCGATGTTCGGGAGTATCTGGTTGACGGACGCGGCGCTGATCTCGTCGAGCGAATACTCGCGGCCGTTGTAGCCGTCGAGGCTGTTGCGGAACCAGAACCACTGCTGCGACAGGTGCGAGACGGAGCCGATGTCCCACCGCAGCATGCCGGCGGAGCT
>JBDREM010000099.1:0-8171 GCA_043819695.1 Planctomycetota bacterium
TGGTGCAACATACACGGGCACCGCAAGCGCGAGATCGACGACGCGGTCCGGGACCAGCTTGGCCGGATCGCACATTCGACGATGCTCGGGCTGAGCGGGCCGCCGGCGATCAGACTTGCCGAGCGGCTCGCGCGCCTCGCGCCCGCGCCGCTCTCGCGAGTCTTCTACTCCGACAGCGGGTCGGAGGCGATGGAGATCGCGCTCAAGATCGCGTTCCAATACTGGCGCCAGAAGGGCGAGGGGCGCCGCACGAAGTTCGCCGCGCTCGACCTCGGCTATCACGGCGACACGATTGGCGCCGTCAGCCTCGGCGCCATTCCGCTCTTCCACGGCGTCTACGGGCCGCTGCACTTCGAGTCGCTCCGGGCGCCGGCGCCGTATTGCTCCCGCTGCCCGCTCGGGCGCGAGCCCGACACGTGCTCGATGGCCTGCCTCGGCAAGATGGACGAACTGCTTGCCGGACACGCCGGCGAAGTTATCGCGGTCGTGATGGAGCCGCTCGTGCAGGGCGCCGGCGGGATGATCGTCCATCCGCCGGGGTACCTTGCCGGCGTGCGTTCGCTCTGCGACAAGTACGGCGTCCTGCTCATCTGCGACGAGGTCGCCGTCGGCTTCGGCCGCACGGGCAGGATGTTCGCCTGCGAGCACGAGGACGTCTGCCCCGACATAATGGCGCTGGCAAAGGGCATCACGGGCGGCTACCTGCCGCTCGCGGCGACGCTGACGAGAGCCGAGGTCTACGCCGCCTTCCTCGGCCAACACGAAGAACTGAAAACGTTCTTCCACGGGCACACCTACACGGGCAACGCGCTCGGCTGCGCGGCCGCGCTCGCCTCGCTCGACATTTTCGAGAAAGAGCGAACACTCGACTCTATTCAGCCGAGAATCGAACAACTGGCGCGCCGGCTCGATGAGCTCCGGACACTCGAGCACGCCGGCGACGTCCGCCAGCGCGGCCTCATCGCCGGCATTGAACTCGTCCGCGACCGCGCGACGAAAGCCGAGTACGAGGCGGCGGCGAAGATCGGCGTTCGAGTGACGCAGGCCGCGCGGAAACGAGGGCTCATCACGCGGCCGCTCTCGAACGTGATCGTCGTCATGCCGGCGCTGTGCATGACCGAGGATGTGCTCGACCGGATGCTCGACATGCTCTACGAATCGATTCGCGAAGTAACGGAGCAGGGAAGCTGATGCCGAGAACCCGCCGGGCCGTCCGAATCACTTCATCGGTTCTTCTTGCCTTCTTGTTCGTGAACTCGACGGCCGCGCTTTGCGGCGGCGGAGACCGGCCGACGACCGAGCCGCCGAGGATCGTCAGGTGGCTCGAAGAGCGCGACCTCGGCCCGTCGGCCGTCGTCGTCGTCATTGCGACCCTCCCGATCCTCGAGCTCCGCGGCTCCATCCCGATCGCGATCCTCTACTACAAGATGCCGTGGTGGCAAGCGTACATTCTGTCGGTGATCGGCAACCTGGTTCCCATCATCCCGATCATCCTGCTGATCGGCCCGGTCTCCGATTTCCTGATGAAGCGGTCGAAGCTGTGGCACCGGTTCTTCACGTGGGTCTTCGAGCGCTCGCGAAGGCGGGGAGGGGACCTGGTCGAGAAGTACGAGGCGGTCGGCCTCGCGATCTTCGTCGCCATTCCGCTGCCGGTCACGGGCGCGTGGACCGGCTCGCTGCTCGCGTTCCTGATGCACGTTCGCGCGCGCCGCGCATTCCCCTGCATCCTCGCGGGCGTCCTGGCCGCCGGCGTCGTCGTCACGCTAGTCACCCTCTTCGGCCGCGAGACCTTCCGCATCTTCATCAATATGTAGCCGAAAAAGTGGGAACTTTCGCTCCCCGTTCGCGTCCAAACTACAGTGATGCAGTGATGGCGCAGCATGCACTCAGTCAGGGAGGATCGAGCGATGCTCTCAAGACGATATTTCGCGGTCATTTTGCTCCTCGCGCTGTCGCCGCCGGTGCTCGCGTGCGAGGCAGAGATCCCGCCCGAACCGCGCGACTACTGGCAAGTTATCCAGGCCACGGCGGACATGGTCCGCGACCGCCGCGCACAGGCGCTCGTTCGGCAACAGCGGCTCAGCCTCATCAACCTCACGTGGGAGGACACGGGCCGGTTCAAGAACTCGGCCGTCGGGCCGAACATCTCCGACATGACGATCCAGGTGCAATACATGGACCCGCGGGCGGAGAAGTTCCGCCTGACGTGCATGCCCGTCATCCGCTATCCGAATTTCTCCGACAAGACGGCCGACGTCCGCATCGACAAGTTCTTCGTGCTCGTCGGCAACGAATCGGGCCGCAGCCTCCGCCGCGTCTCGCTCAGGGAGTACCTCGGCAATTTCCGGAAGTACCTCAGCAAGCCCGGCTCGTGGAATGGGCGAGGCACGTCGCTGCTCGCGGAACGCGACACGCACGTGCTCGTCAGCGCCCAGGCCTGCTTCCTGCCCGTGCCCACGGGCCGCAAGGCGGAGTTCAATCCGGTCATCTTCAACTACCAATCGTACAAGAGCAAGCCGGCGGTGCTCGCGATCCTGGCGACGCGCGAGGGCACGAGCGCGACGGTCATCGACAACGTCCGCGACGGGTTCGCCGCGGGCGACACCTGGGGCCAGCGGCTCTTCTTCAACCGGAACGGGCAGCGGGCCGGCCTGACGGGCCAGCGCCTGAGCGACCTCGGCCCGCCCATCCGTAAGGAGGGCGCGGCCGGCGGCGCCGCTCGCGCCGACGAGCAGGCCGGCGTCAACATGGTGATGCTCATCCAGGTGCCGCTGAAGCAGAAGCGGCCGAGGCCGATTCCTCTCACGGAGAAGGCGCTCTCCGCCGCCGACTACGCTCCGAGGCGGCGCAGCAACGTCGAGGCGGCCGTCATCGGGCACGGCCGAATCGAAGGCCCGTTCACCGAGATCGACAACCTCGCCATCGAGCGCGACCCGAAGTATCCCGTCCGCGTCACCGTCCAGTATTACAAGGCGACGAGCAACGGCGTCGTGAACGCGCGAGACATCGCCGCGATCCGCGCGCAAATCGACCGCACGTATCGGGACGCCGACTACGTCGGCAGCCTGGTCGTGGAAGGCGAGACCGGCCGCCCGACCGAACACGACGGCCCGAAGTACGAGCCGCCCGACTGGTGGGACGATTTCTGGAAACGCTACGAGAAGAACACCAGCGAAACCCGCGGGCAGGCGATTGGCCGACTCCTCAAACTCATCGGCCGCGAACGCTACATCCTCATCCGCGACGACAAAATCCTGCTCGAGAAGAAGCTGCGCGAACTGAACAAGTGAGATTGCGGCGCGAGGGAAAACCGTACCTGTGGGGCTGCTGTAAAAGGTGCAGGAAACCGCCGGCTTACAAAGTCGGCCTACAGGAACGACGGTTTCGCGGCGTTCTGGGGCTCCTTGCAGGCCCGCTCTGTGAGCGGGCGGGCTTTTCAACAGCCCCTCTGTCGCCGCTTTCTGTCACGCACACGCGGTCGTTCAGAGCTGACCGTCGAGGGCGGCCTTGAGCTTCTCTTCGCTTTGCACGCCGGTGAATTGCTCGACCTTCTCGCCGTCCTTGAAGACGATGAGCGTCGGGATGCTCATCACGCCGAACTTCGCCGCCGTCTCGGGATTGTCGTCGATGTTCAGCTTCCCGATCGTCGCCTGCCCGCGTATCCCTCGGCGATCTTGTCGACGATCGGGCCCTGCATCTGACACGGCCCGCACCACGGCGCCCAGAAGTCGACGAGCGTTACGCCCGATTCAATCGTCGCGTCGAAATTCGCGTCGGTGATCTCGGCAGCCATCAGCTATCCTCCATAGTGTGCGGATGTTGCCTGTGCATTATACGGGGTGAGCGGCCCGCTGCAACCGTTCTCTTGGCGGCCCAATGATCGGTCGCCTGGCCGTACACCTCAGAAAGCTTGCGCAAAGGCCGATCGCGCCGTAAACTGGCTCCCGTATGGATATCCAAATCATATCAGCGCCGATGTCGATAAGCGATCTGACGGAGATGGCGAAGCCGCAGTTCTTCGATTTCGTGAAAGCGGTCGTTCGCGGGCTCATGAGGTGATTTCATGATCCACTCCGAACTTGCCTCAGGAAGGTGGTTCGAGTTGACGCTGCTGGAGCAGCTCGGCAACATCGGCAGCGAAATCAGCCGCGCCGCCAGGTGGCAGGGAAGAGACGAGAAGCTGTTTATGGGCGCGATCGAGCGCGCCCTGGAGCTCTTCGACCTTACGCTCGGCGATCCCCGCTGGCGCACGCGGCTCAAGGAAATCTGCCGCGCGCGCGAGGTCCTCTGCGATATTGTCTTCGGCCCGAACTCGTACTCGACGACCCTTGAAGACCTCGACCGGTACTTCACTCAGTTCGCCATTGCCGCGCGGAACCGGCCGGCCTGAGGGGAGTTTGGCTGTCTGTTGCGCACGGCGTTTCTGGCTCCGGCGGCTCGGGCTGAAACAGCGCCTACGTCACTCGGTCGAGACTTGAAGAAACGCTATCGGAAGCGCATAATAGAGCAATGAGAATCGAAGATATCAAGAAGGTGGCCGTGCCGGTGTGTCGAGAGTTTGGCGTACGCCGCCTCGACGCCTTCGGATCGACTGCGCGCGGCTCCGCGTCTCCATCGAGTGACGTCGATCTCCTGGTCGAGTTCAATGACCCGGATCGGAACCCCGCCAAA
The DNA here is from genome assembly GCA_043819695.1 of Planctomycetota bacterium. GTDB lineage: Bacteria > Planctomycetota > PUPC01 > PUPC01 > PUPC01 > CAYLQD01. The sequence goes on from JBDREM010000099.1 coordinate 4,672, forward strand.
CGGTTCTTCGGTCTCCTTCACCGGCTGGAGGATGTCCTCGGCTGCGAGATCGATCTGCTCACCTCGTGCAGTCTGCGCAACCCGTACTTCAGGGCACGCGTTCTGCAAGAGAGGACCCCCGTGTATGAAGGATGAGACTCTTGCCCACCTTCACGACATTCATCACGCAGGACGCGGGGGAAGGGCTTCCTTCGAGAAACTTGTCCCCGTTATTCAACGGCCGATCAGATCAGCGGCCGGATCAGGTCGACGGCCTTGCGGACGCCTTCGTCCGCCGGGCCGCCGGCCTCGTACTCGATGGTCCACGGGCCGTTGAAGCCCTTCGCCTTCAGCTTGCGGATCACCAGCTCGAACGGGACCGCGCCATCGCCGAATTCCGTACCGATGCCCAGCGTCTCGTCGCGGTTCGGCCACATCCCGTCCTTCAGGTGCGTCGCGCGAACGTATTCGCCGAACAGCTCCGCCGCATCGAGCGGATTGGACTTGCCGTACAGGATCACGTTCGCCGTGTCGAAGTTCACGAACAGGTTGCCCGTCCCGACGTCGTGGATGGTCCGCAGCAGCGTCGACGCCAGCTCGCTGCCCGTCTCGCACAGCGCGTTCTGGCCGTTTTCCTTCAAGTACGTGCACGTGTCCTGCATCATCTCGATGAACGAGACGTAAATCGGGTCGCGCTCGTCGTCGGGGATGAAGCCGATGTGGAGCACGATGTTCTCGATGCCCGTCAGCGCGATGGCGTCGGAGAAGTTCTTTAGCAGGCCGACGCGCTCCTCGCGGACCGCCGGCGGCACGAGCCCGAGCGTCGCCGGGCCGTCCTTCGTGTCGTACGCCTGGTTGCCGTAGCCCGCGGTGATCGCGGTGATCTCCATCCCGGTTTCGGCGCACGCGGCCTTCACCTTGTCCGGAGCGAAGACCTCGTCAACCGCCTCGCACATTACCAGGAGCTGGCAGGTCTCGATACCAAACGCCTGGATGGTCCTGAACTTCTCGACCAGGTCCGTGCGCTTGCCGACCCCCGCCATCAGCCCCAGCTTGCCTTCGCCCTTCATCGCCCACTCCTCAGTGGCTGTCTTCGAACCGTCGCACACCCATTGTGGGCGCGCGCCACACGCCCATCCTGGGCGTGCGGCCCACGGGCAGGATGCCGGTGGTACTTGACGGGCGGGACGCCCGTGCTACGCCTCGGTGTTCCCAGACGGCCCCCTCGTCAACGGCCGTCACTTCTCGAGCAGGTTTCGTATCCGCAGCCGCAGCGCGTTCAACTTGATGAACCCGTCCGCGTTCGCCTGGTCGTAAACGGCATCCTTCTCGAACGTCGCAACCTCGGGGTCGTAGAGCGACGTGTCCGACTTGCGGCCCGCGACGATCACGTTGCCCTTGTAGAGCTTCAGCCGCACGGTCCCGCTCACGTTCGCCTGGCTCTCGTCGACCATTGCCCGCAGCATGCTCATCTCCGGCGCGTACCAGAAACCGTAGTAGGCCAGCTCGGCGAACTTCGGGATCAGCCCGTCGCGAATGTGCATCACCTCGCGGTCCATCGTGATCGACTCGATCGCGCGATGCGCCGCGTGCAGGATCGTCCCGCCCGGCGTTTCATACACGCCGCGGCTCTTCATCCCGACGAAGCGGTTCTCGACCATGTCGACGCGGCCGATGGCGTTCGCGCCGCCAAGCTCGTTCAGCTTCCCGAGCAGCGCCGCGGGCGACAGCTTCTCACCGCCGACGGCCGTCGGCGTGCCGCGCTCGAACTCGATCTCGACGTACGCCGCCTTGTCCGGCGCGTTCTCCGGCGAGGCCGTCAGCACGAACATGTCCTCCGCGGGCTCGAGCCACGGGTCCTCGAGGATCCCGCCCTCGAAGCTGATGTGCAGCAGGTTGCGATCGCTGCTGTACGGTTTTTCGGCGGTGACCGGCACGGGAATGTCGCGCTTCTTCGCGTAGGCGATCAGGTCGGCCCGCCCCTTGAAGTCCCACGTGCGCCACGGCGCGATCACCTTGATGTCCGGCTTGAGCGCGTAATACGTCAGCTCGAAGCGGACCTGGTCGTTGCCCTTGCCGGTCGCGCCGTGCGAGACGGCGTCGGCCCCTTCGATCTCGGCGATCTCGACCTGCCGTTTCGCGATCAGCGGCCGCGCCAGTGACGTGCCCAGCAGGTACGTCCCCTCGTAGACCGCGTTTGCGCGGATTGCGGGGAAGACGAAGTCGCGGACGAACTCCTCGCGCAGGTCCTCGATGTAGACCTTGCTCGCGCCGGTCCGGAGCGCCTTCTCGCGGACGGGCTCGAGTTCTTCGCCCTGCCCGACGTCCGCCGCGTACGCGATCACCTCCGCGTCGTACGTCTCGATCAGCCACTTGAGGATGACGGACGTATCCAGCCCGCCGGAGTACGCCAGCACGATCTTTTTCACGTCACTCATTGTCCACCTCACGCGGAACGAGAAGCGAGCAATATAACCGCCGCGGGCCGCTCCGTCAAGCGAACGGAGAGAGGAGTTCGGAAACGAGCAGGTACATGGTCCCCCCTGACGGGGCAGGCGGGGGTGGACGTCCGGACGATCCAGTTGCTGATTGGGCACCGCTCGAGCCGCTCGACCATTCGTTACGTCCAACTGACGCGCAAGACGTCCGACGGCACGCCGAGTCCACTGGACCTTCTCGAACCCTGCGTCGTCGAGCCGGCCTGTCTGCGTGCGGACACGCACAGGCAGGCACTTCGGCTTCCTCGCCAGCCGAGCCAAAGCCAAAGACTTGCCCCGTTGCCGCGAACTGCTCGGCATGGCCCAGCGGACCCCGACTAGATCCGTTCGACCCAACCGCATCCCGTACGCGCGGCTTCGTTCAACGCGATCTTATCCGCAATGCTCTCGCACTGCAGATAAGGGGTGCGGAAGAATATTATGGTTTCCGGGGCTGAATGACGAATGACGAAGCCCGAATGACGAATCAATGACGAATGCGCAAATAACGAATGCAGCGGCACTTGGGGCTCTGACGGCTTTGGTGAAGCCGCTGGCCGGCCGCGGGCGCCTTGGTCATTCGGATTTCGTCATTGGTCATTCGTCATTTCACCTCGTACATTCGTCTGCGGCCCCGCTTCGCCGAGGAAAGCCGGGACAGCCAACGGGCGGCTGCGTCGCAGCCGCTCGCAGTCCCCAATGGCACTAACTTAAGCCCGATCATCCGCCGCCAGAGAGAACGGGCGGCTCGCCGCCTTCTCTGTCTTAATCCTAATCGTAATCCTAATCCTAATCGTAAACCTCTTCGGTAGCGGGAGTTACGAAATGGCGATTAGGATTAAGAGTAAGATTACGATTACGAGCGGAGCTCTGCGACACGGGCCGAGCCCCTTATGTTATTGACGATCATGTATCGAAAGGAATACCACACGGACACGATAGAGATGCTTCGCTTCGCTCAGCATGACATAAGCTCCTATCTTGCTGTGAGTTCTGTCATTCTGAGCGGCAGCGAAGAATCTCCGCGACACACGTCCGGCTTCC
>JBDREM010000100.1:0-20164 GCA_043819695.1 Planctomycetota bacterium
CCGACGCACCCGCATATCCCGCGGGCCGAGAGACAGCTCATCCACGGCGATATGAGCCGCGCGCGTGCCGAGATCGCGCTTGGTGTCTCGCAGGCACTTCGCGGCGTTGCGGCGCCTGAGATGGTCGTGGGACACGAGGGATGAATCCATCGGCACTGAAATGCGAGTATGCAGTCAACCTCGCCACGGCGTCAGCATGAAGATGTTCGGCAGCGTCGAGAAATACTTCTACCGGGACGTCGCCGGGCTCAACCTCGCGTCGCCCGGCTACCGGACCATCGTCGTCCGGCCGCGGGTCGTCGGCGATCTCGCGTCGGCGAAGGCGTCGATCAAGTCGGTTAGAGGCCTGATGGCCGTCGATTGGAAAAAGAGCGACCGGGCCTTCACCAAGGAAGTGACCGTTCCGGCCAACACGACGGCGGAGGTCAGCGTGCCGAAGATCGGGCTGAGGGACGTGGAGGTCACCGAGGGCTTGACGCCCGTCTGGCGGAGCGGCGCGTACGCCGACGGCGCCGACGGCATCAGCGGCGGCGAGGAGACCGGCGACGCCGTCACGTTCGACGTCGGCTCGGACTCATATGCCTTCACGTTGAAAGGCGCCGCTGAAGCGGACGGTGGTGCATGAGTCTGCCGCTTGGCGGATATTTGCGGCCTTGAGCCGCACGTTTTCTGCTATAATAAGGTTTTGAGCGAAAATAGGAGAGGCGCATTGGCCGCCCGCAACAAGGGGCGATTCCCGTTTCTGATCCTGTTCCCTGCGATGGCGCTCGCGGCGGGCCCCGTTCTCGCGTGCAGCGTGCCGGTGTTTCGGTACGCGCTCGAACGATGGGAGCCGGGCCAGTACGTGCTGATGGTGTTCCATCGCGGGCCGATGGCACCTGCCGACAAGGAGCCGGTCGAGCTGATTACGAAGGGCTCGCTCGATGGCGGCGGGAGCGCCAACATATGGGTCCGGACAATCGATGTCTCTGCGGACATGGAGGAGTTTGAGAATGCGATCTGGTCCGCCCAGGATGACCCTGCCCTGCCGTGGGCCGTGTTGCTCTATCCGCCGAAGCGGATGGCGCCGCCCGGGCCGGCCGTGTGGCGCGGGCGGCTGACCAAAGATATGACGAAGGCGATCCTCGACTCGCCCGCGCGGCAGGAGATCGCGAGGAGGCTTCAGGCCGGCGACTCGGCCGTCTGGACCCTGCTCGAGAACGATCCGCCGAAGAAGGAGCCGCGGACGAACTGGCTCGTCGCCGGTCCTGCGATCGCCGCCGTCCTGGCGCTGCTCGCGCTGTTCGCGTGGTCGGTCGCATCGAGACGATACGTCCTTTGCGGAACGGCCCTCGTGCTCCTGGTCGCGGGGCTGGCCGTTCTGCGGGTGCATCACGGCCGGCTCACGATCGAGCCGGAGGTGAAGCCGAGCGCAGCTCTGACACGGCTCGAGGCCGCTCTGAAGAAGGTGCAAAAGGAGCTTGTCCTGCCCGAGATGGACCCGTACGATGCGCAGTGGGGGCCGGGCGGCACGCCGATCCAGGATTTGCAGAAGAACCTCAAGATCAGTTTCTCGGTGATCCGCGTCAGCCGGTCCGACCCCGCCGAGGAGATGCTGGTCCGCATGCTAATGCGGAGCGAGCCCGACCTCGAGACCGAACACGCCGACAAGCCGATGGCGTTCGCGGTCTTCGGCCGCGGCCGAGTGCTGCACGCCCTCGTCGGCGATGGCATCACGGCGGAGAACGTCACGCAGGACGGCCAGTTCCTCACCGACCCGTGCTCCTGCGAGGTGAAAGACCTGAACCCGGGGACCGACCTGCTGATCTCGGCGGCATGGGTGACCAACCAGCCGCTCGTGGAGGAGTTTCAGCTTCCGCCGCTCCCCGATCTCTCGAAGGACGTGACGCCCGATGAAGTCGTGAGCGCGCCGGGGATGACGCCCGTGGCGCCGATTGACACCAGGCTGCCGCCGCCGCCGGCAAGGGCAACGACGGCGCCGGCCGCCGATGCGAGGCAGGCGCTGATCCAAAAGGTCGTGATCCTCGGCGCCGTGATCATCGCGATAACCATCGCCCTGGCCGTTTATGTGCGCAGACAGTCTTTGGGAAACTGACGTGAACGTGTGGCACCTGGTCAAGAGAGAGATCGCGCACCGGAAGCTCAACTTCGCGCTCGGCGCGCTCTCGGTTGCGGTCGCGGCTGCTTGTCTCGTCGCGCAGTTCACGCTGCTGCGCGCCCACGACATCCGCACGAGCCAGCTTCTCGACGAGAAGGAAAGGCGGGTCGACGAGCGCCTCAAGAAACTCAAGAACGAATACCGGAAGCTCACGCTCAAGGCTGCGTTCAACGTCCGCATCCTGCCGGAAGGGCAGAGCCTCGGCGACTTTTACGCCGCCGGCTTCGCCGATAAGACGATGGACGAGGAACTTGCCCACCGGCTCGCCGGGTCGGATATCCTGACGACCGTTCGCCACATCCTGCCGAAGCTCGAGCGGAAGATCGACTGGCCCGAGCGCAGCCGCAAGATCATCCTGCTCGGCACGCGCGGCGAAATCCCGCTGAAGGAGCGAACCCGGCGCAAGCCGCCGGTCTACACGATAATTCCCGAGGGCCAGGTCGACGTCGGCCACGAGCTTCGGCAAACACTCAAGCTGAAGCCCGGCGACGAGGTGACGCTGCTCGGCGAGAAGTTCGTGGTTCGCAAGTGCCACGACGAACGAGGCACGCGGGCCGACATCACGGTCTGGGTGGACCTGACGAAGGCGCAGAAGCTGCTCGGCCTGGCGGGCCGGATCAACGAAATCCAGGCGGTCGACTGCACGTGCGCCGGCTCCAACATCGTGGCAATTCGCGCCGAGATCGGCAAGATCTTGCCCGGCACGGAGGTCATCATCGACGCGAACCGGGCGTTTCAGCGCTGGCAGTCGCGGTTCAAGGCCGAGGACGAACACAAGGCGGCCATCGCCGACGAGCGGGCCGGGCGCAATCGCCTTCGCGAGGAACGCAAGGCGTTCGCCGCAATTCTCGTGCCGCTGGTCGTCGTCGTGTGCGGGCTCTGGATCGGGCTCTTGGCATTCGGCAACGTGCGCGAGCGCAGCCCCGAGATCGGCATCCTCCGCGCGATCGGGCTGCAGGCGCGGCAGATCTTCGCCGTGTTCATGGGCCGTGCGCTGCTGATCGGCATCATCGGCGCGTGCATCGGCTATCCCGCCGGGTTCGCGGTCGGCGCGGTCTGGGGCAAGGCAGGCCGGCTTGCCATTGCCGGGCTCTTCTCGCCGATCCTGCTGGTGTCGGTCATCGTCACCGCGCCGCTGCTCGCCGTTCTTGCGACCTGGCTGCCCGCGCTCGCCGCCACACGGCAGGACCCCGCGCTCGTTCTGAGAGAAAAGTAGGCAGACAAGTGCTCCGAATCAATGACATCAGCAAGGTGTATCAGAAGTCGGACGGGGCCGTGCACGCGCTGAAGGACGTGTCACTGCACGTGGCCGAGGGCGAGTTCGTCAGCGTGCGGGGCTCCAGCGGATCGGGCAAGACGACGCTCCTCCTCGCCGCGGGCGCGCTGCTCGAACCGTCGTCGGGCACCGTGGAACTGGACGGCCGGGACCCGTATGCGGCCGGGACCGAGGAGCGAGCCGCGCTCCGCGCCGCAAAGATCGGATTCGTCTTCCAGCAGTTCCACCTCGTGTCGTACCTCAGCGTGCTGGAGAACGTGCTCTCTCCCTCGCTGGCGCTGTCGGGCGACGGCGCCGGCGAGCGCGCCGAAGAGCTGATCGGGAGGTTCGGCCTCACGCATCGCATCAGCCACCTGCCGTCGGAACTCAGCGCGGGCGAATGCCAGCGCGTTGCGCTGGCGCGGGCGCTCCTGAACCGGCCGAAGCTCGTGCTCGCGGACGAACCGACGGGGAACCTCGACCAGTGCAACGCCGACATCGTGCTCGATTCGCTCGCCCAGTTCGCCGAAGGCGGCGGCGCCGCGCTGATGGTCACCCACAGCGCAGAGGTTGCGCACCGCGCAGGTCGGACCATTCGGCTCGAAGCGGGTTCCATCCTGTCAGAATAGCCCCCAATACCAGGAATCTAGGCTGCATCACCTTCCCGCAGAGACGAGAGAGGGCTCGACGCCTTCTTTGTCGTAATCTTACTCCTAATCGTAATCCTCTTCGGCAGCGGAAGTTACGAAACAGTGATTACGATTAGGAGTAAGATTACGATTACGAGAAGCTCTCGCGCACGCACGGCACGCTCCTTAAGTTACTGGTATTGAGATTAGCCCAGACGCAGCGCTTCTAGATCGACAGCGGGGCGTCTCCGCTCAGACCGTGCCGACGTAACCTTCCTTCTCGAGGTGAAGAATGATGCCCTGCACGCACTCCTCGGGGCTCATGTCGGTCGTGTCGATCGCCAGGTCGGCGTCGGTAGGCACCTCGTAAGGATCGGAAATCCCGGTGAACTCCTTGACGATCCCGGCGCGGGCCTTGGCGTAGAGGCCCTTGCGGTCGCGCTGCTCGCACACGTCGAGCGGGGTGGAGACGTGGACGAGGATGTACCCGCCGCCGGCCTCGATCATCTCACGGACGTCCTGCCGCACGGAAGCGTAGGGTGCGATCGGCGCGCAGATCGCGATCCCGCCGTTCTTCGTGATCTCCGACGCGACGAACCCGATCCGCCGGATGTTGATGTCGCGGTGCTCCTTGGAGAAGCCGAGCTCCGACGAGAGGTTCGTGCGGACGATGTCGCCGTCGAGAAGCGTCAGCGGGCGGCCGCCGATCTCGAGCAGCTTCACGAGCAGCACGTTGGCGAGCGTCGACTTGCCCGAGCTGGGCAGGCCGGTGAAGAAGACGGTGAAGCCCTGCCTGCTGCGCGGCGGGTGCGTGCGGCGAAGCTCCTGAATGACCTCGGGGAACGAGAACCAGGGCGGAATGTCGCGGCCGTCGGCCAGGCGCTGCCGGAGCTCCGTGCCGGAGAGCGACTTCGTCTTTGCCCCCTCGGGCACCTCGTCCATCGGGATGTACTCGTCGCGGTCCTCGAGGTAAACCATCATCTTGAACGGGACCATCTTGATGCCGAGCTCGTCCTCGTGCTCGGTCATCAGTTCCTGCGCGTCGTATGGCCCGTAGAACGGCTTGCCGCTCGAGTCCGAGCCGGGGCCGGCGTGGTCGCGGCCGACGATCAGGTGGGTGCAGCCGTGGTTCTTGCGGATGATCGCGTGCAGGACCGCCTCGCGCGGCCCGCCCATCCGCATCGCCAGCGGCAGCAGGCTGAGCATCGCGGTGTTCCGCGGGTAGTGCTTCATCACCGCCTGGTAGCACCGCACGCGGGTGTAGTGGTCGACGTCGCCCGGCTTGGTCATGCCGACGACGGGGTGAATCAGCAGGTTCGCCTCGAGCTGGCTTGCGGCGCGGAACGTGAGCTCGAGATGGGCGCGGTGCAGCGGGTTGCGCGTCTGAAACGCGACGACCTGGCGCCACCCGAGCTTTGCGAACCGCTCTCTCAGCGCCGCGGGCGTGAGGCGCAGCGGCACGAAGTCGTAGTGGACCGGAAGCTGCAGGCCCTCGAGCTCGCCGCCGACGCAGCAGGGATTGACGCTGCGCTGAAGGTAGCCGACGGCCGGGTGCTCGGGGTTCGTCGTGCCGAAGACCAGCTCGGCCTCTTTGCCGAGGTCGGGCCGCCAGATGTCATCGACGTGCAGCGCGGCCAGTGCGACGCCCTCGAGGTCGCGCAGGAAAAGCGTCGAGCCCGGCTCGAGACCGTCGGCCGTCTCCTCGCCGACGTCGAGCGTGATCGGGATCGGCCAGAGGGTGCCGTCGCCGAGGCGCATGTTCTCGCAGACGCCGTCGTAGTCGCGCTGCGTCGTGAAGCCCGTGAGCGGCGAGAGGCCGCCGTTGAGGAGCAGCTCGAGGTCGCACGCCTGGCGCGCCGTGAGCGTCCACGAGGGCGCCTCGCGCGAGAGTGTGGTGAGTTCATCAGCCCGCTTCGGGTCGGCCATCAGTTGAACGAGAGCGCCGCCGTGCGGCTCGATGAGATGAGAAGGCATAGGTCCGAATCCCGAACTGGAGAAAGGGTTTCTCGAAAACACGTACTTCGCCCACGGATTATAGCGGCGCAGCGGCGAGAGTCAAGTTTGACCGAATGAAAGCGCACCTCTGCTTCAGCGGCTCGACACCAGCGAGGGCATGTTTGCTTCACACCAACCAATCCCTATCGCTCGATCGGGGCGCCAGTACTCCCTTGATAGTGAACGGCTTTGCGCGATAACATGATACGGCGCTAAATGATGCGTCTCGTCGGGAGGGGACGATTCGGCCACGGGGCGTCCCGCTGATCAGGTGCGCCCGTCGCGTTCGAGGACTGTTGAACATGTACGAACGCAGCTATGGCTGGCCCCGCTGCATCAACAACATCGGGGATATGCGTCTTTGGCGAGGGTCTCGCGACAGAGCGTCCGAGGTCGGCGTCGACATCGTCGGATCGGCAGCGTAAAGAGGACCGGGCGATGCAGTTCAAGGACTTGCTGCGGAGCAGCAGCGACGTAGAGCAAGGCGCGTCGGAGCCCAACGATGAGCCCGTGCCGGGCAAGTATGCGGTCGTTGCCGACATGGCCCGCGCCGACCGCGACGTTATCGCCGAACAGGTGCGGCAACTGGGCTACGTCCCGCTGACGACCGATAACGGCAGCCAGGTCGTCGGGCTGGCGCGGCAACGTCGGCCGCGCTTCGTCGTTGCGAACCTCGAGCTCGAGGGCGCCGGCGGGCGCGACGTGCTCGCCGCGCTCCGGGGCGACCCCGCCACGCGTGACGTCGCCGTCGTCCTCATCAGTAATACCAGCGAGACGCCGGACATGGCCGCCGGAAGCCAGCTCGGCGCCGACGACTACATCTGCAAGCCGATCGACGGGGCGACGGTCAAGGCTCGAATCCGCAAGCTGCTGCTGCGAGGCCCTGCCGCCGCCCCCGGGCCGCCGGGGCCGGTCCTGAGCGAGGCCGGTGGTGCTGCCGAGAGCGCGGAAGCTGCGGCCGAGCCTTTGCCCGCCGGCCACATCGAGCGGGCGGAGAAGCTTTACGCCGAGTGCCGCGATTTCGTGAACGATGCGATGGCCCGGGCGACAAACGAGGAGCCGCCGGACATCGACTGGTGCCGTGACCTCGCGACCCGGCTCGTGCAGGAATGTGAGCTGGGCAGCCGGCTCCTGCTGAAGGCCATCCGCCCGTACGAGCCCGGGGAGACGTCGCAGGACGCGCCGAACGTTGCCATCTTCAGTATCAAGATCGGCCGGGGGCTGAACTACGACGCGGAGGAGCTGACCGCTCTTGCGATGGCGGCGCTCTGCCACGAGGTCGGGATGAGCTGCGTCCCCGCCGACGTCGTCGAGGCGCAGGGCAAATACACGAAGAAACAGTCGCGTCACGTCCGGCAGCATCCGGAGCACGCGAGGAAGATACTGAGCAAGCTGGGCGAGAAATACGAGTGGCTCACGGCGGCGGTGTACGAGGAGCACGAGCGCGTGCGCGGGCAGGGCTACCCCCGGGGGCTGACGGGCGAGGAGATTTGCGAGTTCGCCAAGATCATCGGCCTGGCCGACACGTATGAGTCGCTGTCTCACCCGCGGACGTTTCGCAAGGCGTTCATTGCGTTCGACGCGCTCCGCGAGATCATCGGGATGCGTGACAAGTTTTTTCCCGCGCACGTGATCCGGGCGCTCGTGTCGGAGGTCTCGGTATTCCCGCTCGAAAGCTACGTCTTGCTGAACACGGGCGAGACGGCCCGGGTGGTGAAGACGAACCCGGACAACCTGCTGCGGCCGGCCGTTGTCGTCGAGTACGACGCGTCGGGCCAGAAGCGGAAGAGGCCGAAGCTTGTCGACCTCGCATCGTGGCCGCTTCTATACGTCACGAAGCCGGCCGACGAGCGCGACCTCGTGAAGTCAGAGAGGTGAGCGGTGCACCGAACAACGAGAGCGAAACGGATATCCGTCGCGTGTCTTCTCGCGGCCGCGCTCGCGGCCGGCGGCTGTGATCCGGTGGGGCGGGGCCGCGTGGCCGAGGGGGTGCCCGAGGCGCAGCTCGCCAGGACGGTCCATCCTACTCATAACATCTACTGGACGCAGGCCCTCGGGCCGGCCGCGAACGGCGATTTTCACTGCGCCGCCATAGGTGACTTCGACGGCGACGGCTTGCCGGACGTTGCCGCAGGCGGGTTCGACCGCAGCGGCGTGAGGGTGTGGCTCGCGAACGGCGACGGAACGTGGAGCAGCATCGACGGGCCGCCCCACCTCGGCCGGCCGACCGGGCTTGCCGCGGGCGACGTCGACAAGGACGGGCGCCTCGACATCGTCGTCGCCGGCAAGGGCGAGGTGCCCGGCGTCCGCGTCTGGATCAACACCGAGAACCTCGTCTGGCAGGAAGGCGAGCCGGCCACGATCACGCAGGTCTACACGGCCGTCAAGCTCGCCGACCTGAACGGCGACGGCTATCCCGACATCTTCGCCGGCCGCGGCGGAAGCGGCGACACCGGCGGCATCGGCGTCTGGCTGAACCATAAGGGCAAAGGCTGGTCGCGCGACGTCGGACCGAAGGCGTCCGATTCGTACAACGACCTCGCCGTCGCCGACTTCAACAAGGACGGGCACGTGGACATCGTCGGCGCGCGATGGGGCAACCCCGGCGGGCTCGACATCTGGTACGGCAATGGCCGCGGCGGGTGGACCCGCGCCAAGGAAGACCCGGCCATCAAGCTGAACTACCAGGGCGTCGACGTCGGCGACTTCAACGGCGACGGCGAGGTCGACATCGTCGCCACAGCCTATCAAAGCCCGTTGAGCGTGTGCATCTTCATCAACGACCGCCGGCCCGGCGACCGCGAGGCGGGCTGGCGGACGACGCCCACACGCCTCGCCGACAAGGGCAGCTTCTGGGACGCGAGGGCCGCCGACTTCAACGGCGACGGCCTGCTCGACGTGGCCGCCACGTCGTTCGACCAGCGCGGCCTCCGCTGCTGGCTCCAGATGCCGCGCCACAAAACGGCCGCGGCGCCCCGGTTCATAGAGCAGAGCTTCCAGTTCCCCCACAAGGGCACCTACTACGTGGTCGACTCGGCCGACTTCAACAGCGACGGAAAAGCCGACATCATCGCCGGCACGAGCGACGAGGGCCTGAAGGCGTGGTTCCAGACGGGCCGGGAAGGCATACTGAAGCTTTCTCCGCTGACCCGCGCGCTCGGCATCTCGGAGAAACGGCCGCGCCTGTTCGGCGAGGTGGAGGAGAAACCGGACGACCCAAAGGAGAACTTCGTCTACACAACCCTCACGCGCGACGACGGCCTCACGTACAGCGAGTACCGGATCGGCGTGGGTGACCGCCTGAAGATCGAGATATACCCCGGGCGGGTCGCGGAGCCCGTCGTCATCGAGAAGAAGGTCGAGGCGTCGGGCGAGCTCCTCCTGCCGCTGGCCAGCGCGGACCCGCTGCGGGTCGTGGACGCGAAGGGCGGCGGCCTCTCGCCCTCGCAGCTCCGCGACCTGATCAAGAAGAAGCTCGAGGAGTCGTTCCGCGCGCCCGCCGTCGCCGTGACGGTCGAGGATTACAGGGCCCGGCAGGCGAGCGTGCTGGGCGAGATTCGCGTGAAGCCCAACGAGACGAAGACCGGCCCCGGCCGCTACGCGCTCACGGGCAAGACCCGCGTGCTGGCGTTCATCGCGCAGCACGGCGGTTTCACGGCCCGCGCCGACCTCACGCGCGTCGAGGTGCGCCGGAAGAACGGCGAGAAGCGCGTCGTCGACCTCTACAAGGCCGTTTTTCAGAGCAAGCTGAGCCAGGACGTGGTGCTCGACGACGACGACGTGGTCACGATCGCGTCGACGGCCGTGACCGACCGCAAGGTGTACGTGCTCGGCGAGGTCGGCAGGCCGGGCGTTTATGAGCTTCAGAATAACGTCCGCCTGATCGAGGCCATCCAGTTGGCGTCGAGCTTCAGCCCGCACGCCAACCGGAAGCAGGTCATTGTGATCCGCGGCGACAAGGACAAGCCGGACCTGTACCAGATCAACATGCTCGAGATGCTCAGGACGGGCGACCTGTCCAAGAACATGCTGCTCGAGAACGGCGACGTGGTTTTCATCCCGAGGAACTGGATCGCAGACCTGAGAGAGTTCTACGCGTGGTTCCTGCCCGGGTACAACCGGATCACGGAGTAGCGGCCGGACATCGGCCAGGGAGTCGTCGGATGGCGCAGTATGAAATGGGGCTTCGCGACTACTGGCGCATACTCCGCAAGCGCAAGCTCGTTATCATCCTGACCTGTCTCGCGGCCGGCGGGCTGACGTACTACCTCACGCAGCACGTCTTCAAGAGGCCGCCGCAGTTCATGGCGAAGTGCGAGGTGAGCGTCCGCGCGGCGGAGGTCGTCGGCGAGCGCCCGCCGATGCGCCCGCCCAACATTGCGCAGCAGGCGAAGGTCGCCAAGAGCGAAATGCTCATCCGTGAAACCATCTGGGCCATCGAGCACTACCCCCACATCCCGAAAGATGCCCAGGCCGAGCAGAAGAAGCTCCGGGCGGCCATTCTCGCCGCGCTGGAGCCGCTTGACCGGCCCCAGGGCGAGAAACTGAGGGCGGCCGCGGTCAAGCGGCTCGCCGAGACGCGCGACCTCGCCTGTCTGTTCAGCCATCAGGCCACGGACCCCGACGCCGCCTGGATCCTCGAATACGACAAACAGCAGAGGAACGCCGCCGGCGCGGGCGGCCGAGAAACCAAGGTCGGATACATCAGCGACAAGAAGGAGCTGCTGGAGACCGTCATCACCAACTTTCAGTACGCCATCGGCAAGATCGAGTATGACCTGATGACCACCACGTTCGAGCTGACGGTCACCACCACCGCTCCGGACTCCCGCGCCGAAGGAAGATCCCGCGGCCGCGAGGCCGCCGCGCGTCTGGCCGAAACGCTTGCCACCGTATACGAAGCCTACACCGAATGGGAGGGGAACCGCGCCGTCAGCCGCCAGATCGAGCGCATGGACCGGGATATTGCGCGCCTCGAGAATGAGAAGCAACAACTCGAGAAGGATTTTCAGAGCGCTCAGACCGCCGGCGGCGAGTACGACGAGGCCCGGGCTGTCTGGCGGGCGGCAGAGGAGCACGTCAACTCGCTCAAAATCTACCGCGACCAACTGGACAGATATCTCGCCCGGCGAGATGCGATCAAGTCCGCACCCGGAGCCCGGCAGGCCTATCCGCCCATTCCGGCGCCTGTCAAGATCACGGACGCCAACATCGCTGCGCTCTACGGCGAGTCCACCAAGTTTGAGAAGGAGAAGAACGACAAGCTCGAGTTCCACAAGGCCGATTCGCACGCTATCACCGCGCTCGACGAGAAGATCGAGCGGACCGCCGGCCAGCTCCGGAAGGTGGTGGAAGGGTCCATTCAGAATGAGGAATCTCGGGCAAAGCTCGCCGGGGGGCGATTCGACGAGGCGAAAGAGAAGCTGCCGCTCACGGAACGAGCCGCGGTCGAATCGCTCATGCTCAAGATACAGAACACGAACGCGAGCATCATCGCGCTGAGGAGCGGCCACAGCCGGCTCGAGCGGTTCGAGAGTCAAGGCATCAAGGTGGACATTATCGGCGGGCGCGGGACGGCCGAGGAGCTGGGCCAGGCGGGCGCGCCCGCGAAGACCGCCGCCGGCGCGCTCATCGGCCTCATGCTCGGCATCGTTGTCGCCGTCCTCTGGGAGACCCTCGACCTGACGATGGGAACGATCGAGGAGGTCGAGTCGTACCTCGACACGCGCGTTCTCGGCGTGATCCCGCACGTCGATGCCGGCCGCCTCGCCGCCGATATCCGCGCACGAGATCCCGAAGCCGGCGAGGCCGACCTTCTCCAGCGCGCGATGCTCGTCACCCTGTACGAACCAAAGGGCATGCCCGCCGAGGCGTTCCGGCACGTGCGGACCTCGCTCGACGTCGCCCGCCAGCAGAGCCGTTCCGACGCGAAGGTCTTCCTCGTCACGAGCGCGACGCTCTGCGAAGGCAAGACGACCGTCGCCGCCAACCTGGCCGTCGTCATGGCGCAGAACGGCAAGCGGACGTGCCTGGTCGAGTGCGACCTCCGCCGGCCGCAGCTCCACCGCTTCTTCGGAATCGAGCGCAGCCCCGGCCTGCACGACGTCTTCATCGGAAGGACGAGCTGGCAGGACGCGAAGAGGTCGCTCAGCGACCTGCTGCTCGGCAAGATCGGAATGGACGCGGCCGTCAGCATGCCCGGCATCGAGAACCTGTCGATCCTCACGTGCGGCATGGCGCCGCCGAACCCGGTCGAGCTCCTCGATTCTGCGGAGGCGCGCGGCCTGTTCGCTCAGCTCCGCGACGCGTTCGACGTGGTGATCGTCGACAGCCCGCCGAACCTGCCCGTCGCCGACGCCGCCGTCGTCTCGCCGCTCGTCGACGGGGCCATCCTCGTCTACCGCGCCGGCGCCGCTCCCCGCACGGTGCTCGGCCGGGCGAAGACCGAGCTCGAATCCATCGGAACCCCGCTCTTCGGCGTCGTCCTCAACGACCTGCGGCCAACGGCCGGCGACCTGTCCGCCACGTACCCGTACAAGGGCTACGCGCGCAAGCCGTACGCAGCGCCCGACGAGGAGCCTGCGCCGCGCGTGGCCGTGGCGCTCGCAGAAGAGGCCGCGGCCGGCCGCACGAACCAAGACACCGAAGACCAGGCCCTTCGCAAGATCGATCTCTGCCTGCTGCAGGGCAAGGTCGAGCAGGCCGTCGAGACCGCGCACGAGGCCGCGCGCTCGATGCCCGAGTCGATGAGCGTTCGGCTCGAGCTCGCGCGGGCCTACGCGGCCGCGGGACGGGTCGGCGAGGCACAGGCCGAGCTCCTCAACGTGCTCGATATGGACCCGCGCAACCTTCAGGCGCTCGAGCGGCTCGCCGAGATGGCCGTCGACGGCGGCCTCGAGCGCGAGGCGCTGCGGTGGTATGAAGAAATCCTCGAGTTCGCCCCGGAGAACGCCAGGGCCGGGGAACGGGCCGGCGAGATCCGCGCCCGCATCGGAGGAGCAGAGGCTGAAACGGTGTGACGGCCGCGCCGCCCCCAGCATCAAGGCCGCCCCGGGCGCGGGGCAAAGGTTGTCGAGGCGAGAAGCTCCAGCATGCCCGCAGACGGTGACCCGAATCTCGACCGGCTCGGTCCGCCCGGCCGCCCGTATCGTGGGCCCGTCGTTTTCGTCATCACCGCCGTTGCGCTCCTCGCATTCGTCGCCCTGCTTGCATACATGATGAACAAGACCGCCCTCGACGTGCCGGCCGCGCTCGCGCTATGCGTCGCGCTCAGTGTCCTATGCTTCGTGCGGGTGAAGTGGGTCCTTTACATTCTCATCTTCATCTGCCTCTTCTCGCCCGAACTCCAGGTCGGCGAGGCCGGGCGGGCGTCGAAGCGGGCGATCACCTTCCGAATCGAGGATATCCTGCTCGCCGTCATCGTCATCACATGGCTCGCCAGGGCGGCCGTGCACAAGGAGCTCGGCCTGATGCTGCGCACCCCGCTCAACCGGCCGATCTTCGCGTACGTCATCATCTGCATCGCCGCGACCGTCCTCGGCATCGGATACGGGTGGGTGGACGAACGCCTCAAGGCGGCGCTGTTCGTGCTCAAGTACATTCAATACTTCGTGCTGTTCTTCATGATCGTCAATCACGTCGAGACGAGGCGCGACGTGCGCAACATCGTGATCGCCGGAATGGCCACGTACCTCGTCATGTGCCTCTACGGCTTCTGGCAGCTTCTCGACCCGGCCGCCGGCCGGCCGACGACGTTCGCCGAGCAGGCGCCGGAGCCGAACACGCTCGCGGGTTATCTGCTCCTCATGATGGGCATCTGCTCGGGCCTGGCGCTCATGGCGCGGCGCGTCCGGAACCGGATCGTGTTCGGCGTCATGTTCGCGCTCGGCCTCTTCCTGCTCGCCTACACGCTCTCGCGCTCGGGCTGGGCCGGCCTGCTCGGGATCCTGGCGGTGCTGATGTTCGTCGGGCGCCACCGGCTCGCAATCGTCGCGATGTTGGCGACCCTCGTTTGTGGGCTTGTGCTCGTCTCGTTCGAGGTCGCGTGGCTGCCGGAGCCCATCCGCGAACGTGTGGACGAGACTCGCGGCGTCTACGAGTGGTGGCCGGGAAGGACGCCGCCGCCGGCCGAGATCTTCGGGTTCCGCCTCGATCCGTCCGCCTCGGCGCGGTACTGGGCGTACAAGGCGAGCCTCGGCACATGGCTCGAACGCGCCGCCGGCCACTGGGTGCCCCTGCTGACCGGATGCGGGGTATTGGGCGGGAGGACGTTTATCGACGGCCAATACGTTCGCGTGCTCGTCGAGACCGGGCTGCTGGGTCTCGCCGCGTTCCTCGCCGTCCTGTTCGCCATTTGGCGCCACGCCTGGCGCTCGTACCAGGTGTTGCAGGTGCCGTGGCACAGGGGCCTCGTGCTCGGCTACCTCGCCGGATTCGCCGGCCTGCTCGTGCATGCGCTCGCGGCGAACACGTTCATCATCGTTCGGATAATGGAACCGTTCTTCATCTTCACGGGTATTGTCGTGGTGCTGGCCGCGATCGAGCGCGGCGAGGTGTCGGGCCTCGCACCCGCCGAAGCGGCCGCGGCCGGCGCGACAACGACTACATCAAGGGGAAGAAGCTCATCATTTGGTGCTTCTCCGCACGCGAGTTCACCGAGACCTTCACCGGCTGGCGCAAGCTGGCCGTCGTGAAGCGCGCGAGTTGAGAATAATAATGGTAACACTTCAGCCATACGTCGTCCCGGGCGCCCCGGTTCAAGATTTGTCGCGGTTTCTCTTGCCCGCTCAGTCGGCCATCACGTAGGCGAGGACGTTGCCGGCGACCCTGCGGGCGGACGCGGGCTTGTAGCCGATCGACCGGAAGCTCTCGATGCCGGCGACGGCGCCGGTGAGGTCGAACGAGGAGAAGATGACGGCGGGCCGATTGCCGACGCGGATGACCTCGAGCTTCTGGCCGCGAGGCGATTCGCCGCGGTCGCGGAGCCAACGCCGAGCGGGCAGCTTGAACCGGATGCCGCGCGACAAATCCACGCCGCCCTCGAACCGGCCCGACGCGAGGACCGAGTCGGGCGCGAGCGGGCGAAGCTTGCCGAACGCGGCTTTGATCTCGCGCCTCGCCGATGCCGCGAACTCCTCGGAACCCGCGTACGCATCGACGAGCAGCGTGCCGCCGTCCTCGACGTATTTCTTCAGAGCGGCGCGTTCCTTCTCGGACAACTCGACGGCGCGCTGCCCGGTCAGGTGCAGCAGCCGAATGCCGGCGAGGTCGGCCTTGCCGAGCTCGACCGCGTCCTTCTCCTCGAGCGTGCAGCCGGTGACGTGCTTGACGTACGGCGCAAACACGCTCCACGCGCGACGCCCGGTCTCCCAGTCGCGCGGCGCATCCTTCGGGCCGGCGTGCCTGATGCGGGCGACCGTCGCCACGGCATCGCGCTCCTTCGCGGCCGGGGTCTCGGGCAGGATCGACGCGAATCGGCCCTCGAGCGTCGCCAGGTCGGTCGCGTAGAAGAGCAGGTTCATCGCGAGCTTGAACGCGTCGCTCTTCGTCTTGTCCACCTGCCAGTCGGCGGACATATACTCCTTCGAGAGGAAGAAAAACGTGCGTGAGCCGTCGGAGGCGCCGAGCAGCTCGGGCCGCTTCTCCCACTGCTGCTTCATCACGGTGTAGACCTCGTGGTCGGCGGGCAGCGGCCGGAGCTTGCAGGACGGATACAGGTGCTCGGGATACATCTGCCGGACGAGTTCGGCCATGCTGTCGGCGAACGCCTCGCTGCGGTCGCTCGGCTCGGCGAGGATCGTCCCGCCGCCGTCGACGTATTCGCGGAGCTTGAGGACTTCCTTCTCGGAGAACTTCGCCGCCTTGCTGCCGCTGATGAAGAGGATTGGCGCCTCGAACTCGCTCGCGGGCGCGTCGATGTTCACCGTCTGCCAGTTGAGCGGCCGCTCGTAGGCCGACCACATGTGCTTGCTCAGGTTGGCGAGGTCGCGCGGGTTCAGGTTCCAGTCGCTGCCGCCGCCGTATTCGAGCTTGTTCATCGCGGCGGGCGCCCCGCCGTAGACGAGGAACAGCACGCACCAGCTCGTGCGGCAGACGGGGCCGCCGTAGCTGCCGATGTTGATCTCGCCGTGCCCGCCCTGATGCTTGAGAACGGCGAGTGCGCCGCGCTTGAACCAGTCCTCGCCGCCGAAATACTTACGGCCGCTGGCAACGCCGGCCCGCTCGATGCCGTACAGGTAATAGGCCGTCTCCTTCTGACCGCTCTGCGCCTTGCCGAGCCAGATCATCCCGCGGTCGAGCGACTTGAGCACGGCGGCGGCGTCGCCCTCGGTGAACGCGCGCGGGTTCTCGGCGCTGTAGTAGCTCTTGCCGTGGTACATGTCGAAGACGAGGAACATGCTGGCGAGGCCGGCGGTCGCCATGTTCGGCGTCGAGCCGCCGGTCGTGTACGACCATCCGCCGTCGGGCCGCTGGCTCCAGCGGAAGTGCTTCGACATCTTCTGCCAGAATGCGTCGCCGGGGTCGAAGCCGGCTCGCTGCGCCGCCCAGATGCCGAGCACGCCGTACTGCGAGCACGAGTTGTCCCAGTCCCCCGACCGGCTGTGGTAGCGCCACGCGTGCGGGTTCTTCGACGTCGCCGCCAGCAGCCAGTCGAAGTCGGCCTTCAGGCCGGCGCGGATTGTCTTGTCGTAGGGGATTTTTCTGAGGGCATACTCCCACGTGTTGGCGCGGATGCCGCGGACGTACGTGTTGTCGTCGCTCTGCTTCTTGAGCCAATCGAGCGCCTTGCGGAGGTCGCCGTCGCTCGCCGGGTCGGCGCCCGCGGCCAGCATGGCGAGCGCGGCAAGCGCCGTGCTGCCGGCGCCGTTGTGGCCGATCGAGCCGTCGGGCCGCTGCTGCGAGCGGAGGTACATGATCGCGTCGTCGATGGCGATCTGGATCTTCTTCGCCGTCATCGGCCCGGTGAACGGCTGGTGGACCGGCTGCCAGTTCGCCGCGCCTGTGCGGATCACGGCGGGCCTGCCTCCGATGAAGCGCGGGCCCAACTCCGGGGCGATCTGCTCGCGTATCCGCGCGTTCTCGGCAATCGCCGGCGCGGCCGCCAGCACAGCGAGCATCACAACAAGCAACATTCTTTTCATCGTTCCTCTCCGGTCAGTGCGTTCGCGGCTCACTTCTCGACGACGATCCGCTCGTTGCCGACGTTGATCGAGATGTTATCCCCGATCGACTGTGCTTCGCGGAACTCGGCGTTCTTACGGACGAGCTTGAAATATTCGTCGCTGAAGAGCTTGATTTTGCGGACGTTTCGCTCGCCGGGCGCCTCGGCGTCCTCCCAACGCCCGTTTCGCAGGTAGAAGACGCGCCGCCCGGCGTGCTTCACGTTGTCGACCTTCTTGACGTCGCCGCGGCGGTCGACGTAGGCCGCGGTCGACGGCCTCGCCGCCCCTTGCGCCTTCTGGAGCGCCTGATCGTTCTCCGCCTGCCGCACCGCCCACGCGCCGGCCTTCACCTTGTTGGCGTCGCGCATGCGCCCCGTGGCTTCCTCATAGGCCTCTTTCTCGGACATGTCCTTGCCCGACGCCGCGATGAACGCGGTGTACTCGGTCACGATCCCGAACTTCTTGCTCAGGCGGACGATCTCCGTGATGACCTCCTTGTTCTCGCCGTGCAGGCGAATCTCCTGGAGCAGGAAGCCGATCTTCCGCGCCGCCCACAGCGGGGCGACGTAGTCGTTATCGAGCGCCGTCTTGCCGGGCAGAGCCGCCGTGCACGTGTACTTCTTCGGCTCGTCGGCGAACGTGCCGGAGATCGTGAACGTGTGTTCCCCGCCGCCGCGGTAACGGCCGGCGATAATGAACTGGCTGCCCTTGAACAGCGCGGGCAGCTTCCTCGGGTAGACCGAGCTCGTCATCAGGTCGCCGAACGCGATCTGAACGTCGGTCAGGAACGGGTTGCTCAGGCGGTTGTAGAGCGCGGCGACCTTGACGTCGATCTCCTCGTCGGGCGCGACGTACTCCGAGCTGCCCTCGGTCTCCTCGGCGAGGCGGTCGAGCAGGTGCGCGTTCACGTCGTGGCCGACGCCCATCACGAAGATGCGCGTCTTCGACGAGTTCAGGTCGGGAACCTGCTTGATGATGTTCTCGGGGACGAGCTCGCCCGCCGTCGGCGTGCCGTCGGTCAGGAAGATCATGATTCTCGGGCGGCCCTTGACCGGCTTGCCGGCGAGGCCCTTCGAGAGCGCGCCGCTGATGTTCGTGCGGCCGACGGCGACGATCTCGTCGATGAAATCGCTCGCGTCGCTGAGAGCCTTATCCGTCCTCGCCACCAGGCCGCTGCGGAAGGTCTTCACCTCGGTGCCGAACGTGACGATGTTGAACCGGTCGCCGGGGTTGAGATTCTTCAGGCAGTACTCGATGGCCGAGCGGGCCTGCTCGATCTTCTCGCCGCGCATGCTGCCGCTCGTGTCGAGCACGAGGAGCACGTCCTTCTCGATCACCTTGTCCTTGCCCGGGCTGCCGGTCGGGTTGCCGATGATCATGAAGTAGCCTTCGTCCTCGCCCTCGGCGCGATGTGCGAGCACGCGCAGGCCGAGGGGCGCGTCGTCGGCGACGTAGAGCAGGCGGAACGGGCCGCCGCCGAACCAGTTGTCGGCCGCGACGCGGACGCGCGCCTCGTTCAGCCCCTTGCGCTCGATGTTCGTCTCGTGCGTCGGGCTGAACATCGCGCGGATGGGCTTGTCGCTGCGAACGGCCGCGTTGACGGACAGCCGCGCGACCGGCCCGAGCGCGAAATCGGTCGCCGGCATCGGGCAATCGTACGATAGCATCCCGCTCGCGTCGGTCACGGGGTGGCTGAGTGTGAGCGTTATCTTGTTCTTCAATTGAAGCGGGAAACTGGCGACCATCAACGCGGGCCTGCCGGCGAGTGCGAGAACTTTCGTCGAGCCGGTGGCCTTGGCGATTTTCTCGTAGACGCTCTGCGCTTCCGCGGCGCTCAAGCGCCGGATATCGGCGTCCTTTACTTCCCAGCCCGGCGCCGACAGCGACGCCTTCCCGGGGTCCACGCCCTTCGGCAGCGGAAAGATTAGGACCGTCTTCACCGTCCGCTCGGCGATGCCGACGATGTCCTCCTCGATCTTCGTCTTCGCCTTCCCGCCGGCGATCTCCGTCGAGACCGTGCAGTACTTGACGCTGAAGCACGGGCCCTTGACGTCCTTGTCAGGGACGAACTCGCCCTTGTCGTTGAACTCGCCCGCGAAGAAGATCGCCGCGCCCGCATTGCCCGGCGAGAGCAGCATCGCAGCGGCCACGACGGCCGCGCTCAACACAGTCAGCCTTCCAATCCGCTTGCCTTCCATCTTCCCACTCCTTAATTACCTGGCCGGTTTCCCTGTTCCTTAGACGCGCCTGCCCGGCGGATGTTCCGAGCTTTTCTGCGAAAAGATCGAGCGGCCGCCCGCGGCGGATCCAAGCTCTCACTTGAGTATACGACGCGGAATCCCCGGCGAGGTCAGAAGGTTGTAAGGAATGTGTAGAAATGTCATAACCGGGGCAGATGGGCGAGCGGACACTGGCCGAGACGGGTGGGCTGGCGGCAGGTCAAGGGCTTCCATGGGAAATGCCCTGCGGCAGGGGCCGCCGAGCATTTCCTTGAGAGGACAGCGGGGACGGCCAACGGGGTGGCAGTCCCCAATGGCACTAACTTAAGCCGATCATCGGCCGCCAGAGAGAACGGGCGGCCCGACGGCTTCCTTGTCCTAATCCTAATCATAATCATAATCGTAATCCTACTCGGCAGCGGCACTTACGAAACAGCGATTAGGATTAGGAGTAAGATTGCGATTATGAGCGGAGCTCTGCGACACGGGCCGAGCCCCTTATGTTAGTGCCATTGGGGACTGCCACCCGTTGGCTGTCCCGTTTTCCGCGTCTGCTTCACTTGGCTGAAGTGTTACTCATAATCCTAATCATAATCATAATCCTACTCGGCAGCGGCACTTACGAAACAGCGATTAGGATTAGGAGTAAGATTACGATTACGAGCGGAGCTCTGCAACAGGGGCCGAGCCCCTATGTTAGCACGACAACGCTAGAAATTAACCGCCGAGGTCGCGGAGATCGCAGA
>JBDREM010000101.1:0-5788 GCA_043819695.1 Planctomycetota bacterium
ACCCAGAGGAGCTATATAAGTGCTTGACGTTGAATCGATTCCGTTGCTGGGGTCACATCGCCCCTGCAAAGAACGGCCGCCAAAGAGGCCAATCCGTCGTCAGAAATTGGGTTCATCGGTCATGAGAGCGGCGAAGCCGACGCCCCAGGGCAGGCATGTGGCCCAATGGGTTGAGACAATCGTAGGACACGAGGGAAATGTTACTTTTCTGAAATGGACTTCGCGGGCGGCTCCGCCTACCACTGCAATGCTGCATCTCTTGGCGCTTGATGACGCAACTGCAACAAGGCGTGCACCTTCCGTCTCGTCGCGGTCATTCGCTTCGTGCGCCGGAACGGCTGAAGATTCCCCGTCGCTCCACCCCTCGGAATGAGGGAGAACGCACGCGATCCCGCCATTGTGAGCGAAGCGAAGAATCTCCCACGCCGAAGATGTAACGTTGCAGTGTCAGATCCTGTCTGATAATCCGACCCGCCGCGATGGCTTTGCCCGGCCGGCGCGGGGCGAGCGGGCCGCGTCAGGCAGAACTGGCGACCAGATCCTCGTAGGCATTCGCAAGCGCGGATGTTACCGGCCCGGGGACGTGGCCGGGTTCTCCGCCGTCAATTGACCCCGCCGGCATCGCCTCCATCAGCGAGTTCGTGAGGAAGGCCTCGTCGGCGGACGCGAGGTCGCTCGCGCCGAATCGCGTTTCCTCGACCTCGATGCCGCCCTCACGCGCGAGCTTAATAACGGTCCGCCGCGTGATTCCCGGCAGGATGTTCATATCGAGCGGCGGCGTCAGCAGCCGGCCGCCGCGTACGCAGAAGACGTTGCTCGTCGCGCCCTCCGCGACGTGCCCCGCGTGATCGAGCAGGATCGCCTCGTCGGCGCCGCGCTCCTTCGCCTCCCGCTTCGCCAGTATGCTCGCAAGGTAACTGGTCGTCTTGTGACGACTGATCGCCGACGCACTGTTGTGAACGAACGACGAGATGATGACGCGTGCTCCGCGTTCGTACATCTCTGCCGGATACGGATGCAGTTTGCGGGCCTCGATGAGAAGCGTCGGCTCCGGCGGCTCGTCCGGCGCCAGTTCGCCGGTATGGATGCCGCGCGAGAGCGTGATGCGCACGTACGCGTCGGCCAACTCGTTCAGCTCGATGAGCCGTTCGACGGCCGCCGCGATCCCACCGGCGCCCGGCATGGTGATGTCGAGCGCCTTCGCCGAGCTTGCCATTCGCGCCAGGTGCTCCGCGAGCATGAACGGCACGCCGCCGTATGCGCGGACAGTCTCGAACAGGCCGTCGCCGTAGAGGAAGCTCCGGTCGAACGCGCTGACCTTCGCGGCCCCGCGCTCGACGATGTCTCCGTTCAGGCAAACGAACCGAGCCATCAGCGGCCTCCTGTGTGTGACGTACAAACCCACAGTGAGTTATACACACCGGGCGCCGCCGCGCAAGCGTCTTGCTCGAAAACCCGGCCGCCACCCGGCACTTGCATTCGTTCTCGGTGACGCTATCATTGCGGCGCCGGACCTGGCGCGGCGATGGAGGAGGGAACCGTGAGCAATGCCGTGGCGAAATTGCTGTCGATGGAGCCTGCTCGGCCCCCGGGGCCCGCCGAACTCGAAGCAATTCGAGCCGAACTCGCCGCGAAACTCAACTGCGACGTTTACGCGTCGTCCATAACGCCCTCGGGCGAGCGGCTCTATTTCCTCACGCGCGGCCGCCCCAGGCAATTGGGCGTCGCCACGATCGAACAGGGCGAGCTGAAGACCGAACTCGGAGCGATGACCCACGAGAACGCCACCGCGCTTCGCGAGGAGTTGCCCTTTCTCGCCCCGTCGCTCGTCGGCCTGAAGACGTCGCTCGGCCTTGGCGACCGGCTTGGCCTCGCGACGCCCGGCCACATTCGCGCGATCCGGGGCACGGGGGTCGCACCCGTTCTCGCCCAACAGTCGATCCGCGAGATGACCCGCACGCACCGCACGCCCGATGAAGTAATGGACGCGGCGACCTGGGGCGTCTTGCAGGAAGGCTATCGCGGCGGATTCGGGTCTGACGCCGATCACCTCAAGACCACGAACGACATCGACGTGACCGCCGCCGCCGGCTTCACGATGTTCACCATCGATCCGGGCGATCACGTGAACGACCGCGCGGACACGATGGGCGCCGCCGCGCTCGAGGCCGTTCTCGAATCCGTGCCGTGGGACAGGCTGCAGACCACCCGGGCGGACCACGAGGAGCGGTACGCCGGCAAGACGTTCGACCTCGGCGAGTCGAAGCTCGAGATATCGCCCGAGGCCGCCGCGCGAGCCGCGGTCAAGTACGGAGCCGCCGTCGCGCACGTCATCGAGATGCACCGGCACGTCGAATCGGCGCTCGCCGGCCGGCCGTCCGAGCTCGAGATGTCGGTCGACGAGACCGACTCGCCCACGTCGGCGGCCGAGCACTACTTCGTTGCCGCCGAGCTCGCGCGCCTCGGCGTGCAGCCCGTCAGCCTGGCGCCGCGCTTCGCCGGCGACTTCGAGAAGGGCGTCGACTACATCGGCGACGTCGCGTTGCTCGAAGCAACGTTCCGAGAGCACGTCGCCATCGCCCGCGCGCTCGGCCCGTACAAGATCAGCATCCATTCCGGGTCCGACAAGTTCAGCGTCTACGAGATCGCGGCGAAGATCGCCGGCGGGCTGGTGCACGTGAAGACCGCCGGCACGAGCTACCTCGAAGCCGTCCGCACGATCGCGCGGATCGACCCGCCGCTCTTCCGAAACATCCTCGCGTTCGCGCTCGAGCGGTGGGACGACGACCGCGCCACGTACCACGTCTCCGCCGACCGGGCGAAGGTCCGGCGGCCCGATGAACTGAGCGACGACGAGCTGCCGGGCCTGTTGGACGAGTTCGACGCGCGGCAACTGCTCCACGTGACCTTCGGCTCCGTGCTGACGGCGACGACGGACGGCCTGTATCTTTTCCGCGACAGCTTCTACGACGCGCTGCGGGCGCACGAGGAAGAGCACTACGCCGCGCTCGAGAAGCACTTGCGCAAACACGCCGCACCGTTCGCAGCGGGCTGAGACAACGACGGCGGCGATATCGCGCAGAAGTCGTCCGGCACGCGTAAGTAATTGGACGACCGGCCGTTACATCCGGCCTCCGTGCCAGGAGTCGAGCTCCGTCGAGAGAAGTCATTCGAGCGTGGTAAGTCACTGACACGCCGGATGTTACACTCCCGCTCCGTGCCTGGCACGGAGCTGGGCACGGAGCTGCGGCGTAAGTTACTGGCGCGGCGAGTGTTACGTCCTGCTAAGTACCAGGCCCTAAGGTGGCGGCCGGCAAGACGGGACTAATTTTGTCTGGCACAAGACGCGTATCCGAGTTCCTCGGCCTCCGCAAGAGCATCGTCGGCATGCTCGGCATGATCATCCTCGTCGGCATGGGCGAGCGAATGGCCGAGCGGTTCCTGCCGAAGTACCTCGAGGTCCTCGGCGGCGGATGGCTCGCCGTCGGCCTGCTTGGCGGGTTCGACAACCTGCTCTCGGCGCTCTACGCCTTCCCCGGCGGGTACCTCGCCGACCGGCTCGGCTTCAAGCGCTCGCTTCTCGTCTTCAACGTGATGGCGATGATCGGCTTCCTCATCGTCATCTTCGTGCCGGTGTGGCAGGCGGTCATCATCGGGGCGTTCTTCTTTCTTTCGTGGACGGCCATCTCGCTGCCGGCGTCGATGAAGCTCGTCGCGAACGTCCTGCCGTCCAAGAAGTGGACGATGGGCGTGTCGATGCACTCGTTTGTGCGGCGCATCCCGATGGCGCTGGGCCCGCTCGTTGGCGGGCTGTTCATCGACGCGTGGGGGGTTGAGAACGGTGTGCGGCTGGCGTTCGTCGTGGCGCTCGCAATGGCCGTCGTCGCCACGGTCCTCCAGCAGATCCTCATCATGGACGACAGGCGTGGCGGCTCCGGGGAAGGGGCGACGAAGGCCGAACGGAATCCGTTCGTCGTTTTCCGCCTGATGAACCGGCCGCTCAAGAATCTGCTCGTCGCCGACATTCTCGTCCGCTACTGCGAGCAGATCCCGTATTACGTCGTGATCTTCTGGTGCACTGGTGTGATTCGCGCGCCCGTCTCGATGTTACAGTTCGGCGTACTCACCACGGTCGAGATGGCGACCGCGATGCTGATCTACATCCCGGTCGCGTACCTCGCCGCCCGCTCCCGCAAGAAGCCGTTCGTCGTGATGACGTTCGTGTTCTTCACCGCGTTCCCGCTCGTCCTGCTGTTCTGCCAGTCGTTCTGGCTGCTGGTGTTGGCGTTTGTGCTGCGCGGGCTGAAGGAATTCGGCGAGCCGACTCGGAAGGCGCTGATAATGGACCTCGCGCCCGAGGGCCGCAAGGCCGCGGTCTTCGGCCTCTACTACCTGCTGCGCGACGTGATCGTCTCGATCTCCGCGTTCGGCGGAGCGTACCTGTGGTCCATCGGCCCCAAGGCCAATCTTCTGACGGCGTTCAGCTTCGGCGTGGCCGGCACGGTCTGGTTCGCGCTCCGCGGGCAGGACCTGGGAGCGCGCTCGGCCGACCCTACTCCTTCGCCTTCTTGACGCATGGATGCTTCTTTGCGTCGCCGTGGCATTCCCTGATCTGCCTTGCCGAGCACTTCCTTGGTGTGCCCTTCAGGTTCTCCGGCCTCTTGCAACCCTTTTTCTTCTCACACATCGCCTCGCTCCTTTCTTCTGCGGTGTTCTCAGCAACCACGCCACCTCGCCGCTGAGTTTGGCAAGCGCCTTTTCGTTCAGGCGGTAGTGAACGTAATAGCCCCGTTTCTGGGCGACGACCAGACCGGCCTCACGGAGGATTCGGAGATGCTGCGACACGGCCCCCTGCGTGACGTCGAGGCGGGCCGACAGCGCGCCGACGCACAATGCGCGGCCGGCGAGCAACTGAACGATCCGGACGCGCGTGTCCGACGCAAGCGCCTTGAAGATCCTGGCGAGTTTCTCCGAATGAGCCATCGCCCGCTCCTCCATTTTAGTATCTGCTGATATACTAATGCATGAAATGGGCGTTGTCAAGGGAGGTCCGGGGAGGTCCGTGCCGGAGGTCGAGGTCCGCGAGGTCCGAGGTCCGTGCCTGGCACGGACCACATTGGTATGTGACGCGAGCGCCAGAGCTTATGGCTGGGCCACTACGTCGAGGCGGCATGAGAGGCGGTGTCAGGTCCCCGGGAACCGCTGAAGATTGACCGTGCCGCCCGACAACTCGGCATAGCTGGCGGCGGCCTCGGTGCAGTCGCCGAGCATCACGAACGTCTTGCCGGTGAGGCCGAACGCGTCGGTCTCGATGCCCGGCTCGTGCCAGTGGCCGATGACGACGATGTCCGCACCGGCGTCGAACTCCGCGCGAACGAGCCGTTCGTCGGGCCGGAGTTTCTTTTGCTTGCGCCGCGAGCGCCGGTGGGCGCTCAGCCGGCGATAGCCGGCGGCCAGCATCCCGCTCGCGCACAGGGGCATCATCTTGACAAACGTGCTGACGGGGAAGTTGCCCGTGAGTGTGCGCGCGAACTTGTGGAGCCGGTCGTCTTCGGTGAGTTCGTCGCCGTGCGAGAGGATCACGGTCTTGCCGCCGGTCTCGCCGCGCCAGCCGTGCGGCGACAGTTCGAGCCCGTAGGGGCGGACGGTCCGCCGGTCGAGCAGGAAGTCGCGGTTGCCGCGGAGCAGGATGACGTTCGTGCCGGAATCGGCCAGGCGCTTGAGCGCATCGAGCGCGGCGGCGTGGCCGGATGCGGCGACGTGTCGCGGCCCGACCCACGCGTTGAAG
>JBDREM010000102.1:0-11082 GCA_043819695.1 Planctomycetota bacterium
TTGGTTCGCATAACGGCGGTAAGACACGTGCGCGACTATCGCCTGGAGTTGACGTTCTCCAATGGTGTCAAGGCGGAACTGGATTTCAAAGACCGAGTCGTCGCCCGCGGCGGCGTTTTCGAGGAACTTGAAGAGCTTGACTTTTTCCGCCGCGTTCGGGTAGATCCCGAGATCGGCACGCTGGTCTGGCCCAACGGCGTTGACTTTTGTCCCGATGTTCTCTACAGCGCGGCCACGGGCGAGCCGTTGCCGACATCGAAACTTGTTCAGTCGAGCCAACCATAGGAACACTCGGCAGCAAAGTGACCGGGTGCTCGCAGGGAGATGATGCATGAGACACATGGCTCTTGCCGCAGTGCTTGCCTTGCTCCTTACCGGTTGCTCGAGCATCGAGCCGACCGACAAACCCGCTGAGAAGCCGGCCGAGAAGCTGATGGAAAAACCGGGCAAGGAGGAGCACTGGACCCGGAAGCCGGCGGCCGTGCCGTTAATGCGAATCGGCCGCGGCGTGACGAACATCGCCCTCTCGCCGGCCGAGCTCTTCGCGACGATGTGGCGGGTGTCGGTCGAGTACGACGAGTTCGGCTACGGGGCCGGCGTGTTCCAGGGTCTTTTCAACGCCGGCGCGCGCCTGATCTGGGGAGCCGGCGAGGCGTGCACGTTCTTCTTTATCTACGAGCCCGACCCCGCCTACGACCGCCCCCTCGGCGAGCGCATCATATTCCGCGAGCACTATCAGCCCGCAGAAGTGGAGTGAGTCGCTCCTCAGGGAGCGGGGGGCGATGCGCAAGAGCAGACTGAGCAACAAGAATCCAACCGCCGGCTTCGTCGCCCGAAGCACGGCAGCTTCATGACCGGCGAGGCGTACCCCCGGCTGGCCGCGAGCGCGCCGCCCCCCACCGCTCTCAGGGGGGTACTATGTACCTGCGCTGTTCCGTTCCATGAGAGACCTCCACTTGACGTGATTGTGAAAGGGTGGTAGCATGCCAATAGAGTGGTGGGGAGCTGACCGCTGACCATTGGTCGGTGGGATCAGGTCTCATCCCCGGAAGCCCGGTGCCACTCCCCCGCCGGCTTCCAAGAGACCGTGCCCGCTGATCCCTTGGTCTGACGGGACGAGCCCCACACCCGAGACGCCCCGGCCACTCCCCCTGGGGCTCTCAAGGGGCTCTCGCTCCCCGCCGCTCCTCTTGTCCGGGGTGTCCGTCAGAACCACACCTCATCTCCCAGGCCATCGCTCCCGGCCTCGAGCATTCGCTCCTTGTGGGCGAGCTCGCAGGCCGATGACCCGAGCTCCATCGGGCACTCACCGTCGTGGTGCCATCCCCCGTACAGGTCGCAATACTCGACCAGCTCGACCTGGTGGTCGGTCGCGTCTTGGGCCTGTGGCATCGCGTTATCCTCCTTCTTGTCCTTGGTGGTCCTGCCGAGTCCGACGAGCGGAACGTGCTGGATGTTCTCGGCGACCTCTCGCTTGCACGCCTCCGTTACGGACGCCTCGATGGGCGACTGCACGAACACGGGGACGTTACTGTTCGATCGGCTCGCCGATTGCTGCGGGGTCCGTCTCGGTATGGCTATGTGCTTCCTTCTGAGGCACCAAGAAGAACTCGCGAACGGTGAACGTATTGCCGTCGCGATCCACGATGCCGAGCAGGCTGACTTTCAACTCCGTCGCCTGGGCATAGCCGAACAATTGTGAGAACACCGTCTGTGTCGACACGACGATCAGATCCTTGGGCAGCGTGACCTCGATCTGCTTCAATGGGCCGAGCGGGATGCCATGGGGGTCGACGCGGCGCCCTTTCGGGGGGTTCTTCTCAATCTCTTTGTCTTTCGTCAGGGGTCGTCTCCTTGAGGGTAATGGAAAGCATTTGACACTTCATCGGCAGCGTCGGATAATGCAAGTCACGGTTTGGAGTGCAGGAAGCACGGGTGAGCACCAACGTCGGGTGCAGGAGCAAGAATGACCGATTGGGCGGGAGCTTGCCTGCCGGTGTCATCGTCAGAAGGCATCCGGCCGAGAGTGCGAGTAATCCGTTACCGGGAGGTGGAGGTCTAGATCATGCCGAACCTATGGAAAGAAGTCGTTAGGCTAAGTTTCAAGGGGCGGAGGTTCCAAGACCACGCTTTGGACCTGTCGGCGCTGTCTGAGCTCAGTCAGTTTCAGAGGCTCGTTGCCGAAACGGCAAAGGCCTTGTGGCGTGCCGCGAACCCGGATCGCGAACGGTTGCCGCGTCATTTCGAGGAGCGAACGCGTTTATGCCTCCGAAAGATCGAGGAAGGGAGTGCGGTGGCACCATTGGAGGTGCTCGTCGAGGAGCCGGAGCAAACTGAACTGTGGGAGCCGGAGCCGAAGGAGGTGGAAGAAGCTATCGAACTTGCCCATCAGGTGTTCGGAGCCGTGGAGCGGGATGAGTCGTTGCCGGAGCAGTTCCCCAAGCAGTTGGTTGCGGAGTATGTGAAGTGGGGCCAGTCATTGGCAGAGGATGAAGAAGTCGAATTGACGCCACCCGGTAGGGGGACGGCCCGCATCTCGTCGGACACGCGCAAACGCCTCGCCATGTTCTCGGACACGCCCTACGAAGATGTCGCAAAGGCGACGGGCGAGGTACTCGAGGCGGATGTCCGACAGCGGCGCTTTCAGCTATGGCTGGACGCTAGGACCGCCGTTGCCGTAAGATTCAGCGAGGAGCAAGAGGAGCTTGTTACCACCGCACTGAGGGACCATCGCTCGGTTCGCTTGCGTGTGAGCGGGAAGGGCAAGTTCACACCGGCTGGCCAGTTGCAGCAGTTTGATCAGGTGGAGTCGTTGGAGATCAAGGAGAAAACGCCGCAACAGTATGATCCTGACGCCCCCGCGATCGAGGACGTGCTCTTGTCGCTGGCATCGGAGGTGCCTGCGGAAGAATGGAGTCAGCTGCCGAACGATCTCACCGATGACCTAGACCACTACCTTTACGGGACGCCCAAGCGATGAAAGTCGTTTTCGCCGATAGCGTGTACTGGATCGCCATCGTGCGTCCGAATGATCAGTGGGCTGAGCCGTCCAAGCGTGCCAAGGAGTCACTCGGTCAGGCGATCCTTGTAACATCTGATGAAGTGCTCACGGAGTTTCTTGCAGCATTGAGTCGGGGCGGTCCGACGCTACGGAAGAAGGCTGTCGAGATGGTACGAGCGATCATGAGCAATCCGAACGTACAAGTCGTACCACAAACGCGAGAGGGCTTCTTGGCGGGCATCGATCGGTACGAGCAGCGCGAGGACAAGGAGTACAGCCTGACCGACTGTGTTTCAATGAACACGATGGAGTCGAGGGGGCTCGAGGAAGTGCTCAGCAACGACCATCATTTCGAGCAAGAAGGTTTCGCCGCTCTGATCAAGCACGAGCGTTAGGATGCAACCCCTGGCCTACGTCCTGGTCTTTGCCGGGAGGATGCGGCATCCACCGCCGAGCAAGAATGCCAGCAGCCAGACAGATGATACCGGCCACGATTCTGCATCCCGTGCGAGAATATCCCAGGCAAACGAGCTGTGCGCCGGTTCAGGCTGATCACCTGAGCTGCGGCCGAACGAAGGCCGCCACGTGAAGCCTCGCGCGGCGGGAGGTGGGCACACCGGTGGAATGGCATGCCCGCCCGAGGGGAACGGCCGGCGTGGCTCACGATGCGGCCGCGGGTTGTTTCCAGGCTGCCACTTCTGCCTTCTTGTCCGCGTAGTCACAGCCGTCGCAGTTCTCCCGCGAGCATTCGTTGCACGGGCTGTTCACCTGCCACTCCGCGTTGTACCGGCACTCCAAGAAGCAGTATGCCTCGTTCTCTCCGCAGTCGTCGCACGGACTGACGTACTGGAACTGCCCGCTTAGTCGTGCCTTGCGCCCCCGCTGACCAGGACATCCGTTCGGGCTGCCCGATTGTGCTGCCGTGATCCCGGGCGTATCTCCGAACCACTCGCTCGTGGCTCGGAGGTGCCCGCCGGGGAATCGGCCGCTGCGATCACACGAATGTCACGTAGTTGTCGCCGTACCATCCGCCTATGCCGGCGTTGATGGCCGTTTTCAGCTTGCCGGCCAGGTCGGTGATGCGGTCGCCGGTGCTGATGATGAACCAGTCGGCGCCGCATCGGCCTGGAGCGTGCCGTCCTCGTTGACCGCGTAGCCGTCGTTGGCGGCCGTCGGTTCGGCGTTGGCCGCGCCGCCGCTCAGCAGTATGCCCACGGTGTTGGTGCCGTCGTTGGCGACGGCGAGGTCATGCCTGCCGTCGCCGTTGAAGTCGCCCGCCGCGAGCGCCTGGGGGGCGAGCCCGCCCGAATCGAAGTTGCCCAGCAGCGTCACCTCAGGGACGGTACTCAGCAGTTCGCGCCTTTCGAGCGGCCCGAACAGCGGGCCGCAATGCCTGGGGAAACAATCATCGATCCGCCCGGACCCGCGTGCATACCTGGCCGACAAACGAGACCGGTTGCTCGACATGTTCGCAGTCCTTCTCATATTTGTCACCGTTTCTGAGCCGTGGTGTACCATCAATACGCGAGTAAGTATGTTAAGGGCCTGTCTTCGGGCGTGTCAAATACTATCAGAGCCGCTGTCAATGCAAAGTGAAAATGTCCTATTTTGGCAGTCGGAGGCGTCGGCCCGTGCGGGAGGGGCGGGGCCTCCTGCAGAGCCCAGTCGCGAACCTGCGCCAGCGGTGCGTGGAAGAGGGCGTGGATACGGCGGTATAAGGAACCGCGCGTACCGGCGAGCGAGATGCTCGGCTTCGCTCAGCACAACATAAGCCACGCTATCGCAGCAGGTTCCGTCACTCTGAGCGTCGGCGAAGAATTTCCTTCGCTGACAGTCGATTTCCCTTGTCAACATGGTGGTCAATAGTCTCTCATGGCGTCGGTCAGGCCCTCTGTCCGCGCGATGATCTCGTTCTGAAGCGTTCGGCCGAGGCCGGTGAAGTGGGCGCTGTAGCCGGCGACCCGCACGAGCAGGCCGGCATATTGTTCGGGATGCTCCTGTGCGTCGCGCAGGGTGTCGGCGTCGGCGACGTTGATCTGCAGTTGGCTGCCGCCCATCGCGACGAACGTCTTGATGAGTGCGACGACTTTGCCGATGCCCTCGGGCGTGGCGAAATCGGCCGTGCCGAGCCGGAGCGTGGAGATGTTGCCCGCAGCGATACGCGAGTGATCGAGCTTGCACAATGACCGGACTAACGCCGTGGGGCCGGATTTCGTGCAGCCCTGCGATCCGGCAAGCGAGTCGGCCAGCGGCTGCCCGCTGAGCCGGCCGTCGAGAGTGGCGCCGAGCGCGCGGCCGTATGGGATGTGCATGTTCTCGGCGCCGGCCAGGTGGCCGAGCATGAGCGACGACCGCAGCGGCGTCGACCGCCGTTCGAGTGCGTCCGACAGCATCGTGATGAGGCGGCTGCCAATCTCATCGAGCTCGGGGCAGTCGTTCCCGAACTTCGGGAACGTGCGAAGCTGCCTGATGACCGCCGGGTCTTCGGCGTCGAGACGGGCAAGGACGGCGTCGAGCGGCTTGCCATCGTCGCACGCGAAGCGCTCGGCGGCATAGATCATTTCCGCGGCGTTGGGCAGGCCCATCGCCTCCCATTGTCCGATCGCGGATTCCGCGCCCCCGTGGGCGACGTCCACGCACCGGTCAAGACAGCAGGGCATCATCAGCGAGCCGTGGTAGTGGGTGGACGTATCCCGGTCGTCCAGCCAGCAGTTGCTCACGCGGCAGGCCTTTGCGACCTCGTCCGCGTGGCGCTGGGTCGCTTCCCACAGGCGATCTGAGCTCGCGTCACCGCCGCGGACGCAGTCGCGGATGGCGTCATCGGCGAGCATGGCGAGGTTGATCCACCCCGACACGCCGCCCCAGTTGCCGCGGCCGGGCGAGACGACCTCGGTGCAGCCGCTGAGGGCGTAGTCGCGCGCGATCTCGGCCGGGATGCCGTTCCGGACGAGGCCCTCGATGATGGGCTTGTCGCCGTAAAAATTCGGCTCGGCCAGACCCTCGGCCAGCATGGTGACGGCCAGCGTCAGCACATGGTCGGGTGTGTTTTCGTGGCACCGGATGTACACGGTCGGACGGAGCAGGCGAATGTTGCGCACGGCGGTAAGGAAGATCGGCGTAAGGTCGTTGGTCGCGTCTGAGCCGTCGGGCAGTTGCCCGGCGAGCGTCATTGTCTGGACCGAGCTGACGTTGCAGTCGGCGGATGCGCAGTCGCCATGAATCTTGATCATCAGGCACTCGACAAGTTCGAGCGCCCGTTCCCGCGTGATGCGCCCGGCGGCGAGGTCGGCCCGGTAGTAGTCGTTGAGGAAGACGTCCGGGCGGCCGAGGCCGTCGCCGGCGACCACGTACGCGAACCAGAAGCTCTGAATGGCCTCGTGAAAGGTCTCGGCCGGGTACGCCGGGACGTTCCGGCAGATGCGAGCGATCTCGAGCAGTTCGCCGGCCTGCTTGGGTGCGGCGGTCTCGGCCATTTCTTCGGCGGCCGCGGCGTACTTCGCGGCGTGGGCGATGATCGCCTCATGTCCCATCGCGAACGCGACGGCAAAATCCCGCTCTCTGCCGGTCTTCGTTTCGGCAATGCTGCGGGCGCGTTCGGCGAGCGCGGCTGACCCTACGCGGATGTAGCCGGCGTAATCGGCGACTTTGTGGTTCAGCGAAGTGCAGGGGGAGATGAGGCCGCGCGACGCCATCGCCTGGATGTCCGGGCGGCTGGGCGGCGCGTTGTGTGCGAACATCGGGACGTAGTCGGTCTCGCCGTCCGGCGACCAGCCCGAGCCTTTGGTCCTCGGGTTGGTGCGGCGCCTGGCACCGACGATGAGTTCGCCGCCGCGGATGAACGGCGGCAGGTTCGTCCAGACGTGCGCGAATTGGTGCGCCGCAACGAGATAGTCGGAGAGCCCTTCGGGCGCGGCGAAGGACTCGCAGAGAGCTTCTTCTTCGCAGAACCCGCCGTGTGAGTTCTCGGCTGCGTCCCATGCGAGCCGCTCCGTCCGTGGCGTCGAGCCCCGGCGGGCCGCTCGTCCGGGCCGCGCGGTACGCCCTGCCTGGTTCATCGCCTTAATCCGCTCCGCCTCCTTGTCCTCCCAACGGCCAACAGGGCCGCGCCAAGCAGGCCGAGGTCGGCCGGCTCCGGAACGGGGACCGCTACGGCGGCCGCAGCGTGGGATCACCGAACTCGGTCGTCCACGTCCGGCTCTGCGGCCCGCCCTTGGGGATCGCCTGGCGGGCGAGCTCCTTGCCGGCAATGTCATACACATGGGCGCCAAAGTCCCTTCTGCTAGTGTAGATTCTGCCGTCATGGTAGTCAATGTCCCACAGCTCGGAGGTCGGAGCTCCGGAACACAATGCGGGCGCCCGATCCCGCGATGAAGGTCGTCCCCACGCTCACCTTCAGGGCCATGAAAGGCGCGCCGTTGCCCTGCCCGGGGCAGAAGTACACGTCGGTGCCGAACACTTCGACGTCCTGCCCGTCGAGATAGTTGCCCGCGCCGATGACCGGCCCGAGATCGGCGCCTTCGGCCTTCAGTTTGCCGGCGAGGCCGCAGCGCCTCATCTTGTTGCCGCCTCCGAACTGGGCTGTCATATGCGAATGCTCACGCTCCACCTCCTCGACACTTGGGATCGAATCGGCACCGACACGCAACCGACCAACGACACCGTCGAACGAATGATCGGCTTACTCCTGAAGATTCGGAGCAAGACAATGCGCGGGCTCGCCGAACCGGAGAACATCCTTCGCTTTGTGCATGTCGCCGCGCACGTCTGGGAGGGCGGAAGCACACCCGACTTGAAGACCGCGTGCTAACCTATTGGGGGTGCGGGGCTTACGCACATCACAAAAATCACATGATTCCTGGAACGGTTAGTAATGGGTCAGTTACGAAGGGGGATTTAACGACTACCGTTTTTTCCTTGACAGAGGCCGAACCTCATGTACGATATTCGTTGTTCACTGAAAGGCTGGCATCTTCCGGAAAGATGCCGGGGGTCGCAGAGCACCTTAGGGGTGGGCTGGGTGAAGTTCATTCGGCGATGGCAGTCGTCCGGACGTTGCCGCGCACCGACTGCCACTGTGAGGAGGGATGAGCCATGGCGGAGAATATGCAGGAAATGGGAAAGCAGATATGGGCGTATGTGCCCCAGTTGGTCGGCGCGCTGCTGATCCTTGTCGCCGGCTGGATCGTCGCCCTGGTCGTGGCGGCGGTCGTGCGGGCGGTGTTGCGGCGCACGTCGCTGGACGACCGGATTGCGAAGTGGCTGTTCGGCGAGGACAGGGCCAAAGAAGCCAACGTGGAGAAAGTGGCCGGAAAGGTAGTCTTCTACCTCGTTCTGGTCCTTGTGCTCGTGGCCTTCTTCCAGGCCTTGGGCCTCACCCTGGCCAC
This sequence comes from Planctomycetota bacterium, assembly GCA_043819695.1. Classification (GTDB taxonomy): domain Bacteria; phylum Planctomycetota; class PUPC01; order PUPC01; family PUPC01; genus CAYLQD01. The sequence goes on from JBDREM010000102.1 coordinate 8,386, forward strand.
GGAGCCGCTGAACAAGATGCTCACGCAGATCCTCGAGTTCGTGCCGCGCCTTCTCGGGGCTGCCTTGCTTCTTCTCGCGGCGTGGCTCGTAGCCAGCGGCATGCGGCTCGTCGTCTCGCGCGCCGTCCGGGCGGCCAAGTTGGACGAACGCCTGGGCAAGGAGGTCGCCGAGGGCAAGACGGCGCCGCTGTCGACGGCCCTGGGCAACATCGTCTACTGGTTGGTGTTCTTGTTGTTCCTCCCCGCCGTGCTGGGGGCTCTTGAGCTCGAGGGCCTGCTGACGCCCGTCAAGGCGATGACGCAGGAATTCCTCGCCTTCCTGCCGAACGTGTTTGCCGCGGTGCTCATCGTCCTGCTGGGCTGGTTCGTGGCGCGCCTCGTGCAGCGGGTGGTCAGCAACCTGCTTGCGGCAGCCGGGACCGACTCGCTCAGCGAAAAGGCGGGGCTCGCCAAGACACTCGGCAGGGCCAAGCTCTCCCATGCCCTCGGCCTGGTCGTCTACGTGCTGATCCTCATCCCGGTCGCCATCGCGGCGCTGAACGCTCTCCGGCTCGAGGCATTGACCCGACCGACCAGCAACATGCTTGATGTGGTGCTCGGCGCCGTGCCGGTGATCTTTGGCGCTGCTCTTATTCTTCTGTTCTCCTACCTGGTCGGCCGTGTGGTGGCCGGTGTGGCGACCGCGCTACTGGCCGGCGTCGGCTTCAACTCAATCCTTGTCCGCCTACGTCTCGCCAAGGAAGAGCCGGGAGAAGGGAAGAAGACGCCGGCGGACGTCGCCGGCTACGTGATCATCGTGATCGTCATGCTCTTCGCCGCCCTGGAGGCGGCAAGGGTTCTCGGCTTCACGGCCTTTGCCGGGCTCGTCGCCGAGTTCACCATCTTTGTCGGGCAGGTGCTGCTCGGGGTGCTGATTCTGGCCCTCGGGCTCTGGCTCGCCAACCTGGCCGCCAGGGCGGTGGAGGCAACGGGCAAGCCGAAAGCCGGCGCCCTGGCGATGATCGCCCGGGTCGCCATTCTCGTGTTGGCGACGGCGGTCGCGCTGCGTCAGATGGGCTTGGCCGACGAGATCATCGGCCTCACGTTCGGCCTGCTGCTCGGCGCGGCGGCCGTGGCGGCGGCTCTGGCGTTCGGGATCGGCGGGCGCGACGTGGCGAAACGCAAGTTGGAAGAGTGGATCCGGTAGGGTCGCGCGGCCCGTTCAGTCCTGGGGCTCATTTGTGACGGCGGCCAGCACGTCGGCCAGTTTCGCCGTGGCGAGGCAGATGCACGAATCGGCGGCGCCGTAGTAGACCCAGAGATCGTCTCCACGAACGAATCCCCCGCTCGTGAACACCACGTTCGGCGCGTCCCCGGTTCGCTCGTACGGTTCCTGCGGGCTGAGCAGCCACCGGCGGGCCCGGCCGATGAGGCGGTGCGGCTCGTCACGGTCGAGCAGCGCGGCGCCGAGCCGGTAAATCGGGTTGCCGACCACGTCCTTCACCCCGTGATAGATGACGAGCCAGCCGGCGTCGGTCTCGATCGGGGACAGGCCGGCGCCGACGCGCACGCCGTCCCACCACGGCCCGCCCCGGGCGGGGATCACCACGTCCGGCTTCCCCCAATACACAAGGTCGGGGGAATATGAGATCCACACGCTCCCGCCGCCGACCGAGGGGCGGTGGAGCATGGCGTAGAGCCCGTCGAAAGTGCGCGGAAACAAAGCGGCGTTCTTGTCGTCGGGGGGCAGGACCATCCCGATCCGTTCCGCCGTCTCGAAATCCGTCGTCGTCGCCAGCGCCACCCCGGGGCCGTGGTCCGAGTATGCGGTGTAGGCGATGCCCCAGCAGTCCTTCTCGGCGAGCCACGTGATACGGCAGTCCTCGACGCCGTTCGTCTCGTAGGGAAAGCCCTGGGCGGGATGCAGGAGTGCACGGTCCTCAAACTGCCAGTTGGCGAAGCCGTCCTTGCTGCGCGCAACAATCAGGTGCGAGCGCCCCGACGTCGTTTCGACCCGCACCAGCAGCACGACCTGGTCGCCGAGGTCCGCAGCACCCGCATTGAAGACCGCGTTGGCCTGATACGGAAGGTCGCGGGCCGTGATCAGTGGGTTGCCTGGGTCGCGCGTGAACAGATCATATCTCATCGGTCGGCCCTCGCATTCAACGCCCTTCGATACTACACACGATCACAGGATTGGGTTGTGTCGCATCGTCCTGCATGCTACACGCCGCAGGCGGGAAGTCAACTTTTCTTGCCCGGCCATCACGGCGCAGTAAGTCCTTGACGATGTCGTGCGCTCGCGCCATACTCTTGCAGATTGATCCGCTCGTGACAACAGACCGGGAGTAGAACGGAAAAGCAGCATGCGCAAGCGAGTGACGATGGTGTGTTTTGTTCTTGTCGGGGTGTTGGGGCCGACCTTGTCGCTGGCACCGGCGGCGGGGCTGCCGATACCGGAGACCAAACCCGCCGCACCGGCCGAAACGAAGGACAGTCCTTCCGACCCCGAGCCGCCGGGCCGGCAGGGCTGACCGAGGAGAGAACGAGATGCGAAAGAGACGGTATCAGGCGCCGGGCACGGCGCCGGGCACGCTGACCCCGCCGGACGGGGCGCATGTGCCCGAATTCATCCAGGTCATCCGGTACAACGAGGAGTCGTTCGAAGAGGTCGAGGTCTCGGCCGAGAAGCTGGCCCATCGCAAAGATGAGCCGGGC
>JBDREM010000103.1:0-6631 GCA_043819695.1 Planctomycetota bacterium
GCGACCGTCCCGATCACATCGCCAGAGAAAGGACGCGCCGACTTCAACGCAATGAACAGGCACGATTCTACCACTGGAAGAGACATAACCACTTGGCCCCCTTGCGGGTTAACCAACGAAGATGAAGCAAGACAGTAAAACTATTATCAACGCATGCATCAATAACAGGGGCGCGGCGGGGTGTGCGGGGCGGACGCGAAAGCCCATCGCGTGGAATCCCCCGCGTGAAATCCGTTCGCCGTCCGAACGCGCGTCTGGTAGAATACATCGTACGGCGCTGCGTTCGGGCGGCTACAGAAACAGGGCCGCCCTGGATGCGGGCGGCTACCGTGTGTTGCTGTAGCCGAGGGCACTGACCTCGGCGGGCCGCCCTCGATGCGGGCGGCTACAGAAACAGCGCTAAGCAGAGCGGGACCACACGAACATTGAAACGGTTACGACACGGAGATCCTATTGCGCGCGGCCGAGGCGTCTGTTAGCATTCCCGGCCATGAATACGGAACTCATCAAGAATGCGTCGCCGTTGCAGCCCGGGGCGTTCGTGCCGCTTCCGCTCGGCGCGGTCCGGCCCGCGGGCTGGCTCAAGGATCAACTGACCGTTCAGGCCGAAGGCGTGACCGGCCACCTCGACGAGGTGTGGCCCGACGTCGGCCCGAACAGTTCGTGGCTGGGCGGCGACGGCGAATGCTGGGAGCGCGGGCCGTACTACCTCGACGGGCTCGTGCCGCTGGCGCATCTTCTCAACGATGATGCCCTGAAAGCGAAGGCCGAGCCGTGGCTCGACTACACGCTCACGCATCAGTGGGATGACGGCTGGTTCGGCGCCAAACAGGCGGCGGATATGCGCGGCCGCGACGCATGGCCGAACGCCATCATGCTCAAGGCGCTCACGCAGTATTACGAAGCAACTGCCGACGAACGCGTCGTGCCCTTTATGGAGCGGTTCTGCGCCTGGCTGCGCGACAACCTCGACCAACACCCCCTCATCGAGTGGGGCATTTATCGCTGGGCCGACCTCGCACTGAGCGTCCACTGGCTCTACAACCGCACCGGCACAGACTGGCTCCTCGACGTCGCCGCCAAGCTGCACGACCAGGGCTACGACTGGCGCGGCCACTTCGAGCAGTTCGAGTTCACGTATAAGATAGCGGCGGACAAGCGCGCGCTCAAGACACACGTCGTCAACAACGCGATGGCGGTCAAGACGCCCGGCGTCTGGTTTGTGCAGACCGGCGACCCCGGCGACCGGGCCGCGGTCTACAAGACGCTCGATATGCTCGACACGCACCACGGCACGGCAGTCGGCACCTTCACCGGCGACGAGCATTACGCCGGGAAGGACCCGTCGCAGGGGACCGAGCTGTGCGCCGTCGTCGAGTACATGTTCTCGCTCGAACTGCTGCTCGGCATTCTCGGCGACGCAGCGTTCGCCGATCGCCTCGAACGCATCGCCTACAACGCCCTGCCTGCAACGTTCACGCCGGACATGTGGGGCCATCAGTACGACCAGCAGGTCAACCAGGTCCTCTGCACCGTCGACGAACGGCAATGGACGACCAACGGGCCGCAGTCGAACATCTTCGGCCTCGAACCGAACTACGGCTGCTGCACGGCGAACCTGCACCAGGGCTGGCCGAAGCTGGTGAAGCACATGTGGATGGCGACGCCCGACGGCGGCCTCGCCGCGATGGTCTATGGGCCGTGCGAGGTGACGACCAAGGCGGGCGGCGAGCCGGTGAAGCTGACGGTCCACACGGCCTATCCGTTCGGCGAGTGCATCGGCATCGACGTGAGCGGCACGGGCACGTTCCCGCTGATGCTCCGGGTGCCCGCGTGGGCGAAGGGCGCGACGGCGGCCGTCAACGGCCAGGCCGTAGACGCGCCCGCCGGAAAGTTCCTGCGAATCGAGCGCGAATGGCACGACGGCGATTGGATCGACCTGGAGTTCCCGATGGAGATCGAGATCGAGCAGCGTTATCACGGCGCTGCCGCCGTCAAGCGCGGGCCGCTCGTCTACTCGCTCAAGATCGGCGAGGAGTTCCGGAAGATCAAGGGCGAACGCCCCGCGGCCGATTGGGCGGTGCATCCGACGACGCCGTGGAACTACGGGCTGCTCATCGATGCGAGCGATCCCGGCTCGTCGTTCGAGGTGGTCGATGCCGGGAAGGTCGGCACCGTGCCGTTCGAGCCCGCCGCCGCGCCTGTGATGCTCAAGGCGAAGGGCCGCCGCGTCGCCGAGTGGACGCTCGAGCAGCATTCCGCCGGGCCGCTGCCGCAGAGCCCGGTCGCGAGCGACGCTCCGCTCGAAGACGTCACGCTCATCCCCTACGGCAGCACGAACCTCCGCGTGACCGAGTTCCCGCGGCTCGAAGCCTGAGCGCAACCGCGCATCACTTCGGCGTCTCGCCCGTCGCGACGTAGTAGATGGTGCCGACGACCGAAGGCCGCGCATATCACTGACAATGAGGGGCTTTCAGTCTCGCCCGAAGGCGCGGCGAAGCGCGCGGTCCTGTTCGGCGATTCGTGGATCGAGCGAGACCGCGCGGACCGTCTCAACAGCCCCGCTGTCGCCGCTTCTCGCAGCGCGCCAGACGCACACGCTACTAATTCTACTGTCAGACTTCGGGTATTGGCCGTAAGCAATCTTGGCACAGGAGGTTACACCGCCCAACCGTCTTTCGTGCGGAAGTGGCATGGAACGCGTGCGTTCTGTAAAGGGCGTCCATTCCGCTCTCCGAGGCGTTCCGCGGAATGCCCTTCCACGTTCTTGAAAGCACGAGGGTTGCGGGCCAAGTGGAACATCTACCGCCACAAGATGTTACGTCGTCGGCGAAGTCTGACAGTAGAAGTAGTATGGTCAGCATGAAAACAAGACCCCGCTATCTGGCCGCGGCCGTCCAGGCACTATGCTTTGCGGACCGCCACAAGATCGCCATGGTGTCCGGCCCGCGCCAGTGTGGCAAGACGACGCTCGCAAAGATGCTGCTGGCCAAACGCCCCGCCGGCCGATACTACAACTGGGACCAGTTCGAGTTCCGCCACGCCTGGGCCAAGCAGCCGTCGGTCGTCATCCCGCCATCTAAAGGCAAGACGGTGCCCCTCGTCGTGCTCGATGAGATTCACAAGGACCGGCTGTGGAAGCGAAGCCTCAAGGGCCTTTTCGACACACTGAAGCGGCCGTGCGACTTCCTCGTGACGGGCAGCGCCCGCCTCAACGTCTACCGCCGAGGAAGCGACAGTCTACTCGGCCGATTCTTTCATTTCCGGCTGCATCCGTTCAGTTTGCGCGAGATGGAGAGGGCCGACGTTCCGGCGCCGGACGCCGCGATGGATGCTCTCTTCAGCCGGTCTGCGAAACGCGGGCGGACCGCCGAAAAGAACTTGGCTTCGCTGATGACCTACGGCCCGTTTCCGGAGCCGCTATTCGAGCAGGACGCACGCGCCACCAACCTGTGGAGGCGGACTCACGACCAGGTCGTCATTCGCGAAGACCTTCGGGACATCAGTCGGCTGCCGGACCTGGGCCGCCTGGAATTGATGACCGCCCTCCTGCCCGAACGCGTCGGATCGCTGTTCAGCATGGCCAGTCTGCGCGAAGACCTGGAGGTCAGCTTCGATACGGTCCGACGGTGGACGACGTACCTGAAGGAGCTCTACTACATCTTCGAGATCAAACCGTGGAAGCGAAGCATTCCCCGGTCGCTCCGGCGCGAGGGGAAAATGTACCTCTGGGACTACGCCGCGGTGCGAAACAAGAATGCTCGCTTCGAGAACCTCGTCGCCAGCCATCTTCTCAAGGCTTGTCACTTCTGGACGGACACCGGCGAGGGCGAGTTCGAGCTCTTCTTCCTGCGGAACAAGGAGAAGCAGGAGATCGACTTCCTGATCGTCCGCGATGACGTTCCATGGTTGCCTGTGGAAGTGAGGTACGCCGACACGACACCGTCGCCGAACTGGCGCAAGTTCGCGCCTCTGCTCCCCTGCAAGCGCTGCCTGCAGATCGTTTACCAGCCGGAGTGGACCGTTCACGAGGTCAACGATGCAAGAGTGCTCGTGGCTGGCGCAGCCGAGGCGCTGTCCCACTTCGCCTGAGTGTAAGAGATGAAGAGAGATTTGCGTCACAGAGGAAGGAACGCGAAGAGTGTTGGCGGGCAGAAGCCAAACCGGAGACCAAGAACTGCGGCAGCGGGAAAACGTAGCGCACGCACAATGACTGAGCGCCTGGATGCAATGATCGCAGAAGCAACGGTCGACTGTTACAACGAATCCGAAATGGCGACCGGCCTTTACACGATGCTCGAAGAACACCTCGCAGTGCCGTTTGAAACAACCGTTCTCGGCGTCGATGTTGTCGTTGAGCGCATCGACCTCAACGACGCAAACGACATTGTTGCTGTTTGCCGACGCGGCCGCTTCACTCAGCGCATTCCGGTCACGGATACCCCTCTTCCCAGTCCGGCACCCAAGGGAGCCGAGTGGATTGACGCCTGGCGGCGCTGGATTCGCGGGGGGTGACTATGCCGACACCGACGATAGACCGAGCCAAGCTCCGCGTAGCCCTTCAACGCCTCTCCGATTATCAAATCCGGTACATGCTTGACGATGCCATCAATCTCCTGCCCCAATCCAAAGTTGCGAAGCTGGTGAAAGGGCGCCTGAACACTTCGCTTCTCCGCCCGGATGCCACGGCCAAGGGCCGGCTGCTCGCTGCCGTGAGGGAGTTCAGGGAATCCAGCCTTCGCCGCGATTACTACGAAGGATTCAATGTCAACTCCAAGAACTGCATGCAGAAATCGAAGGGCACTCAGACATGGCTTGCCGAGTGTGAACGGCTGTTTGACAGGTGTGTGAACGAAGCGGGCAGGCGCACCCCAGGCGAGGTCCGGCGGGCGCTGGACATCCTGTTCGACCTGCTCAGGCTCATCGACCACGACCCGGACCGCGTCATATTCTTTGCGGACGAGGGCGGATCATATGAGGTCGGCGTTGACTGGGCGGAGGTGCTGCCCGCCTGGTTCAAGTGCCTTTCCGCCACAAGCAGCCCGGACGAATACGCAACACACGCGGTCGCGGCCATCGACGAGTTCGTGGAATACCACCGCAAGAAGTATCTGCCGATCGCCCGCAAGCTGGCGACGCCGGAGCAGCGGAGGGCACTGCCGAAGAAATGACGCCCCGTCACCCAAGTTCCCGCACCTGAAGGAGGCTGTCCACCGTGAGTGAATATCAGTACTACGAGTTCCAGGCAATCGACCGGCCGCTGACCGAAGCGGAGATGCAGAAGCTGAGGTCGTATTCGACGCGCGCCCGCGTCACGCCGACAAGCTTCGTCAACGTCTACAACTGGGGCAATTTCAAGGGCGACGAGGATGCGTGGATGGAGAAATACTTCGACGCCTTCCTCTACGTCGCGAACTGGGGCACCCACGTCCTCAAACTTCGCTTTCCGTCAGACGTGCTCCCGCTGGAAACCGCCAAGCAGTACTGCCGGACTCCTTTCGTGTTTGCCAAGGAGAAAGCCGGGAAGGTGATCGTCACGTTCGTTTCCGAGGACGACTCGGGCGACAATTGGGACGACACCGGCGAGGGATGGCTCGCCTCGCTCGTGCCCATCCGCGCTGAGATCGCTCGCGGCGACCTGCGGGCGCTCTATCTGGGCTGGCTCCTGTGCGCTCAGACCGAAGAACTTCACGACGGCGACCGCGAGCCGCCGGTTCCGGCCGGGCTTGGCGAACTCTCGGCCTCGTTGCAGAGTCTTGCCGAATTCCTTCGCATCGACGGCCATCTGCTCGCCGCGGCCGCCGAACGCAGCGCCCGCGACGAATCCCCAAGCCAGGAATCCCTCGCGCGGTGGGTGGCCGCCCTTCAACCCAAGGAGAAGGACGAGATGCTCGTCGCCCTGATGCGAGGCGGGGGTACGCACGCTGGCAGTCAGTTGATGGCCCGCTTCAGACGAGACCAGAGGAGCCCAGATCGTGCCGGCAGTCCGCCTGACGTCGAGCCGGGGCGCACCGTCAATGAATTGCTGCAGGGCGCGGCGGAGCTGACCAGCATCGCAGCGGAGAAGGCCGCCAAAGAACATGCGCGTCGCGAGCAGGAGAAGATTGCCGCAAGGACGAAGTACCTCGACGGCCTTGTTGGCCGCGAGCCGACGCTTTGGAAAGAAGTCGAACGGCTCATCGCTGAGAAGAAACCCACGAGCTACGATGCGGCACTGGTGGTGCTGTCGAACTTGCGCGACTTGGCCGCGCGCACGAAAGGAAACAACTTCCCGCAGAAAATCGAAGCACTACGCGCCGCTCACGCCAGGAAAACGTCGTTCATCAGCAAGCTGAAGAAAGCAGGCTTCTGATTCTTGCGCGGCGTCTGTTTCGTTAACGTCAAGAGCCGGGACCAGCCCGGCACCCGAGATTGAGCGCGCGTGCTGGATTTGCGGCACCTATGCTGCGCAGCCGTTGCCGTCGATGGTAACGGATGCAGTCCTTAATGGCACTAAGATAAGGGGCTCGACCCGTGTCGCAGAGCTTCGGTCGTAATCGTAATCTTACTCCTAATCCTAATCGCTGTTTCGTAAGTGCCGCTGCCGAGTAGGATTACGATTATGATTAGGATTAGGACAAAGAAGCCGTCG
>JBDREM010000104.1:0-9277 GCA_043819695.1 Planctomycetota bacterium
GTCAAGCTCTTCAAGTTCCTCGAAAACGCCGCCGCGGGCGACGACTCGGTCTTTGAAATCCAGTTCCGCCTTGACACCATTGGAGAACGTCAACTCCAGGCGATAGTCGCGCACGTGTCTTACCGCCGTTATGCGAACCAAGATCTTGCTTTCCTTCGAGTGATGATTCCAAAGAAGCGACTGATCTCCGGCATTATCGGCGGCCTCCTTTGCCTCATTATAGCGCGTCGGCAATGAGGGCCGCAATCTTTCGTTGATGGCGATGGTCAAGGGGCCGCTGGCAGCACTGCTCAGAGCGTGTGAAAAAATCGTTTTGGTTACGGAAAAAGCTCCGTAACTCCAGTGTTTGCGTGAGAAAAACGCCTCATTTGCGGCGTTGCGGCGATTAATTCACACGCTCTCACTAGTGAAGGTTCAGGCCTCCGTTCGCGGGTCGTGATGGCCGTTCTATGGAGTGCGGTCGCTTGAGACCGCTTTGCCGAGGTGCGAAGCGCCGAAGGCACCCAAAGGATTCTTGGAAAGCGGCGTCAAGCCGCCGCACTCCAAAGTCGCCTGCGGCGACCTCCAAGAGCATTCTTGAAGCTTCACTAATGCGTCATTGCATACGTGATGATGTTGGCGCTCAGGCGGACGGCGTCGTCGTGCGAGTAGGCCATCGCGTAGGGCCGGCGGAGGCCGTCGCACTGGCTGACGAGCCCGTACCTGCTGTAGATGACGCACAGCACGCCGCCGCTCGTGACGCCCTCGAGCGTCGGCGTCGTGAGCTTCGGCTCGCGCTCGCGGACCCAGTCGGTGTACGTCACCTTGCTGATCGGCACGAGCGAGCTGTAGATCGGGTGCTTCTGCGGCAGCGGCTCGAGCTCGTTCTTGGGCAGCACCTTCTTGATTTCGCGGCGGAAGGCGGCGTCGAACGCGCCGCGCCCGCAGCAGGCGTCGGCCATCAGCACGCCGCCGTTGGCGAGGTAGCTGCGGAGCACGCGCACCTCGTCGTCGCCGAGCTCGAAATCCTCATGCCCGGTCATGTAAAGGAACGGGTGCTTGAAGGCGTCGACCTTGCGGAGATCAACGGCGACGCGCTTGAACTGGACCTCCATCGTCGAGTGCTTGCCGAGGAACTTGAGCAGGTCCATCGCGGCCGACGGGCTCGGGTCCCAGTCGCCCGCGTGGACGACCTGCGGGAAGATGAACTCCTCGCGCGTCTTCTCGCTTTCCTGGTGATAGACCTTCTGCACGCTCTGCTGCTTGCCGAACTCGTAGTTGGCGAGGAAGCAGGTGATGAGGTTGACGCCGAGTTTGCGCGCGTCGGCCGGCTCGATTCTCGATCCCTTCTCGTGCGTATGGCCGGCCCAGCCGCAGCAGACGTCGCGCTCGAAGAGGACGACGCCCAGGCGGCATCCGAGCGTGACGCCCCGCACGGGCGGGTCGATCTCCTTCCACGCCTCGCCCGTGTCCCGCACCTTCACCTTCTCGATCTTGTAGAAGCAGGAGTAGAGCGGGTGGTCGGGCGTGATCGGCCGCAGCGGCCGCTGCGGGAAGAGCTTCTTCGTTTCGGCGTAGGCGGCGTTCTTGAACGCGTTCGACCCGCAGCAGGGCGACATCATCAGCATGCCGCCGTCGCGGATGTACCACCGCATCTTCTGCACTTCCTTGTCGGTGAACGTGAACGGCTGATGGCCGGTGATGTAGAGGATGGGGAGCTCGGCGGGGGTGAACGAGAAGTCGGAGAGCTTCGTGTGGACCCAGCGGTAGCGGATGTTGAGCAGGCGGTTGGCTTCGTTCACGAGGTTGTGCGCGTCGGTCGTGTCGCCCTGCCAGTCGAAGTAGCTGTAGCGGCGGCCGTCGTCGGCCGTCTTCCAGATGCGTGTGCCATACTGGAGCTTGCCGATGAGCGCGGGCGGCTCGGGCGGGCGCTTCTTCTCGGTGCGGCGCAGCGGCGTCACCGGCAGCGGGAGCGGCGGGAAGCTCTCGCCCGCCTTCCGGCGATGCGGCTTCGGCGGCGGCGGCGGCTCGAAGTCGGCCAGCAGGATCTCGACGCCGCAGAACGAAAGGACCAGGGCCGCCGTGCACGCGGCCCACAGGAACCGATGCCGGGCGATCTTCATTGACGGACCTCCTTTGCCGGAAATGCGTCTCCGCCTGTAAAAGAGTATACCCCCGTTTCGGCCGGTTTTCAAACACAGAATGCCCTCGCGGCCGACGCCTCAACTTCACGCTTCCCATTCCGCCGCGCGGCTGCTATCATCACTGTCAGGGATTCGGCCGGCCTGCCCCCGGCCGGGAGCACGTGAATGGCGTACGAACCGGGCCTCGAACTCGACGACGAACGCGCCGAATGGATTCGGCTCACGCCCGCCGAGCGCTGGCGCGAGACCGAGAAGCTGTGGGCGTTCTATCTGGAAGTGGGAAGATCGCTTGACCCCGAGCCCGATCCGCAAAGTCCTTTCCACGCTGTGCTCGAACCAGGTCCGGCACCTGTTGATGGGCGGACAGGCGTGCGTGTTGTACGGCGGAGCGGAGTTTAGCCGAGACACGGACGTCGTCCTGCTCTCCGATGCCGACAACCTGGCGCGTGCGCTCGAACATTGAGGAAAACTCCGAGCGGGAGAAGGACCGCGCGTATTGGGAGCCGCTGATCAAGGAGCTGCCGCAAGGGGGAGCAGACGCAGGGTATCGCGCCGGCGTACTGCCGCCGGCCGCGGCCCCGGTCACTTGCTCGGCTTCACGACGTCGCCTTCCTTGAACTCGCCCGAGGTGTATTGCTCGACCGTCTTCGCGACGACGGTGGCGCCCTTGACCTGGACGACACTGATCCGGCCGATGTACCGGTCGCCGCGATACACGCTGTACTTATTGCCCCGCTCGATCACGCCGGGCCTGCCGGTGCTGAACGCGAGAAGATTCGCCTGGGGCCGGACCTCGACTACGAGCCAGACCATCTCGGGCTCGACACTCACCGCGCCCTTGCGCCGCTCTTCCCACCACTGGCGCCATTTTCGGATCGCCGCCTCGCGTTCGCCGGCGGGCGCCTCCGGCTCGAAGCCGAACGACACGTTCCCGTATTGCCGCAGTATCTGGGCCGCCAGGCGAGAGACCGTCGCCTTCTCGTCGTTGAGGCTCTCGATGAAGACGGGCGCGAGCCCCTGTTCGATCATCGGCGCCATCGCGCGGAGCGCCCGATAGCGCACGAACTGGTTCGGCGACCGCAATTGCCGCATCAGCGGCCCGATCGCGTCCTTGTGCCTGCTCTCGGCCAGTGCGAACGACGCCTCGAGCGCGAGGTCATGGTCGTCGCCGTGCGCGAGCCGGACCAGGTAGTCGTGCGCCTTGCGGTCCTCGAACTTGCCCAGCAGGCGAACGGCCTGGACGACGTGGATGCGCTGTTCGCCCTCGGCGACGTGGATGAGCGCGTCGACGGCCGGGAGCGCGCCGCCGCTGTGGATCGGCAGGTATCGGTAGTAAATCTGGAGGTTGAGGATATTGAGCGTGGTCGAGTAGAGCCGGCCGCCGACGGCGGCCCAGAAGTTGTTCGGCGGGTCCCAACTGCCGTCGAGGCATCCGCCGCGCCGCTGCTGAAGCAGCAGGGTGCTCTGCAAGTGCTTGTTCCACGTTTTCCACGGCTGGCCGCCGGCCTGGAACATCGCGATCGTCGCGTAGTACCAGTAGTAGATGGAGTCGAGCGTGACTTTGTCGCGTCTCGCGCTCAGCTTGTCCCAGTTGGGCAGGTGGCTGAGAATGATCGCCGTCTGCTGCTTCGCGAGCCGGCTGTGGCTCGGCAGCCCGAGGAACTGGCCGGACGCCATGCCGACGGCGGCCATTCCCTGGCCCCGGCGGCCCGCCGATGGCGCGAGGTTGGAATAGATGACCTCGCCGCCCGGCAGCGTCACCTTGTCGAAAAACGATATCACCTTGTAGAGCGTATATGGCGGGATCGTGACGCCCGCGGCGTGGGCCGACTTGAGCGCCATCACCTGCCAGCCCGTGACCGAGGTGTCGTAGCGGCCGATCTTCGCGTCGGTGTAGTCCCACGCACCCGACGGATGCTGCTGCGCGCGCACGATGAACCGCACCGCGTTCTCGATGGCCGGCTTGAGCGTCTGGTCGCCCGTCATCGCGCAGATCTCGCCGAGCGCGAACGTCGCGATGCCCTGGTTGTACATCATGTATTGGTCGACGCCGCGGCGGAACGTCCCGAACCGCCCGTTCTTCGCCTGGATCCGCTGAAGGTACAGGATGCCAGCGGCGACGTTGGCCTTGTACTTGCCCTCGATGTGCGTGTTGTTCGACGCGGCGAAGCAGAGCAGCGCGAGCCCCGTCATCGCCGGGTCGAGCGGCACCGGCTCGTACCCGCTGCGGTGATAGCCCGCTCCGCCGCAGCCTTGCCCGGGCTTGCAGTTCTTGCTGAACTCGATGCGGTTCCACTTCCCGTCGGCGTCCTGGTGACGGGCGAGCCAGTCGAGCCCGTGGTTGACGGCGCTTTCCGTCTTCGCGTTGCCGCCGAACTCGGCGAGCGCGCCTTTCTGCGCCGCGCCGCCGCGGTGGCCCGTGATGGCGTAGCTCGGCGGGCCGGAGCCGCGGCTGGCAATCGCGGGCGCACGCTTGTCGACCTTGTCGCTCGCCACCGGCGCCGGATCATCAGTCTCAGGCTGCGTCGTATCACGGGCAACGTCGGCTGGCTTTTCCCTCTCCTCCGGCTTCTCCTGTTCGTTCTTCTCGGGCTCCTTGACGTCCGGCTTGATCTTCTGCTCGCCGCGGTCCTTGTCCTGGATAAGCCCATCGAGCTCGACGATGTCCAGAACGATCGGCGGCATCGTTTTCGGCGCCGCGCGGACAACGTACTCGATGGCATCGGCAAGCACGAGCGCCGACACGATAATGCCGGCCGCGATCAGCCATGTCGTGAGTTTCCGGAGGGGATCCGGCTCGATCGCCTCGGCCTGGCGGTAGTGGACCAGGCTGTCTTCGGGTATGTTTCTTCGCTTCTTGCGCACAAACACCTCACGCACGAATCCAGTCTCTATTGTATATTACACGCGTCCGGAAGCAAAGGATTCGGGTTTTCCGTGACCGTTGCGAAGAACGTGTGGTTCGTGTAGGGGCACGGCCTGCCGTGCCCACACACAACGATAACACGACGAGTGCACGGCAGGGCGTGCCCCTACATTGCAGATCGAACGAGCCAAGCGTTACCACACACACTTTGGAACGATTACGGTTTTTCCGCCGCGTCGGGCGGCCGCCGGGGCTGCGTGCCCCTTATCGGCGGCGGAGACGGGGCAGGCCCTGTGGCACCTTCAAGACCGCAGACAAGCAAGGCGAGCCGAGGTCCTGCGCGCGGCGGGGCGGAGTGAACGTGCCGCGGCCTTGCAGGAGCAGAGCCCGATGCGTCGGGACGTCCGTCCTCACTCCTCACTATCGCGGGCGGCGCTCTGCCGCTAACGGTCGTCGCGTTCGAGGTCGAGCCACGCCATCTCCTCGGGCGTGAGCTCGAGGTCGACGGCGGCGAGGTTCGCCCCGATCTCGTCGGGCGTGCAGGCGCCGACGAGCGCGAAGATGTTGAGCGGGTAATTCAAGACGTAGGCGAGCGCGATCTGCGGGACCGACAGGCCCTTCTCCTCGGCCAGCTCATACGTCCGGTCGAGCCGCGTGAAGTTCTCCGGATAGCAGTACGCGGTCACCATGCAGCCTTCGAGCTCGTGCTTCTTCTCCTCGAAGTTTGCGCTGGTGAACCGGCCGGAGAAGAAACCGCGTGCGATGCTCGACCACGTGACGAGCGCCATGTTCGTCTCCTTGTACCACTCGCGCGCCGCGGCCTGGTCGGGGTTCTGAGCGCCGATGCAGTCATGCCACATCGGTTTGACGGCGACGGCGAGGCTGAAGTTCGGGCTGCTGACGGCGAACGGGGTGCGGCCGTTGGCCGCGGCGTATTCGTTCGCTGCCTTCAGGCGCTCATACGTCCAGTTCGACCCGCCGAACGCGTTGATGCGGCCGGCGGCGACGTGCTCGCTGAGGCAGTCGACGATCTCGGCGACCGGGACGTCGGGGTCGTCGCGATGGAGCACGTAGAGGTCGATGTAGTCGAACCCCATCCGGTCGAGCGACTGGTATAGCTGCGCGGTGATGTCCTTCGCGTTGCAGTGTTTTCCCTCGCCGTCCGGGTGCGCGCACTTGCCGAACATGATGAACTCGTCGCGTACGCCGCGGCTCGCGCACCATTCGCCCGGGATGCGTTCGTTGTCCTCGCCGTAGCAGTGGGCGGTGTCGAGCATGTTGATGCCCGCCTCGAACATCGCGTCGAGCAGGGCGAAACTTTCGTCGAGTCTTGCGCGGCTGAGCATAATGCTGCCCTGTGCGATCCGTGAAACCGGCTTCGTGACGCCTGGAATGCTGCCGTACTTCATCGCCATCTCCTTTGGAAATTTGCCAACGTGTTCTTATCGATCGTCCCGTTCAAGATTCAGCCACGCCATCTCGTCGGGCGTGAGCTCGATGTCGACGGCGGCGAGGTTGGCCCGGACTTCGTCCGGCGACGCCGACCCGACGAGCGCGAAGGTGTTGAGCGGATAACTGAGCACGTATGCAACGGCAATCTGCGGGACGGTGACGCCTTTTTCCGCCGCAAGCTCGCAGGCGCGGTCGAGACGCCGGAAGTTGTCCGGATACCAGAACGCGTCGCGGTCGCACTGCCGGAAGAGGTCCGCCTTCTCCTTGTAGTTCGCGCTCGTGATGCGGCCGGAGAAGAAACCGCGTGCGACGCTCGACCACGTGACGAGCGGAATGTTCGTCTCCCGGTACCACTCGCGGGCCGCGGCTCGTTGTCCAATCGCCGATGGCGCCCTCGTTCGCGGCGCCGTAGCAGTGGGCGGAATCGATCAGGTTGATGCCTGCCTCGAGCACGGCGTCGAGGAGCTCGCGGCTCTCTTCCTGCCCCAGGCCCCCGAACATCGTCGAACCCTGTGCCAGCCGCGACACCGGGACGTCAATCCCCGGGATGTTTCCAACCTTCATCGCTATCTCCCGTTCGCAGCGCTCAAGTGCGTGCCGCCGGCCCCAACATCAGACCTTGAACTTGATACCTTAGACTGCCGTGTCACTCCATCGGATACTTCAGGCCCCACTGCTCGCGGACCGCGTCCATCGTCTGCATTATGCCAAGGCTCTCGTCGAGCGGGAGGATGTCGCTTTCGAGCTTGCCCTCGCGGATGCAGCGCGTCACCTCCATCGCCTGGTACTCGTATCCGTTGCCATCGAACGGCATCTCGACGGATTCCTCCCCGCCGCCGGCGCGGAGCGTCGCGCGCGTGCCGTGCCAGAAGTTCGGGATCTCGATGCGGCCCTGGCTGCCGAGGATCATCGCGGTCTGCGGCGTGCTCGTGCAGATCGCCGTGTAGAGCACGGCGAGTTGGCCGGCGTCATAGCCGAAGATCATCGCGGAGCGCTCGTCGACGCCGCTCTCGCACTTCTGCGCCATGCTCGCGATCCGGTCCGGCTGGCGGCCGAAGACCATCGACGCGAACGAGACGGTGTAGACGCCGACATCGAGGAGCGCGCCGCCGCCGAGCTCGGGATTGAACAGGCGGCTCTCGATGTTGAAGCTCGCGCCGAACCCGAAGTCAGCAGTGGCCATGTGCACGTCGCCGATGGCGCCGGCGGCGAGCCACTCGCGGACCTTCCCCATCACCGGCAGGAACCGCGTCCACATCGCCTCCATCAGGAAGACGTTGTTCTTGCGGGCGGCGTCGATCATCGCCTTCGCCTGCTTCGCGTTGATGGCGAACGGCTTCTCGCAGAGGACCGCCTTGCCCGCTTCGAGGCAGAGGATGCTGTGTTCGGCGTGGCCCGAGTGCGGCGACGCGACGTAGACCGCGTCGACGTCCGGATCGGCCACGAGGTCGGCGTAGCTCGCGTGGCGGCGCGGCACGTCGAACTTGTCGCCGAACTTGTCGGCGCGTTCCTGCACACGCGAGCCGACCGCGATCAGTTCGGCATCGGGCACGGCCTTGAGTCCGTTCGCGAAGCTCCGCGAAATGCCGCCCGGCCCCAGAACGCCCCATCGAATCTTGTCAGCCATTCGTCGTCTCCTTGTCAGGCGTGCGATGACCAAAACATCGGGCGGGAACTTACCACCCGCCGCCCGCCGGGTCAAGGATGAAAACGGGAAATGTGCGATGAATGCCGATGACGAACAAGACCGCGACGCAACGTTCGTGCTACGCCGGAACCGTCGCACGCCCATCTTGGGCGTGCACACCACGGGCAGGATGCACGTGGAACTCACGGGCGGGACGCCCGTGCTACGAAGGTGCGGCATCCATTATCAGTGCATGCCTCAATAGTACCCGCCGCCCTTGTCCGTCACGCCGGCGAGGCGGTCGACGGCCGCGCGGATGTCGCCGCGGCTCCCGAACGGCATCGTCTTCTGAATGCAGACGCCGCCCTGGAAGCAGACGCGGCCGCCGAACTCGGCCTCGAGCGCCTCGGGCGCCATTCCCGCGGCCTCGGGCTTCCGCAGCATCCCCTTCGAGATCCAGAAGTCGGCCGGGATCCGGTCCGGCTCCTGGTGGTCGAGAGCGACGAATACCCGTTCGCGTGAGTTCATCAAGTTCCTCGCCGCAGAGCACGCCGAGGCAGCGGAGGCGCTGCACCGCCAAGCTCTACCCGCCGACGCTCGTTCGGACAAGCGCTTTTATTGATGCATGCGTTGATAATAGAATGGACGGGTGTGTAAGAAAAGGGAAAGGGGAAAAGAGGGAAAAAGGGGAACAAAAGGCTGTCTGCCGCCCTTGGGGCGGCGGAAACACTCTTTTCCCCGCTTGCCCTTTTCCCCTCGTGTCCCACGACCATCTCAGGCGCCGCAACGCCGCGAAGTGCCTGTGAAGGACCAAGCGCGATCTCGGCAAGTGCGCGCCTCATATCGCCGGGGATGAGTTGTCTCTCGGCCCGCGGGATATGCGGGTGCGTCTGCGGTCGAACCACGTGAATGCGATCCGCAGCACCTCGGCCCGCAGGATATGCGGCTCTATCCTCTCCGGCCACGTCCCAGTCCGCGACGACGGCCTCGGCCCGCGGGATATGCGGGTGCGTCTGCGGTCGAACCACTTGAATGCGATCCGCAGCACCTCGGCCCGCGGGATATGCGAGTGCGTCGGCAGCATGCGGCTCGATCACACCAGCCAACCAGCGATGTGTTCGTCTGAACGTCCAGACGAACACATCCACACAATGCCTCCAGCGGCCGCATACTGTGGGTCTGGCAGGGCGTTCGCCTGCACGAGCAGGC
>JBDREM010000105.1:0-2207 GCA_043819695.1 Planctomycetota bacterium
GCGGACGGCGGCGCGTTATTATCCGGCTGCGCGGCGGGCCGCGACCTGCTCACAACTCAACTTCCTGCTCTTCGAAGCGAGCTTCACGATGGCGAAGATCGCGATGATCGGCGCCGGCAGCCTCGTCTTCTGCAAGACGCTGGCGATGGATATCCTGGCGACGGACGCGCTCAAGGACTGCGAGCTCTGCCTGATGAGCCGCACGAAGCCGAAGCTCGACCGGATGGAGGCGTTCGTCCCGCGCGTGATCGACGAGAACGGCCTGCCCGCGAAGGTCTGGTCGACGCTCGACCGCGGCGAGGCGCTCAAGGACGCCGACTGCGTGATCGTGATGATCCAGGTCGGCGTCGTCGATGCGTTCAAGTTCGACTGCGAAATTCCGATGAAGTACGGCGTCGCCCAGTGCATCGGCGACTCGCTCGGCCCGGGCGGCCTGTTCCGAGGCCTGCGGACGATCCCCGTGCTCGCCGACATCGCCCGCGACATGGAGGAGCTTTGCCCGGACGCCGTGATGCTCAACTACGCGAACCCGATGGCCGCCTGCTGCCTCGCGCTCGGCAAGGCAGCGGACGATCTGCGCCGCCGCCGGCACATGGGCGAGGAGAATCGCGAACAGAAAAGCCGGGCCGATGAGGCGCATGGCAGTTCCTTTCGTCACGAGTCGGCGTGGACGCGACCCGCCTGCCGGGCGAACCGGCGGACCAGCCCGGTGATGGAGAACCGCGGCCTGCCGGTCAGGTACGAGCGCACGTTGTTGTGGAAGCGCCGGTGCCATCGGCGGGGGATGCCGTTCTTGCCAACGACGGCGCCGACGATGCTGCCCGCCGTGGCGGCGGTGCAGTCGTTGTCCAATCCCATCGCGACGGTCTCGCCGATGACGCGCGTGAAATCCGTCCCGCCGATCGTGATGCCCCAGACGGTCAGGCAGGCGTTGTTGATCGTGTGCACCAGGTGCATTCCTTTGAAACGCTCGTCCACCGCCGCGCGGGCCTGCCGGTAGTCTCGAATGCTCGGTGCGAGCTTGAGCGCCCAGCGGACCGCTTTCGCCAGGGCGCACTGACGCGGGATCTCGGTCAGGCCGATCCGGAGCGCCTCGACGGGATCGTCGACGGCGAACGCGGCGGCGACGGCCGCGGCGAAGAACATCGCGCCGTAGACGCCCTGCCGCCGGTGGCTGAGATACGCGTCGCGATAGGCCATGTCCGCCGCTCGCTCCGGCCAACCGGGCGCCAGGTAGCCCCACGGGTCCGAGCGAATGTCGGCGCCGATCCACTCGCAGAAGGGGTTGTCCTTCTCGGCGGCCTTCGACGCGGGCACGCCTTGCTTCAGGTTCTCGAGCGCGACCGCCTCGGCCGTGCAGGCATAGGGCAGGTACTTCAGCCACGCCTTCCCGACGTCGCCGACGGTGAAGTCCGGCCCGAAGTCCTCGGCGATCAGCAGGCCCAGCAGCGTGTAGGCGATGTCGTCGTCGACCGGCACCCCGTGCATCTTCAGGCGCGTGTACGCTTCGCGCGGGCTGACGCCGTACCGCAGCGCGTTCGGCTCCGGCACGTAGCGCCAGTAGCCGGTCGGCGGGAACGCGTCGCCGTTCTCGTCGGCCAACGTCTGCATCCGCGAGATGGGCCAGCCTTCGACGGGTGCACCGAGCGTACAGCCCGCCATCCGGCCGATGAGGGCGCCGTCGATCCGGCCGGCGTACGCGGTCTTGTCGAACGCGGGCCACAGGCGGCGCGGGCCCTTGGGCCGCAGCGAACGGATGCTCTTGAGATCGTTCGGCTCGCGCTTTGCGAGAGCCTCGTCGACCGGCCGTCGCTTCAGCGCCGCCAGGCCGGCCCGCATCGCCCTCTCTGTCTTTGCGAAGAGCCGCTCGATGTTCTTCGCGCCGTATTCGTGTTTCAACTGTGCGTAGAGCTCGAGCTGCTCGGCGAGCCGGCGGAAATCGGGCATTCTCGGATAGGTCATGAGCACCTCCGCGTTACGGTCGGCCGTGTTGACGGCTGCGCGATCCGACCGAGCATCTTTCTTTCCTTGACGCTCCCGGTCTTCAGAGCATGATTTGCCTCGTCACAGGCGGCAGTGTAGCAGCGGCCGGCGCGTTCGGCAAGGTGCATTCGCGTGGTCGCCGGATGACGGATGATAAGGAGAAGAATGTGATGAATCCCTCGTGTCCCATGTATATCTCACGTGTGATGACGGAGTGTTGCCGT
>JBDREM010000106.1:0-2006 GCA_043819695.1 Planctomycetota bacterium
AACTGCGCGGTGCCGAGCCGGCAGGGTGCGCATTTGCCGCACGACTCGCTTCGGGTGAACCGGACGAAGTAGCGTGCGATATCGGGCACGCACGTATCCTCGTCGAGGACGATCATGCCGCCGGAGCCCATGATCGAGCCCACCTTTGCGAGTTCGTCGTAGTCCACGGGCAGGTCGAGGAGCCGCGCGGGCAGGCAGCCGCCCGACGGGCCGCCGGTCTGCACCGCCTTGAACTTCTTCCCGTTCAGCACGCCGCCGCCGATGCCGAAGATGATGTCGCTCAGCTTCGTGCCCATCGGGACTTCGATGAGGCCGGAGTTGTTGACCTGGCCCACGAGACTGAAGACCTTGGTGCCCTTGCTCGTTTCCGTGCCGATGCCTGCGTACCAGTCGGGCCCGCCGTTGATGATCCTCGGGACGTTGGCCCAGGTCTCGACGTTGTTGATGTTCGTCGGCTTCCCGTGCAGCCCCGAGACCGCGGGGAACGGTGGCCGCTGCCGCGGCATGCCCCGCTTGCCCTCGATGCTGGCGATGAGGGCGGTCTCCTCGCCGCAGACGAATGCGCCGGCGCCCTCCTTGACTTTGACGTGGAAGCTGAAGTTCGTGCCGAGGATGTTGTCGCCGAGAACGCCCAGCTCCTCGGCCTGCTCGAGCGCGGTGCGAAGGGTCTGGACGGCGAGCGGATATTCCGCGCGGATGTAGACGTATCCCTCGGCCGCACTGACGCCGCGGGAGATGGCGTAAGCGCCGATGATCATCCCTTCCAGGACCGAGTGGGGATCGCCCTCGATGATGGACCGGTCCATGAACGCGCCGGGGTCGCCTTCGTCGGCGTTGCAGATGATGTACCGCATGGTCTGGTCGGCCGCGCCCCGGCAGAACGTCCACTTGCGGCCGGTGGGGAATCCGCCGCCGCCCCGCCCGCGAAGGCCGGACCGGTCGATGCAGGCGATGACCTCCTCCGGCTCCATCGTCAGGACCTCGGCGAGGGCCGCGTAGCCATCGACGGCGACGTAATCCTTGATGCTGTTCGGATCGATCTTGCCGTTGTTGCCGAGGACGATTCGCGTCTGCCGCGCGTAGAACGGGATCTCATCGTAGGTGGTGATCTGCTCGTTGGTCGCGGGGTCGCGGTAGAGGAGCCGCTTGACGGGCTTGCCGCCGAGGACGGTCTTCTCGACAATGTCGCGAACGTCCCGTGTGAGTCCCTTCATCCCGACTTCGCGGTAGAAGATGCGGTGCGGCTCCATGATGACGACGGGCCCCTGCTGGCAGAATCCGTGGCAGCCGCTGAGCTTCAGCGCGACCTTCGTCTTGAGGCGCCTTCGGCGCAGTTCCTTTGCGAGCGCATCGGCCACGTTCAGACTGCCGGCGGATCGGCAGCCGGTGCCGCCACACACGATGATACGGGCCCGGTCGGGGTCCTGCGACGCGCGGATTCGCTCGCGCAGGAGTTCGAGCCCTTCGATGGAGAGCTTGTCGCTTGCGTTCGCGCTCATACGCTCCGATTGCTCCCGTTCCTGCCCCGGCGGCGGGGAAGCTACTTGAGTTTCTTGATCGCCTTGAGTGTTTTCTGGGCGTTCATCTTGCCGTGGACCTCGTCGTTGATCACGACCACAGGCGCGAGGGCGCACGCGCCGAAGCATGCGACCCGCTCGAGGGTAAACTCATAGTCCGGCGTCGTCTCGCCGGGCTTGATCCCGAGCTTCTTCCGCAGGGCGGACATTATTTTCCTGCTGCCGCGGACGTGGCAGGCCGTGCCCCGGCAAACCTTGAGCTTGTGTTTGCCCTGCCGTGTCAGATGAAATTGCTCATAGAAGGTGGCGACGCCGAAGACCGTGCTCTCGGGCACGCGGCAGTGACGCGCGACCTCTCGGATCGCCTCCTTCGGCAGGTAACCGAGCCGACTCTGAGCGGCCTGAAGTGCCGGGACGAGCGCGGACCGGTCGTTCTGGAAGCGGGCGAGGACTTTGCTCAGTGTCTTCGGCAAGAGATGTCTTCCGAAT
>JBDREM010000107.1:0-5773 GCA_043819695.1 Planctomycetota bacterium
AACACAAGACCCAACAGGAGTTGATTCGAGACGGCTTCGCGGCCAAGGCCATCCATCTTCAATAGCCCTACACCAAGAAATACAACCTCGCCTAGCTAAGAGTGCTTGGAGAAAGGGACGTTAGCGGAGACGAGCAACACCACCACTACAACGCGTTCCGCTGGCTTCGAGACAGCGATTTCGGGCACCAGGTGTTTGCATTGGGGGATCTGCCTTCGAAGAGCCCAGACGTAGTATTCGCGGGTTTCAGGCTCTACTGCCAATGGGTCGGCCAATGGCCGAAGAATAGGACCCCGGGGGTGCTGGCGCTCGGGGGACCACACGGAGTCTCGTCTGTCAGGCCCTGCATTTGTGAACCCGAGTATACGGTGGGCGCGTGTGCGATCGCCGCCGCGCTGTTCTGTGCCGGCTTATTGTGCGTCTGCTCATGGAACAAGTTGAGGCGTCGGGCCTGCCACACGTAGTCCTCCCCCGTTCCCACAGAAGATATGTCGTGGGTTATCGGCGCAGATTTTTCCACATTTTGTTCTTGACATCTCGCTGAAATATAGTATTGTAATACCAGAATAGTATCCTGTATCCTAGGAGGGCAAAGGCAATGGCAAGTGTATTGAAAGTGTCGGACGCGGCGTCGATGGGCATCCATGCAGCGGTCTTGCTGGCGGGGCAGCCCGAACGGCTGGTGTCGAACCGCGAGATCGCGGCAGCGCTGAAAGTCTCGCCGGCGCACCTGTCGAAGGTGCTCCAGCGGTTGTCGAAGGCCGGGATCGTCCGCTCGGCCCGCGGCCCCGGCGGCGGGTTCCGTCTCGCCAAAGGCTGGGAGAACCTCTCGCTGCTCAAGGTCTACGAGGCGATCGAGGGCCGGCTCAACCCCGAGAACTGCCTCCTGCACGCCCCGATCTGCGGCGGGAAGAAGTGCATCTTCGGGGGCATGCTCAAGAGGCTCAACAAGGAGGTCCGGAGCTACCTCGCCAACAACAGGCTGGCGGACCTGGCCGGCGCGTTCCGGAGAAGGAAATAGCGATGAAGCGCAAGATCGTCCACATCGATGAAGAGAAATGCAACGGCTGCGGCGAGTGCGTCCCGGCCTGCCACGAGGGAGCGCTCCAGGTGGTCGACGGCAAGGCGCGGCTCGTGAAGGAGATCTATTGCGACGGCCTCGGCGACTGCCTGGGTACGTGCCCGCGGGACGCGATCACGATCGAGGAGCGCGAGGCCGAG
This sequence comes from Planctomycetota bacterium, assembly GCA_043819695.1. Lineage (GTDB taxonomy): Bacteria > Planctomycetota > PUPC01 > PUPC01 > PUPC01 > CAYLQD01. The sequence goes on from JBDREM010000107.1 coordinate 1,222, forward strand.
GGGTTCGACGCCGCGGCCGTCGAGGAGCATCTCGCCGAGACAGAGCCGGGCGCGCCCGCCGGGTGCCCCGCCGCCCGCTGCCCCGGCGCGGCCGTCCGCGGGCTTTTCGAGGATGACGCCCCGACGAACGAGCCGGCGGCCGGCCATCGAGCCGTCGGCGAATGCCCGAAGGGCGGCGAGCGGACCAACTGCGGAATATGCTGCGGCGCGGCCGATGGCGACCAGCCGCCGCCCTCGCAGCTCGGCCACTGGCCGCTACAGCTCCGGCTCGTCCCGCCCGGCACGCCGTTCCTCGAAGGAGCCGACATCATCGTCTGCGCCGACTGCGTCGCATACGCCGTGCCCGATTTCCACACGCGGTACGTCGCCGGGCACGTGGTGCTCGTCGGCTGCCCGAAGCTCGACGACATCGGCCTGTACCGCGAGAAGCTCGAGAAGATATTCGCGCTTGCGAAGCCGGCGAGCGTGACCGTGCTGCGGATGGAGGTCCCGTGCTGCGCCGGGATCGCCGCCGCCGCCATCGAGGCCTGCGAGGAATCCATGCCCGGGCTGCCGGTCGAGGTTCACACGATCGGCATCCGCGGCGGGATCACGCGCTCCGTCGCGGCCGGGCCAGAGAAACCGGAAGGGACAGATCAATGAAGCCGAGACAGATAGCCGAGGGCGTGTCGTGGGTCGGCGCGGTCGATTGGGATCGCCGCCTGTTCGATGCCCTTATCCCGCTGCCCGACGGCACGAGCTACAACGCGTATCTCGTCGAGGGCGCCGAGAAGGTCGCTCTCATCGACGCCGTCGACCCGGCGTTCGCCGGCGTGCTGTTCGCGCGGCTCGCGGGCGTCGGCCGCATCGACTACGTGATCGCCAACCACGCCGAGCAGGACCACGCCGGCACGCTCGGCCCCGTGCTCGAGCGCCATCCCGAGGCGGCGCTCCTCTGCACGCCGAAGTGCAAGCCGGTACTGATCGACGAACTGCACCTCGATCCCGGCCGGATTCAAACGGTCGAGGACGGCGAGACCGTCGAGCTCGGCGGCAAGACGCTCGAGTTCATCCACATGCCGTGGGTCCATTGGCCCGAGACGATGGTCACGCATCTCCGCGATGACAACGTGCTCTTCAGTTGCGACCTCTTCGGTTCGCACTTCGCCACGAACGATCTGTTCGTGACGGACGAGGCCCGCATCACCGAGCCGGCGAAACGGTACTACGCCGAGATCATGATGCCGTTCCGCAAGCTTATCCAGAAGCACGTCGTCAAGCTCGGCGAGTACGACATCGAGACCATCTGCCCGAGCCACGGCCCGATCCACAAGCGGCCGGCGTTTATTTTCGACGCCTACCGCGACTGGGCATCGGACGCGCCGAAGAACGTCGTCGTCATCCCGTACGTTTCCATGCATGACAGCACGCGCCTGATGGTCGATCATCTGGCCGATGCGCTGACCGAGCGCGGCATCGCGGTCGAGCGGTTCAACCTCGAAGACGTCGACCTCGGCAAGCTGGCGATGGGGCTGGTCGACGCGGCGACGGTCGTGATCGGCACGCCGACCGTGCTGACCGGCGCCCACCCGAAGGCGCTCTACGCGGCTTACCTGACGAACGCGCTCCGGCCGAAGACGAAGTTCGCGTCCATCATCGGCTCCTACGGCTGGGCCACTCGCGCCGTCGACCAGCTCGTCGACGTGGTCAGCAGCCTGAAACTCGACATCGTGCCGCCGGTCATCATCAAGGGCGCGCCGCGCGAGGACGACTTCAAGGAGCTCGACGCACTGGCCGACGCCATCGCCGAGAAGCACCGAGGGGCCGGGTTGTTGAAGGAAACACAGGAATGAGCAACGAGACCGAGAAGAACATCCCTGCGGCGGAGGCGCTCGACCTGGCCGGCCTTGTCGGCTACGCCGACGGATCGATTGTGAGCCGGACGATCGCGGAGAACGACGCCGGCACGCTGACCCTCTTCGCCTTCGATGCCGGGCAGGCGCTGAGCGAGCATTCGGCGCCGTTCGACGCGGTCGTGCACGTCATCGGCGGCGAGGCGGAACTCATCATCGGCGGCAAGCCGCTGTGCGCCGCCGCGGGGCAGCTCGTCGTGATGCCGGCGAACGTCCCGCACGCCGTCAAGGCGAAGCGGCGCTTCAAGATGCTGCTGATCATGCTCCGCGCCAAGAACAAAGACTGGCCGAAATCCAGCGGGGAGGAAGGAGGCGGCTGATGGACATGTTTTGTTATCAGTGTGAACAGACGGCGAAGGGAACCGGCTGCACGGCGCGCGGCGTCTGCGGCAAGGGCCCGCAGGTGGCGGCGCTCCAGGACCTGCTCATCCACGCGGCGAAGGGCATCTCGATGTACGCTCACCGCGCCCGGCAGGCGGGCGCTTCCGACCGAGAGGCCGACGTGTTCGTCATCGAGGCGCTCTTCTCGGCCATCACGAACGTCAACTTCGATCCGGAGCGCCTGGCGGGCCTGATTCGCAAAGCGGCTGAGGTGCGCGACAAGCCGAAGGCGCTCTATGAGGGCGCCGCCGACAAGCCGGAACAGCTCGGCGGCCCGGCCGTGTTCGCGCCGGCGCCCGACATCGACGGCATGGCCGCGCAGGCGGCCGAGGTCGGCCTCGAGAAACGCCGGGCGGCGCTGGGCGAAGACGTCGCCGGCCTCCAGGAGCTCATCCTCTACGGCCTCAAGGGAGCGGCCGCGTACGCCGACCACGCGCAGATCCTCGGCCAGGAAGACGAGTTCGTCTACGCCGGCTTCCACCAAGCCCTGAGCTCCCTCGCGGATGACCCGACCGATATCGACGCGCTGGCCGGGGGCGCGTTCGGCGTCGGCGAACTCAACCTGAAGGCGATGGAACTGCTCGACAAGGCCAACACCGGCGCGTACGGCCATCCCGAGCCGACGGCCGTCCGCGTCACGCCCGTCAAGGGCAAGGCCATCGTTGTCTCCGGCCACGACCTCAAGGACCTCGAAGAGCTGCTCGAGCAGACCGAGGGCACGGGCATCAACGTCTACACGCACGGCGAGATGCTCCCCTGCCACGCCTATCCCGGGCTGAAGAAGCACAAGCACCTCGCCGGCAACTACGGCGGCGCATGGCAGGACCAGCGGGCCGAGTTCGCCGAGTTCCCCGGCGCGATCCTGATGACGACCAACTGCATTCAGAAGCCGGCCGAGAGTTACGCCGGCCGCATCTTCACAAGCGGGCTGGTCGCGTGGCCGGGCGTGACACACATCGCCGACGGCAATTTCAAGCCGGTGATCGACGCGGCGCTCGCCGCCGACGGATTCGCCGAGGACGCGCCCGAGAAGACCATCACCGTCGGCTTCGGGCGGAACGCTGTGCTCGGCGTCGCCGACAAGGTGATCGAGGCGGTCAAGGCCGGCACCATCCGCCACTTCTTCCTCATCGGCGGATGCGACGGCGCGAAGCCCGGCCGCAACTACTATACCGAACTCGCACAGGCCGTCCCCGACGACTGCGTCATCCTCACCCTCGCCTGCGGCAAGTACCGCTTCAACAAGCTCGACTTCGGAGACATCGGCGGCATCCCGAGACTGCTCGACATCGGCCAGTGCAACGACGCCTACTCGGCCGTGCAGATCGCGCTCGCCCTCGCCGACGCGTTCGATTGCGGCGTCAACGACCTGCCGCTCTCGATGGTCCTCTCGTGGTACGAGCAGAAGGCGGTCGCCATTCTGCTCTCGCTGCTGCACCTGGGCATCAAGGACATTCGCATCGGGCCGAGCCTGCCGGCGTTCATCACGCCGCCGGTCCTCAACGTGCTCGTCGAGAAGTTCAACATCGCGCCGATCACCACGCCCGATGAAGACCTGAAGGCGATTCTGGGGTGAACGGCAGGGAAAGGCGAGCCCGGATCACTCGGGCGGGCCACTCTCGGGACGAGGACGGTCTCGTTCGCGGTCACGAAGCGACGGGCGGCGGGGCGGCCCGCGCTGCGGAAAGCGGCCGGGGCGCTTTATCCGTTCGATGGCGAGCGACAGCCCGACAACCTTCACGTTCTGAATGTCCGGATCCTCGGCGTAATCGCGTTTCAGTTCGTCGAGGATGTTCTTCGCCGGGCGGGTCTCGCTCTGGGCGATCTTGAGCATCACCATCAGGAACCTGAGGTTCTTGTCGAGCTGTCCCTTCTCGGGCCGCGCTGCGAGCATCCGCTTCACGCCGGCTTCCGTTCGCTGGAGAAGCTCCGGCTCCTGGTACCGGCCGGTCCAGCGTCCGAGCCAGAGGACCAGGCTTCGCGTGCTGAGCGATTTGATGAAGTCTTCGACCGGCCGCTTCGGCTTGCGTTCCGGTTGCGCGTGCGCGGCCGCCGTTGCGGGCGCCGGCGGCGGCTTCGGCGGAGCGAACGGATTGCGAACGGACTGCCCGACCGCCCTGCCGAACACGACCTTCGCGACCTCGCCGATCGGCACGGCGTATTCCTCACCGGACTGCTCGATCTGGAATTCGCCGTCGACGAATCTGAGGACGGTACAGTCGACGATGCCTCCGTCCCGCAGATGGATCGTCGCATCGCGCCCGGCCTCGGAATATGCG
>JBDREM010000108.1:0-6049 GCA_043819695.1 Planctomycetota bacterium
GGCCGTCGTCCCGCGGAATGAGGTCGTCGGCCTGATCGCCAAGCTGAAGTTGTCGGCGTGGCCGCCCAAGGCGCCCGGCAAGGGAGCGGGCGCGGCGCCCGAAGCGGAGCAGCGCGCCCCGGCCGTTCCGCACGGCTCCCAGCGCGCCGCGGCCAACGGCGAGCAATCCTTCGGAGCGGCACAGGCCGACGAAGCCGTGCAGGCTCGAGCCCGACAAGCCGAGCGCATCGAGCAGGCCGCGCAGGCACAGACGCCAGCGCCGCGAGCGCTTCAGGAGGCGCCCGGCAAGGCCGGCGAAGCCGCGCTCGACAAGGCGCAAGCGGTCCCCCCGACGATCACGATCAACATCATCCTCAAGGTGAAAGCGAAGCCGTAGGCCGCGCGCGAGGCGGGACGCTCACCAACGGCACTAACATAAGGGGCTTGGCCCGTGTCGCAGAGATCCGCTCGTAATCGTAATCTTACTCCTAATCCTAATCGCTGTTTCGTAAGTGCCGCTGCCGAGTAGGATTACGATTAGGATTATGATTAGGACAAAGAAGCCGTCGGGCCGCCCCTTCTCTCTGGCGGCGGATGATCGGGCTTAATTAATGCCATTGCGGCGCACTCACCGCTTCTTCCGAGCAGGCTTCGTTGCGCGCCCCGGGATCCTCAGCGTCATTCGCACGACGCCGTTGTCGCCGATCGGGCCCTCGAGGGCGACGGCCCCGAGCAGCCGCAGCCATTGCTCCGCCCCGGCGAGCCCGTTCGCGGAGCCGGCCGCGCGGCCGCGCATCCGGCCGAACGCCCGGGCAAGAAGGTCGCCGTGCATGAAGGCGAAGACCGACGGCCCGGGCGACGCCCCTCGCGAGACGCCCCGGAACCACTCCTCCGAGGACAGGCGCGCCGACCTGCCGTCGTGCGCGTCGATCGCCCGCCTGAGCCACGCGACCGACGTGCTCGCGATCACGATCGACCAGTCGGGGGCGGCATCGTCCGGCGCGATGAAATAGCCGGCGCTCACCGCGGCCCGAGCATCCCGCTGCCGCACCTGGACGAGCGTGATGCCCCTGTCCCGGTACTTCTGCTTCGAGACGGCGGTCGTGAAGCCGCTCTCGCCATGGGCAAGCGCGCCGGTGGCCTCGACGAGCGCGAACTCCAGCCGGCGCTCGAACGCCCTGTCGGACCGGATCCGAAAGGCGAGCGAGACCGTCGGCATCGGGCAGCCCGCGGCAAGGCTCAGCCAAGGGTCCCGTTCGTGCGAGACGACGACGGTGCAGCCGCCGGAGAAGCGGCCGAGGACGCCGTCCTCGAAGTCCTCGGCGTCGAGGATCGCGCAGATGTGATCCTCGGCGTAGCGGACGATGTGCTCGCGGCTGGTCTCAGACACGGCGGCCAGGGCCGTCCGCCACGCGGCGGCGGGCTCGAGCCGCCAACTGAAGCCGGCGCAGATATCGTTCGGGATATGGCCGGCCGCGAGTTCTTCGGGCGCCGCTCCGCTGTCTCGCGGCCCCGGCTCGCCGGCGCCCAGGCGAAGCGCGATGACAACCGCCCTCGGCCCCTTGTCGGACGCGGCAGCCTCAGCCGGCCCGCGAATCCTGACGGCCAACTGAGGCCGGTCGTCGTCCGGGAGTAGGCGGGCAAGCGGCGGGACTTCGCGCCGGCCGCCCCGCGCGGCGGCGACGAATCGCGCGAGCAGGCCGAGGTTGTTGCTCGCCACGAGCACGTCGCCGACCTTCGTCCAGCCGATGCCCGAGCCGCGCTCGACAACGGCCCACCACTCGCCGCCCGACGTCGGCAGCGGCTCCGACGTCCTGAACGCGGAGCAGATGCCGATCAGCAGGTTGGCCGTGGGCGGGACGCGGCTGGCGCAGAGGAACGCGCCCGGCCCGACGTTCACGGGCGGCCCGGCAAGAATGGTCTCCTCGCCGAACAGGTCGAAGAGGTCGAGCGCGTGCCATCCGAGGATGCGGCCGCGTTCGTTGACGCGCCGCGCGGCCCGCGCAAGGGGCGCCGAGGCGAGGAACGCCCTCCCCTCCGGTGCGCTCGCGAACTCGCGATATCGCGGCAAGGAGCTGAACTTCTCCCAGAATCCCTCAGCGTCGGCGCAACGCCCGACGAACGCCGCGTCGAAGTGAACCAGCGTGAGGAGCGATTCGCCCGGCCTCAACGGGCTGCGCGACACGTATGCCGCGGCCCAGATGCACAACGCCGCGAGCACGACGATTGCGACGAGGAGCGCGTATTTGAGCTTGCGGAGTTTTCTGCGGACTGCCATACGATGCGGTTCTTCGCGGCGTCGTGGAGCTAATGCGGCCCGACGTACAGGCCCAGCGCGTCCCTGACCTCGGTCATGACGCCCGACGCGATGCCGCGCGCGTGCTCGGCGCCGTCCGCGACGACTCGCTCGACCTTCGTCATGTCGGCCGTGAGCTCGGCGTAGCGGCTCTGGATCGGCTCGAGCGCCGCGATGATGTTGTCGGCGAGCACCTTCTTGCAGTCGAGGCATCCGATGCCGGCGCTTCGGCAGCCCTCCTCGACCCACCTGATCTGCTCGGGCGTCGAGAAGAATTCATGGAGCGAATAGATGTTGCACTTGGCCGGCTCGCCGGGGTCTGTCCGGCGCTTTCGCGCCGGGTCGGTCGTCGCGGTCGCCAGCTTCTTGCGGATCACGCCGGGCGGGTCGGCGATCGCGATGTGATTGCCGAGGCTCTTGCTCATCTTGTTCGAGCCGTCGAGGCCGACGACCCGCGCCGCCTTCGAGAGCAGCGCCTGGGGCTCGGGGAAGACGTCGCCGTACGCCGCGTTGAACTTGCGCGCGACCTCGCGGGCGAACTCGATGTGCTGGACCTGGTCCTCGCCGACGGGCACGACCTCGCCCTTGTAGAGAAGGATGTCGGCGGCCTGGAGCACGGGGTAGTTGAACAGCCCGACGTTCACGTTCTCGACGTTCTGCCGCGACTTCTCCTTGAACTGGGTCATCCGGCCGAGCTCGCCCATCGGCGTGACCGTGTCGAGGATCCAGCAGAGCTCGCTGTGCTCGGGCACGTGCGACTGCACGAAGATCGTGCACTTCTCGGGTTCGAGCCCGCAGGCGATGTTGACGGCGACGGCGTCGAGGGTGCGCCGGGCCATCTCGGCGACGTCGTACTTGATCGTGAGCGCGTGGAGGTCGACGATGCAGAAGAAGCACTCATACTTGTCGAGCATCTCGACCCAGGTCTTGATCGCGCCGAGGTAGTTGCCGATGTGGATGTCGCCGGTCGGCTGGATCCCGCTGAACGATCGCTTCATCGTGCGGCCCCTCTCAGGATCATTGGTTCTTCTCGACGTGCTGCCTGACGATGTCCGGCGCCGCGGCGAGGAGGTCGTCGATCTTCGACGGGTCCTTGCCGCCGGCCTGCGCCATGTCGGGCCGGCCGCCGCCGCCGCCGCCGATCAGCGAGGCGATGTCCTTGATGATCTTGCCCGCGTGAACGCCCGGCGTGAGGTCGTTCGTCACGCCGACGACGAGCGACAGCTTGCCGCCCGCGCCGGATGCGAGCACGACGACGCCGCTCTCGAGCTTGCGCTTCAGGACGTCGCAAAGCTGCCGCAGATCGTCCATCTTCCGGCCGCTCTTGTGCACGATAAGCTTGACGCCGCCGGCGGCGACGGCGCCTGCGGCGATGTCGCCGGCCGACTCGCCCGCGCCGCGCTTCTTGAGCTTCTTGATCTCGGCCTTGAGTTCGCGCGTGTCCGCGAGCAGTTTCTCGGCGCGGTCGACCACGCGGGCCTCGTCGGTGCCGAGGATCGATGCGACGCGCTCGAGGGTGCGCTCGCGGCGGCGGCCGTGCTCGATGGCCTCGCGGCCCGTGACCGCCTCGAGCCGCCGCGTGCCGGCCGCGACCGAAGACTCGCTCACGATCCGGAACAGCCCGGCCTGCGAAACATTATCGAGATGCGTGCCGCCGCAAAGCTCGACGCTGTAGCCGCCGATCTTGACGACGCGGACGACGTCGCCGTATTTCTCGCCGAAGAGCGCGATGGCGCCCGACGCCTTCGCCTCGGCGACGGGCATCTCGACGACGGTCACCCTCGCGTCGCCGAGGATGTTTTCGTTGACGATCTCTTCGACGCGCTCGATCTCGCCGGCCGTGACGGCCGAGTGATGCGAGAAGTCGAACCGCAGCCGGTCGGGCGCGACGAGCGAGCCGGCCTGCTCGACGTGCACCCCCAGCACCGTCCGGAGCGCGTTCTGGAGCAGGTGGGTCGCGGTGTGGGCGCGGCGAATGGCCTGGCGGCGGACAACGTCGACCTCGCACGTGACCGCCTGCCCCTTCTCGATCCGCCCGCCGATCACCTTTCCGACGTGAAGGAAGTAGCCGTGCGTGCGAAGCGTGTCGAGAACGTCCACCTTGCCCGAGCTCGAGACGAGCGTGCCGGTATCGCCGACCTGGCCGCCGGCCTCGCCGTAGAACGGCGTCTCGTCGAGCACGATGGTGACCTCGGCCCCGGCCTCGGCGGCATCGGCCAGTTCGTCGCCCGCCATGATCGCGGCGACGGCCGCCTTGCACGAAGTCGACTCGTGTCCGACGAACTCCGTCGGCTTCGCGAGGTCCTTGACGTGCCCGAGCGGGCCGGTATCGAACGCGTCGCCCATCATCGAGGAAGCGCCCCGTGCCTGCGCCCGCTGGCGCGTCATCTCGCGCTCGAACCCCTCGCAGTCGGTCGTCATCCCCGACTCGGCCAGAACGCTCTCGGTCAGCTCGAACGGCAGGCCGTAGGTGTCGTACAGTCGGAACGCCTCGACGCCGGGCAGGACCGTGAGTCCCTTCGACCGGAGATCCGCGACGAGTTCCTTGAGCAGGCGCGAACCGTTCTCGAGCGTGGTCTGGAACCGCTCCTCCTCGGCCTTGATGATGCCGGCGATGTTCTCGCGCCGCTCGGCGAGCTCCGGATAGGCGTCGCTCATGACCTTCGCGACGACGGGCACGAGCGAGTAGATGAACGGCTCGGCCGAGCCGAGTTCGAGCCCGTCGCGCATCGCGCGGCGGATGAGGCGGCGGACCACGTAGCCACGGCCTTCGTTCGACGGCAGCACGCCGCCGGCGATGCAGAACGCGACGCCGCGAGCGTGGTCGGCGATGCGGCGGACGTGCCGGATTTTCGAGTCGCTCGGATCGACCTTGACCTCGAGCGCCTCGGCGACGGCCCGGACGATCGGCTTGAAAATGTCGATCTCGAAGTTCGACATCACGCCCTGGAGGACGGCGGCGGTGCGTTCGAGGCCCATGCCGGTGTCGATGTTCTGCATCGGGAGCGGGCGCAGGTCGCCGGGCACCTCGCCCTTCTCGAACTGCTGGAGCACGAGGTTCCAGATCTCGACGTAGCGCTTGCAGTCGCAGGTGACGTCGCACGTGGCGGGGTCGGGGCAATGGGGCTGCGGCCCCATGTCGACGAAGATTTCGGTGCAGGGGCCGCAGAGGGTGCCCGCGGGCGACTTGGTCGGCGCGTCGGCCGGCCAGTAGTTGTCGTGCTCGCCGAGCTTGCAGATGCGGCCCGGTTCGAGGCCAACGACGTTGTGCCACACGTCGTACGACTCGGCGTCGTCCTTATATATAGATACATAGAGCCTGTCGGGGTCGATCTTGAGCCGGCCGGCGACGAACTCCCACGCCCACTCGATTGCGCCCTTCTTGAAGTAGTCGCCGAACGAGAAGTTGCCGAGCATCTCGAAGAACGTGTGATGGCAGGGAGTCAGGCCGACCTCGTCGATGTCATCCGTCCTCAGGCATTTCTGGCACGAGACGGCGCGGCGGCAGCTCAGGTCGCCCTTGCCGAGGAACTGGTCCTTGAACTGGTTCATTCCCGCGGGCGTGAACAGCACCGAGGGGTCCCCCCGCGGCACCAGCACGTCGCTGGGTCGGCGCGTGCAGCCCTTGGACTCGAAGAAGGCGAGATATTTTTCGCGTAGTTCGTCGGTTTTCATGATGGGTTCGTATGGGTAGCGGGTGGACTTGCCCACCGTGTAGAAGCGGCGTCGAATCCACTATCATATCTCCCTGGTGGGCAGGTGAAAAGCGGGGGG
>JBDREM010000109.1:0-3822 GCA_043819695.1 Planctomycetota bacterium
GTGCCCTCGGCTACAGCAACACACGGACATTGAAACGGTCACTGAAGCCCTTCAATGTTGATGGGCTTTGCCGCACTTAGTATACTGCCGGGGCGGCGCAAGGCAACCGGCATCGGCCGGCGCGGCATGGGACAAGGAGGCAGTGAATGTCATATGAAGACGGCTGGGCGGCGATGAATCTCGATATGCCGTCACGCGTTCCGCACTTCGAGCCGAGCGCGGAATGGTATCATCTCGAACTCGTCAAGGCCGTCACCGGCATCGACGTGCGGCCCGGCAGCGCCGCCGACGTGCGGCACCGGGCCGCCCGCGAGTTCGTGAAGGCGTGGAACTACGACCTGATGTTCGCGTCGCTGATCGGCGCAAACGTGCTCGAGAAGAAGAGGACGCGCATGGGCCACGCGGAATTCGCGATCGGCGGCGCCGACTTTGACGATAACATCTCCTGCCCGTTCGCTACGCCCGAGGAGGCGCTCGCGTTCGACCCGTGGGAGACGTACGGCCCCATCGACCACGACGATTACGTGCGGCAGTTCTCCGAACACTACCGCAGCAGTTGCGAGTACATCCCGACGGCCGTCAGCACGACCGGCATCTACAGCACGCTGATGTCCGGAATGATCTTCATCTTCGGATGGGACATGCTCCTGCTGATGGCCGGGCTCGACCCCGACGGGTTCGGCGAGGTCTGCAACCGCTATGCATCGTGGATGCAGCAGTTCTACGACGCGATGGCCGAATGCGACGCGCCCGTCTTCTACTGCCACGACGACATCGTCTGGACCGAGGGAGCATTCATCCATCCCGACTGGTACCGCAAGTACATCTTCCCGAACATCAAGCGGATGTGGGCGCCGGCCGTCGAGGCGGGCAAGAAGATCATCTTCATCTGCGACGGGAACTACACGCAGTTCGCCGACGACGTCGCCGCCTGCGGCTGCGCCGGGTTCTGGTTCGAGGTCTTCACCGACCTCGAGGTGATGGTCGAGAAGTTCGGCAGGACGCACGTCATCATCGGCAACGGCGACTGCCGCCCGCTGACGTTCGGCACGAAGGCCGACGTCCGGGCCGAGGTCGAGCGCTGCATGAACCTCGGCAAGAAATGCCCCGGCTACTTCATGTGCATGAGCGGCCACTTCGCGCCGAACATCCCGGTCGAGAACGCGCTCTACTATTACGACGTGTATTGCGAGCTCGGCCGGCGATGAGGCCGCAGACTCACGGCTGGACCTTCAGCACCTTGTAATCGGTCGCGCCGAACAGGAGCGCCAGCACGGCCGGGACAAGCGCCCAGAAGATCGCCGCGAAGACCTCGCCCAGGATCAGCCCGATGAAAAAGACGCGAGCCTTCCTGTAGAGCTGCGCTCCCCCGTAACGAAGCACGAGCACCTTCGCGAGCCAGCCGACGAACACGCTGAACCAAATATAGGTCGAGTAGAACGAGTTCGCCATGACCAGCCCGATCGGATGCAGTGGCCAGCGCGGGGTCGCGAGGCAGGCCATGTAGAGCGCGCCCGCGCCGGCCGCGCCGAAGCCGGTGTGGGCCAACTGATTGTAGCTCCTCGTCTGGGCCCTGCCTTCGCTGAAGTTCAACGCCTGCTGAGCCGCGTCGGCGGAGTGCGACAGCCCCCAGTCGTTCAGCGGACGGCGAAGCCCGTCGGTAGACTCGGCGTAGTGATAGTTCATCCAGAGGTGCGTGCCGCCGCAGATCACGAGACCGATGACGAGCACCACCAGGAGCAGCATCCCCGTGCGGCACTGCGACCCGGGCGAGGCGTCGCGGTCGAGACCGATCGCGTGCGTCGCCATCGCCGCCACGCTCACCCGGCTACCGATCGGGAAGATCATCGAGATGAACCGGCCGATGAAGATCACCGGCAGCGTGACGAACTTCATCGGCGCGAGGTGGATGAAGCTGATCCAGTAGTTGAAGTGAATGCGGATGAAAGCCATGCCGGTCTCGGCCACGATGCGCGTGATGACGAGACAGACAACAAAACCGAACGCCACAAAGAACAATGCCCAGCCGAAGGGAACGTTGACGAAGAGCCAGAGCCAGACGAACATCCCGGCCGCGCCGATCAGGAACATCAGCCCGGCCACGCGGTCCCTGCTCTCCTCCGCGGTCTTGGCCACGAAGACGCACCGAAACACGTGCGCCCAGTGGCGCCGGCCGAGCCACAGCACGACCGCGGCAAGCGCCCACGTCGCCCCCATCCGATGGTCGATGACCGTTTCCCAATACACGGGCGGGCTGTACGCGGCCTGTACCACCCAGTGCACGGCATAAATGACCTCGAAGAACCAGACGGAGAACCCGATCCGGCTCGGCATGAAGAACGCCACGCCGATAAAGATAAAGTAGAGGTGGCTGTACCAGATGTACCAGGGGGTGTACCGAAGGATCCCCTCGCGGAACAGTTCGTACAGATCCCACTCGAGTGGAATAGCCGGCACCTCGCCCGGGTAGTATTGTTTCAGCCCCGTCAGGAAATAGAGCCCGAATACCGTCAACATTGCGGCCCAGAACGCCCCCCGGCGCAGCAGCGGCGGAAGCAGGCGGCCCTCCTCAGGCGACTCGGTCAGCGAGTCGTGCACCTCGAGCAGAGGGAACGGCAGCCGCTCGTTGTTGCGCCACTGCGGCAGCACGATCAGAGCCATGCCGATCATCATGAGCCAGACGGCGATGAGGAGCCCGCCCCACGAGATCAGCGGCCCGAGCCACGCCCGCCACGGGACCGCCTCGTCCTCGGGCAGTTTGAAAATGAAATGCTCCGACACCGGGACCTCCTTCCCGCGCTCGAGCTTCGCCGGAAAAAGCGCCTCGGGAAGGTCCATCTTCTTGTAGACGTCGAGCAGCTTCGGAGGGCCCTCCGAAACGTCGCGCGGCACCGACACGATCGAGTACGGCAGCGACTTGAGCAGGCCCTGCCCCGGCAAGCAGCACGCGACCAGCATGATGCCCATCGCCAGCGTCAGTTGTCGCTTCGTGAGCGCCAGCGCGGGGATGATCTTCCGCAGGAGCGGGTTGACGGCTAGGACCAGGATCAGAACGATGAAGAGCACGCCCGGCGGGAGGTAGGTGTCGGTCAGCGAACTGCTGCCGATGAGTTCATCGTTGAACGGCGCGGCCACCCAGATGACCGTCGCGCCCGTCAGGCCGATGATGAGCGCCAGGGTGGCCCTCAGCCAGCCGCCGCCGGGCCGCTTCTCGCCATCGGTTTCCCGCTGCATCTCGGAGCTCAAACACACTCCTCCGTCGCCGCGCCGCGCACGGCCCGCGCCGCGTACGGCCTGCGCCGCGCACGGCCCGCGCCGCGAGCTGCTTCATTGACTTCCTCCCCGCACCGGCTATATTCGCCCTTGCCGAGCGAGGCCCGACAATACTGCCCGATTGCGGCGGGCCATGCAAGCAATAAATGGGCCGCGCTCGGGATTGGGTGCGACAGCGGATTATGGTCATCCCGCCTCGCGGCGCCATTGTCAGATTGCCTTCTTGCGCCCCGCTGGGGCCGCCCGGACGAAGTCCGGGCCACCCATCAGAGATCAGTTTCTGCTCTGGGTGGCCCCGACTGTGTCGGGGCGGCCGAAGGCCGCAAGAGGTCTGTACCGACCGTAGAAGCGCACTTTCCCATGTTGTGCATTATTCCCTCGTGTCCCACGACCATCTCCGGCGCCGCAACGCCGCGAAGTGCCTGCGAGACACCAAGCGCGATCTCGGCACGCGCGCGGCTCATATCGCCGTGGATGAGCTGTCTCTCGGCCCGCGGGATATGCGGGTGCGTCGGCAGCATGCGGCTCGATCACACCAGCCAACCAGCG
>JBDREM010000110.1:0-7982 GCA_043819695.1 Planctomycetota bacterium
GGCATCCTCGCCTGCAAGGACGCCGCCGCGCTCGTCTTCCAGAAGCCCCGCTGGCACGGCGGGGCCATGCGGGACGGGAAGCGGATCACCAAGTGGGGCCAGGCGTTCGGCACGAACACCGCATGGTACCAGTGGCAACTCGTCTACGACGCAATGCTGGCGAACGGCAAGATCGACGCCGCCGCCGCCGCCCGCGGCGGGCGGGGACTCGAGAGCTTCGCGTCCATGACCCACCTCGACTCCTGGGACGTCCTCGGCGAGTGGGGCATGACCAGCCACGAGAAGGAGAACCACTTCGACGTGCCGTTGAAGAAGAAGGAAGAGACGCTCCTTCCCGCGTTCCCGGGCGCGGAAGGCTACGGCGCATACGCCAAGGGCGGCCGCGGCGGGAAGGTGCTGTCCGTCACCAACCTGGAAGACTACAACCCGGCGACGGACAAGCCCGCCCCGGGCAGCCTCCGGGCGGCCTGCATGGCCAAGGGGCCGCGCATCGTCATCTTCCGGGTCTCCGGCACGATCCACCTGAAGGACGCGTGGTTGCTGATCGACGAGCCGTACCTGACCCTGGCCGGGCAGACCGCGCCGGGGGACGGGATCTGCGTCCGGGGGCAGCAGGTCCACATCGCCACGCATGACGTCGTCGTGCGGCACATGCGCTTCCGCTGTGGCGACGAGTGGGGGCGAAAGAACAAGAAGCCCTTCAGCCCGGACGCCCTCGGCGTTCGCGGGCGGATCTGGGTCGCGGGGCAGGAACTCGAGGGCGCCCCGCCGGACCAGGTCGTCGAGTTCGTGACCAAGAAGGAGAACGCGAAGTACCTGGAGAATCCCGACACCGAATGGAACTTCCAGGCGCGCGACATCATCATCGACCACTGCAGCGTGAGCTGGGGCGTAGACGAGTGCCTGGCGGTCACGCACTCCGACAACGTGAGCGTGCAATGGTGCATCGTCGCCGAGGGACTGTCCGCCAGCACCCACGGCGCCTACGCCAGGGGCTTCAACCACAGTTGCGGCCTGATGGTCGCCTACATGGTGCCGCACGTGACGCTGCACCACAACCTGATCATGCACTGCTGGCAGCGCAATCCCTACCTGCAGACCGAATGGGACTACGCCAACCGCAACGACGTGGTGAACAACATCGTCTCCAACTTCACGTACTGGGCCGGTGTCGGCTACGCGAAGACGAATACGCGCGGCGAGTTCAACTTCGTGGGCAACTACTGCATCCCCGGTCCCAACACCGGGGCGAAGAAGCCCTGCCTGGCGATGGGCGTGCCGGCCCGCATCTACGCGCGCGGCAACCTCGGCATGTACCGGACCGAGCCGAGGCAGGACGAGTACGCCGCCATCCACTGGTTCGGCAAGTGGACGCGGGGCTACGACCTCTCGCGCCTGAAGGCCGCGAAGCCGTTCGAGGTCCCGCCGGTGACCACGCATTCGTACCTGGAGGCTTACAAGCACGTGCTTGCCGGCGCCGGCGCCACGCGCCCGAAGCGCGACGCGGTCGACCTGCGGCTGATCCGCGACGTCGAGACGCGCAAGGGCCGACACATCAATCAGGCCGCGGACGTCGGCGGTTGGCCCGAGCTGAAGAGCGCACCCGCACCGCAGGACACGGACAACGACGGCATGCCGGACGCCTGGGAAACGAGGTACGGCCTCAATCCCTAGGACGCGTCGGACAACGTGGGCGACAATGACAAGGACGGCTACACGAACATCGAAGAGTGCATCAACGAAACCGACCCGACGGAGTTCGTCGACTACCGCAAGCCGGAGAACAACGTGGACTCGCTGTATCGGGCCGAGGCGATTCAGAACTGACGATCCGATCGGAAGGAGGACGACATGGCGGAGCTCGAGGGCAAGGTCGCTCTCGTGACGGGAGCCGGCAAGGGCATCGGGCGTTCCGTGGCGGAGCGCTTCGCCCGGGAGGGGGCCACCGTCGTCGGGGCGGCGCGAACGGAAGCCGATCTCGACCGTTTGGCGGCGGATCTGGAGAAGGCCCCCGGCACCTTCGTGTCTGTCCCCGGCGACGTAACCGACGAGGGTTTCGTCGAGTCCCTCTTCGGCGAGGTCCGGAGCCGCTTCGGGCGCCTTGACATCCTGGTCAACAACGCCGGCATCGCGCCCGGCGGCCCGGTCGAGACCCTGGCCGTGAACGACGTCCGCCGCTGCCTGGAGCTCAATATCACGGCCGCGTTCCACTGCATGCAGCAGGCCGTGCGACTGATGAAGGAGACGGGCGACACGGGCAAGATCATCAACATCGGTTCCGTGCGCTCTCACTGGACCGAGGGTGGGGGCGGCGGGGGCTACAACGCCAGCAAGTACGGCATCCGCGGCATGACGGAGAGCGTGGCGCGCCAGCTCCACGGTTCGGGCTCCCGCATCGCCGTCAGCCTGGTCTGCCCGGGCGTGGTGGACACGCCGCTGCACAGCGCTCACAGCGGGGACAAGTCCGGCTGGCTCCAGCCGGAGGACATCGCTCGGTCGGTCCTGCACGTCGCGACTGCGCCGCCGGAGGTGAACGTCTTTGAAGTGATTGTTATCCCCATGGCCCAGAAGCCCTGGTGAGGAAAGCATGAGCGACGACAAGGCAACGACGGTTCTTGTCACGGGCGCGGCCGGACACCTCGGAAGCTGCCTCGTGCCGATGCTGGTCGAAGACGGCTTCGTTGTGCGCGGTCTCGACATGCAGACGCCAGCCGCGCCGCTCCCCGAGGCGTGCACGTGCTCGAAGGCCGACCTGTCGGACCGAACGGCGCTTCGGAAGGCGCTGGAGGGCGTCGGCTTGATCGTCCACTGCGCCGCCATCCATCCTTGGAAACAGTACACCGACGACCAGTACCTCGACGCCAACGTGAAGGGCACCTGGCACCTGTACGCCCTGGCGGCGGAGATGGGCATCGACCGGATCGTCCTGACGAGCAGCATCGCTGCCATCGGGTACTCGGATGTCCCCCAGGAGGCCTGTCCCATCAAGGAAGATGCTCAGTTCCCGCTGAGTGATCTCTACAGCTACACGAAGCACACGCAGGAGACGATCGCCCGCATGTATGCGGGTATGGGCCGGATCCGGACGTTCGCCATGCGGCCGCCGGCCTTTATGCCGCACGACCCGCGGCGGACCTGCATTGCCATGACGGGTTCCTTTGCCGTGGTCTCTGATATCGCCGCGGCGCACCTCGCCGCGGCGCGCGTGATGGCGGGCAAGCAGGAGCCGGGAGAGCCCGTCGGGCCCTTCGAGGCCTTCAACGCTGTCAACCACCTGCCTTACACGGCCGAAGACCACCGGGAAACCGGTGGAGACCGCAAGCGGTTGGCGGAGAAGTACTGGCCGGATGCCTGCGAATGGCTTGCTGCCAATGGGCACGGGCTCCTCGGGATCGCGACGTCCTACGATATCTCCAAGGCCGAGCGCATCCTCGGCTGGCGCCCGCTCTTCAATTTCGAGGAGGCCTACGCAGCGCTCCGCGGGTCTGGATGACGGCGGGCCGTCATCTCGGCGTCTAGCGGCACCCGGTTCGTCAGCCGGGAGAGAAGACGATGACGAGGACAACTGTGGAAAGGAGGTGGCAATGCGCATTCTGAGAGACGTGACGTACGCTTGTGCCGCGGCGATTTTGGCGATCGGCGTGGCAGGCCCGGCTGTTGCCGGAGCAGCGCCCGCGAAAGCCGGCGTTACCGCCGCAGGACATCCGGCGGAAGACAAGCTCGAATCGTTCATGGGCAAACCGAAGTTCGATATGCAGCAGGTCTTCGCGGGGGGGAGGTTCCCCAACGTGCTGGTGGCCGTTGACGGGACGGTGCTCGCCCTCTGGAACGGCGTGAAGGTGCGGCGGAGCGAGGACGGCGGTCAGACGTGGGGGCCTGAGATCCTGGTTGGGAAGGGGTTCATGGGCGGCGGGGCGATCGTGAACGAGACCAACGGCGAAATCCTGGCCTTCGTCGAGAGTGGGCATCCGCCGGCCTCGTTGACCGTTTACCAAAGCAAAGATCATGGCAAGAGCTGGGCGCCTGTGAAAGTGGTCATTAAGCCCGACACGAACGGCAACGTGCCGTCGATGCACATGAACGAGCATGGCATCACGCTGCGGCACGGCAAATACGCCGGCCGGATCATCCGTCCCGCGCGGCACTACGGCAAGAGCAACCACCGAAAGTTCTGGCCTACCCACTACACAACAGCCATCTACAGTGATGATGACGGCAAGACATGGCAGACGAGCAAGCCCTTTGCGGAGATGGGAACCGGTGAAGCCACGATTGCCGAGCTGTCCGACGGCCGGCTCTACTACAACTCCCGCTGCCACTGGAACAAGAACAAGCCGCCGAAGAGGCGGCGCTGCGCCTGGAGCGCCGACGGAGGCGAGACCTGGACAGACTGGCAGATCGTGCAAGTCCTTCCCGACGGGCCGCAGGACACCACCTACGGATGCATGGGCGGACTGGTGCGCCTGCCGGTCGAAGGCAGGGATATCCTGATCTACAGCAACTGTGACAGCCCCAGCGGCCGCAGACTGGGCACAGCGTGGGTCAGCTTCGACGGCGGCAAGACCTGGCCGCTGAAGCGGCTGGTCTTTTCGGGAAGTTTCGCGTACTCCTCGCTCAGCGCCGGGCGGCCGAAAACGAAGAGCGAAGGTTGGATATACCTCAACTTCGAGGGAGGCCCGAAAGGCGGCTCCACGGTCGCCAGGTTCAACCTGAGCTGGCTGCTGCAAGGCAAGAAGACCGGCGACGGCGATCTGCCCGATTGGATCACTTCCGTTGAGAACAAGCCGAAAAAATAGCACGAAGGAAAACGGAGATCACAAGATAATGGCGGTCACTAAGGCAAGGCCGTCGCGTTGACGGCCTTGCACCGCCGTCATAACTGACCGGGGCATAACCGGTCCAAACAGGAGGAGACGCATGGGTGTTCGTGTAAGTGCTGTTCGCGTGTGCTCCGCAACCGCTCTGGCGCTCGCCTTGGCAGGTTCAAACGTTGGCTGTGCTCAGGCCGCAAAGAACAGTGTAACGGCCGCCCGGCTTCCCGCAGAAGGCAAGCTCGGATCGTTCATGGGCGAGCCGCAGTTCGACATGCAACAAGTCTTCGCAGGGGAACGATACCCGAATGTTGTCGTGGCGACCGATGGCACGGTCCTGGCTACCTGGGGGAGGACGAGCCTCCGTGTGCGACGCAGTGAAGACGGCGGGGACACCTGGGGCGACACCATCACGGTCGGGCGCGGGTGGCAGGCCGGCGGGTCAATCGTTGACGAAACCAGCGGCAATGTCCTGGTCTTCATCGAAGACAAGCACCCGCCCGCGCCCTTGACGGTCTACCGCAGCAAGGACAGCGGCAGAACCTGGGCCGCGCAGAAGACCGTAATCCGCCCGGACGCCAACGGCAACGTCCCCTCCATGCACATGAACGAGCACGGCATCACGCTTCGCCGCGGGAAGCACGCCGGCCGGCTGATCCGCCCGGCGCGGCACTACGGCAAGAGCCACGACCCCAAGGACTACCCGACGCAGTACACGACCGCCATCTACAGCGACGACGGCGGCAAGACATGGGATACGAGCAAGCCCTTCGCGGAGGCGGCGACCGGCGAGGCCTGCATCGTGGAGCTCGCCGACGGCCGGCTGTATTACAACTCGCGGAGCCACTGGAACGCCAAGAAGCCCCCGAAGCGGCGGCGCTGCGCGTGGAGCGACGATGGCGGCGAAACGTGGCGCGACTGGCAGGTAGTCCAGGCCCTGCCCGACGGGCCGCAGAACAGCGGCTTCGGCTGCATGGGCGGGCTGACGCGCCTGCCGGTGCGGGGCCGCGATATCGTGCTCTACAGCAACAGCGATTCGACGACGGGCCGCAACCGCGGCACCGTCTGGGCCAGCTTCGACGGCGGAAAGACGTGGCCGCTGAAACGGCTCGTCTTCGAAGGGGCCTTCTCGTATTCATCGCTGAATGTCGGGCGGCCCGGGACAAAGACGGAAGGTTTGGTCTACCTGCTATTCGAGGGTGGTCCCAAGGGCGGTGGCACTATGGCACGATTCAACCTGAGTTGGCTGCTGGCGGGAAAACAGACCGGCGACGGCGACCTGCCGGCATGGATCACTTCCGTTGAGGCCAGGCCGGAAAAATAGCGCGAAGGGAAGCGGAAAGCATGAAATACTGGCGGTCAGTATGCTGCGAGCCGCCGCTGTCGCGTTGGTAACCCGCTCCGTGCCATAGTGTAGGCCGGAGCGTAACCGGGGAAAGGAGGGTACTCGCATGGATGTCTTGCGCAGAATGGTGTACGCATGTGTCGCTGTTCTGGTGTACGCTCTGGCGAGTTCAAATGTTGCCTGTGCTCAGGCCGTAAAGAACAGTGTAACGGCCGCCGGGCTTCCCGCAGAAGGCAAGCTCGAATCGTTTATGGGCGAGCCGAAGTTCGATGTGCAACATGTTTATAAAAGCGGCCGGTTCCCCAACGTGCTCGTGGCCGTCGACGGGACGGTGCTGTTGCTCTGGGGCAACGTTCAAGTGCGGCGAAGCGAGGACGGCGGCAAAACGTGGGGGCCCGTAATCAATGTCGGAAAGGGCTTCAGTTGCGGCGGAGCACTCGTCAACGAGACCAACGGCGACATCTTTACATTCGCCGAAAAGGGGTACCCGCCCGCCCCTCTATCAGCCTACCGAAGCCAAGACAACGGCAAGACCTGGGCACCGGTGGATATGGTCATCAAACCCGACGCGAACGGCAAGGTGCCATCAATGCACATGAACGAGCACGGCATCACACTGCGGCACGGCAAGCATGCCGGGCGACTCATCCGGGCCGCACGGAGCTACGGCAAGAGCAATGCCCGGAAGAATTGGCCCACTCACTACACGACAGCCATCTACAGCGACGACGGCGGCAAGACATGGGATACGAGCAAGCCCTTCGCGGAGGCGGCGACCGGCGAGGCCGCGATTGCCGAACTGTCGGACGGTCGGTTGTACTACAACTCGCGCTGTCACTGGAACAAGACCAAGCCGCCCAAGCGGCGCCGGTGCGCATGGAGCGCCGACGGCGGCGAGACATGGACCGACTGGCAGGTCGTCCAAATTCTTCCCGACGGCCGGCAAAACTCCACCTACGGCTGTATGGGCGGGCTGGTTCGCCTGCCGATTCGGGGGCGGGACATCCTAATCTTCACCAATATCGATTCGCCAAAAGGTAACGGCAACGGAACCGCTTGGGTCAGCTTCGACGGTGGCAAGACGTGGCCGCTGAAGCGGCTGATCGTCCCCGGCAACGAGTTTGCCTATTCCTCAATCAACGCAGGACGACCGGGAACAAAAAGCGAGGGCTGGATATACCTTCACTACGAGTTAGTCCCGAGTAAGGGCTCCGCGATCGCACGGTTCAATCTGAGCTGGCTGTTGCAGGGCAAGAAGACCGGCGACGGCCAACTCCCGAAATGGCTTGCTCCGGCCGGCAATCCGCCGAGGGAACAGTAGGAGGAAGAGGAATACATCAACAACACCGACCCGATTGGGAGGACAGCCGATGACAGTTGATCTGTTCACGAGCGGCGGCGGGGGCTATCACACGTATCGCATCCCCGCCATTGTGCTGACCAGAGACAACACGCTCCTCGCCTTCTGCGAGGGCCGCAAGAACGGGGGCGGCGACGCCGGCGACATCGACCTGATGCTGCGCCGAAGCACCGACAACGGTGAGACCTGGGAGGAGATGCAACTCGTCCACGAGGAAGGGGACGGCGCTCCGATCACCATCGGCAATCCCTGCCCGGTCGTGGACCGCGACACGGGGACCGTCTGGCTGCCGTTCTGCCGCAACAACGACCGTGTGTTCGTCACCCGCAGCACGGACGACGGGAAGACCTGGGCCGAGCCGCTGGAGATCACGCGGGACGTCAAGAAGCCCGAGTGGGAGTGGTACGCCACGGGGCCCGGACACGGCATCCAGCTTGCCGGCGGGCGAATGGTGATTCCCTGCGAC
>JBDREM010000111.1:0-8170 GCA_043819695.1 Planctomycetota bacterium
CCGGTGGTTCCGAGTGGATAATCATTCTGGTTGTTGCACTGCTCCTGTTCGGTCCGCGCCTGCCATTGATCATGCGCGGCCTCGGAAAGGGGATTGTCGAGTTCAAGAAGGGACTCAGAGACACCGAGGACGAAGTCGACAAGGCGGCCGACGAGAAGCCCGGGGATGAACTCGAAGGCTGACGGATCTCTCGATCTGCATCAACCTGAAGAGTTCTGGTACAGATTGACGCCGATGGCCCAGCGTGTGCTGCGGCCGGGCCGCGTTCATCAGCGCAAACCCGCGTTTCACGGAACCGTTGGCTCCCCGAGACCCCTCGGAAGACCGCTGAAAGCCCGGTGAGAATCCTCCCAAAAAAACTGCGGAAAGCTATTGCAACTGCCAGGTCGAGCCTTATAATTACTCGTCATTAATTCGACAGGTTGAGTGCCCCTTCGAGGAATGCGGGTGGCAGGTGCCGGGCGTTCCGCGCCGACCTCGAGCGGCACACTAACCAATATAATGAAAGGAGGCGTCGACCGGAAGCATCGCCGGTACCTTACCGCCGCTTTCGCTGGCCGGGGCGCCGCGCGTTGTTGGCGCAGGCGCGGCCGCCAGAGCCGGGCTGGCGGGGAAGGAAACGGCAGGACGGGCCGGTGCGTGGCTGGCCGCGTGGAGGAGAGTTGTAGTGTCGGGTTGTTGTTGAAATCCCCGTGGGAGGAGGACAAAGGTCATGACAAGAAAGTTACGCGGAATGCCGGCGTGCCTGCTTCTGGCCGCGGCTATCGTGGTGATGGCCGCCGGGTCCGTCCAGGCCGCCGCCAGGGTGGAGCAGGAGATCCTGAACTTCGACCGGTCCATCAAGGATTCGGTCGACAACTTCCGCATCTTGCGCACCACGACTAAGGCGGAGATGAACGACTACGTCACGCGGGTGATCGAGCTGAAGAACGCCAAGTGTATGGAGGTGATCCCATTCGTGCGCGCCGCAGTGCGGCCGGAGGCCGGAACCGCATTCACTTTGAAATACACCGATCCCCAGACGAAACAGGAGCGGAACTTCATCCAGGTGGTGTGCCCGAGGTTCCAGGTGGCCGGCGTCGAGGAGTTGATCAAAGCGTTCGACCTGCCCGGCGTCGTTTCAAGCCCCGGTGACACGCGGTACTTCTACCGCTTGCAGCACCGCAACGCGGCCGACGTCAACACCATGCTGGCCGCGTCGGAACGGTCCGGCGACGGCGCCAGCGCGGTCGACGAGGCGACCAACACCATTTACTACCGTGATTCCGCGTCCGACTTCGGCCGCGGCCTGGCCGTCATCAAGTTCATGGACGTGCCAGTCCCCCAGGTCGAGCTGGAGATCGAGATCGTCGAGCTCGACAAGGCCGACGAGGACAAGCTGGGCCTCTACTGGGATGCCTGGAAGAGCGCCGTCGGCGGCGGGATCCTCGGCTACGGCGGCTCGATGGCCGCATCCAACGGCGGATACGAGGTTCTGGCCGGCCTCGGCAGCACGGCGGCGACACAGTTCCTCAACTACCTCGTGCAGGAAGGCGTCGGCAAGGTGGTGACCAAGACGCGCGTCAGCGTCCAGAACAGACAAACGGCCACCATCAGTTCGCTCAAGCGCATACCGTACCAGGGGTACAACCGCCACGACTGCAACGTCTTGACGCCGGTGATCGATACCAACGTAGACCTGCACGTGCTCACGGACCGGACCGCCGCGAATCAACCCGGCGGCGCGAACCAGAGGTCGAACACCGACCCGGGCACCCTGACCGGCGAGAAGTCCGAAGGCGTCTTCATGCAGGTCACGCCGACGATCGGCGTCAGAAGTCTCTCTGCCGCCATCACCGTCACGGTCAATTCGCTGGTCGGCCACACCAAGCTGGACATGCCCATCATCACCGAAAGACGCACCAACACGACGGCGACCCTGACGCCCGGAAAGGTCTTCGTCCTCGGCGGGATGGACAAGGAGACAATGGTCAAAGAGTCTCGCGGCATTCCGGGGCTCCGGCACATCCCGGGGCTGAAGTACTTGTTCAGCTCCGAGGTCGAGGTCGCCCGCAAGACGGTCCTGATCGTCACCATAAAGCCGACGATCAAGAACCAGCTCTTGTACAAGGCACTCGCGCTCCAGGGAGCATCGACGCCGGTGTCGGTCGACGTCGACGCGGACGAGAAGCTGATCCTTTCACCCAACGCGGCTGCCAATACCAGCCCCGCCAGCCTGCGTCAGAGCGTCGACGCAGAGCCGGGACTCAAGTGGGGAAAGACGCTTTGGGAAAACTAGCGATTCGCGGAAAGGGCCGCCGGCGCTGTCTCCTGGTGCTGGCGGCCTCCGCCTTTCTGGCCGTGGCCGGCTGCGCATCCAGTTCGGCTGAATCGGAGGAGCGGCTTCAGACTGCGCGCGATGCCGTTGCACGCGCGGCCGATCGCATGCGCGTGATCATAGCCGCCGGCAAGCCGTCCGCCCGGGCCATACGTGAAGTTGAAACCATAAAACAAGAACTCGAGCTCCTCCCCCGCACAGCCGTCGTTCCCGGCTTGCTGGTCGCGCTCCGCGACGGCGAGGACGAATTCAACTCGGTACTCATCGGTCTGCTCGACGAGTTCAACGCCACGGACTGGGTGCCCGTCAAGTTCCGCGCCCGCACGATGACCGTCGAGTCGGCGGTCGAGCTCATCCACATCAGGGCCAGCGGCGCCGAGCAGGCCGACGCGTACGTCGGCCGCATCCGCGAGTTCTGTTCGGCCGACCCGGCGGCGCTCGCATCCGCTTGGCTTGGCCTGCTCGAGTCGCCGCCCATCTACGCATGGGGCAGGGGCACGAAGGTCGAGGTGACCTCCCGCGTCCAGGGGATCGCGCTGCTCGGGCTGATCCGGACGATGCAACCCGGCGACCTCGGCATGATCGTCCGCCGGATTCAGCAGAAGCGCGTGACGGCGCGGCCGGTGCTGTTGTCGCAGTGCCTCATCCACCTGAGCGGCGGGGAGCTGAAGTCGAACCTGGCACAATGGCTGTCGGGGCCGGAGACAGCTCAAGCTGCCGCCGTCATCGCCGTTGACCTCTTGCACTTCCGGCGGGCAAAAGTCGGCGGCGCCGCTGCCGCGAGCGACATCAAGGCGGCCGCATCGTGGGTGCGCGGCCTGAGCGACGCCGCAACGTCGCAAAGCACCACGGCGGCTCAACTCAGGGCCCTCGTCCTCGAGTCCGGCGAGAAGGAACCCGACCGGGAACAGGCCGTCCGGCTCGCAACGGTGCGGCGCTATTTGAACATTCCGCCGGACACGAACCCCATCACCTGGCTCACCACCCAGCCCGTGCCTGACCGGCGGCGTGCGCTCGAACGCCTCGTGGGCATTGACCTCCTCATTGGCTCACCATGACCCGGCGAGTAAGGCACCAGGCACTGCGGCGCTGGTGCACCGTCATTTTTGAATTTGCCGAGACGGCCTCTTGAGTTCGCCCCGCGCGTCGGTCGTCGTAAGCCGCCAGTCGACGCCTTTCTGTTGCTGGCTGCGATCGGTTTACCACCGTTCCATTCCCCCCCAGAAGTCCGGCCGAAAAAGGGCTTTGTCATTCGCCGTTGGTGAAGAGGACACCGACAGAGGGACAAGTTCCACCGTCCGGATGACCGTGTGCCCAAGACAGGTCGCAGCGACGGCCTGGTCCACGTCGGCCTCGGCCAAACGAGTGCCAACCGTTCGGCGGACGTCGTGCATTGTGCAGTGGTCAATCTTGGCCGCCTTCACAGCCGCTGCGAAATTCGGCCGGATATGCCTGTAGAAACGACGCTGCCTCTGGCCCTCGAGATGAAAGACGTACGGCTGAGCCGGTTTTCAGGCCTTTCGGATTCGCTGGCCGTCGACCCGGATCCTGCCCTCGCGCTTCAGGAGGAGCAGCGCCGTGTGGAGTGCCGCGGGCGGGACCTGCCGCTTCCTTTTCAGACCGGCCAGCGAGACGCCTTGGTTCACGGCCACGTCCGCCAGAATCAACTGCCTCGCGCGTTCGACGCTCGCCAGGTTGTCGCTCGGTGGGACGGGCTTCTGCACCATCCGGCCGGCCGGGGACCTGACCATGCCCGGCTCTTCGGGCGCCGGCGTCTCGAGCGGAGCCAGAATCTCGTAGTGGGCCTGGCCGGCCACGTGCAGGGGCGTGTCGCCCAACTCATCGTCCCACTTCATGCTCGCCGTGCACGGGTAGCTGTGCATTCGCTTGGAGACGACTTCGTGCCGGAGGTCCTCGTCGATGTGCCGCCCTTCGAGCCACCTGGCGACGTAGTAGGTTGCGCCGCACGCGGCCGACACCTCGACGTGAGCTTTCTCGATCCTGCGGTTCCGGATCTCGAGGCGGACGTCCGGCTTCCCGATGTGGAAACGCCGCCGGAACGTCGCGAGCGCCGATCCCGCGGGCGGGTCGAAGCTGCAAAACGGCTTGGGGAACGCGATCTCGACGCCGGACTCGCCGCAGACGGCTGACGCCTGCTCGCGGGCCGATCCGCTGATCCAGTCCGGCGCTTCAAGCGGGACGACGACTCCTCGCGTGCCCCACTTGCCGGAGCGCTTGAGAATCTCGACAAGAATCTGCTCATGGATGTTGACCGCCAGCAGGATGTCGTGCGGCGGGATGCTCCGAGGGACGCGCCGGGCCGGATGTTCGAGCAAGTACGGCAGCGCGGCGGGCAAGCCGACGACGGCGGCGATGTTCGCGCGGAACCGGCGCCGATATCCGCGCCGGCAGGCGTTGCAGTCGGGCCCGCACGCAGAGCAGAAGCCGGGCTCGCCGGTCAGGTTGCCGATCACCCGCCCGGCATAGACGGTGTCGAACTGCTGGACGTAGGGCCCAGTCGGCCTCCGCCCGGGACGGCGCCGTTCGCTCCGCAGGATGACGATCTTCATTTCCGCACGAAGGAGTCCGCGTAGATCTCTTTGTTCATGACCAGCTCGGCGGCGCGGGCCGCGTTGACCAGGCCGGCGTCCATCACGTCGCAGATGGCGGCATCCATGCCGTTCGCGATGGCCATGACGAGGAACGTCCGGTTGAGGAGCTTCTGGTGGACCGTGTCGCTCGAGATGTTCGACAGGCCGCAGACGATGTGCGGGGGCGGGTCCGAGAAGAGCGTGAACTGGCGGGTGGCTTCGAGAATCGCCGAGGCCTGGTCCTGCATGAACTTGAGCGGCATGACGATGGGATCGAGGAAAAGCCGCTCGGGCTCGATACCGAGTTCCATCGCCCTGGCGAGGATCATGCCGGCGTTCTCGACACGCTGGTCGGCGCTCTTGGGCGTGCCGCGCTCGTCCATCACGACGCCGATGACCGAGGCGCCGTGTTCGGCGGCCACGGGCAGGACGGCCTCGAGCTTCTCGTTCGCGGCGGTCGTCGAGTTTATGAGCGCCGGCTTCTTGCAGACCTTGATCGCCTCGGCCAGGATCTTCGGCTTGTTGGTGTCGATACAGATCGGGGTGTCGACCGCGTCCTGTGTCGTCTCGATCATCCAGCACATGTCCTCGGGCTTGGCGGACACAGCCCCCAGGTTGACGTCGAGGTAGGTTGCGCCGGCGCCGGCCTGCTTCTTCGCCCACGCCTGGATGGGCGCGGGGTCCTTGTCGAGAACGGCCTGCTTAATGTCCTTGAATCCGGTGTTGATCCGTTCACCAATAAAGATCATCGTAGACCTCCTCTCGTGGCAATCAGCCCGCCATCAGTTCGTCAATGGTTTCACGCGTGATCGCGACGGCCCCGGGATGGGCGAGGGCCAGGATGTCCGCCCCGGCCTGCAGGTAGCCGGCGGCGGTGGTCGCCTCCCACCGCGGCCCGCGTTCTTCGAGCTTGCCCCAGCCGGGCAGCACGTCCTCGTCGGCAGTGGCCTCCTTCACCTTCCAGACCTCCCAGCCGACGTTGGCGATTTGTGGCAGCGCCATCATCTTGTCGCCCTTGAGCCCCGCGGTCCGCACGCGCTCGAAGATCGTGTAGACGTAGTCGAAGCCGTAGCCGAGCGCCGCCGTGACCTGACACATCACGACGTCCTCCAGGCTGAAGTCGATATCCTGGAGGAGGATGTTGACCTGCTTGGCGATGTTGATATCGACCGGGGCCTCGGCGATCAGCTTGTGCTTATCCGCTTTGCCGATGGCGCCCAGGGTGCGGTAGTTGCTCTCGGTGCAGGGGCCGATGAGGCAGTTCTCGCCCTTCGCCGCCTGGGAGCATTCGAGCAGTACCTCGTTGTCCTTCTCCTCGTCGCCGCAGCCCCAGATGATCAGCGGCACGTCGACGGCCTTCAGCACGGCCTCGACCGTTTTCGCGGCGTCGGCGGCGGAGAGATTGCGCCCCGCCGGCTCGGGCCCGAGCAGTTTCAAGCTGACGGCGTCGACCTTGAACTCCTGGGCGCACTTCTGCGCCCACTCGGCTGGCGAGTTGATCTCGCCGCCGATGGCGCTCTTCAGCACGTCCGGCCAGTCGGGCACAACGTCGACGACTATGCCGGCAATGATCGGGCGGTTGGGGATCTGGCCCTCGAACGTGAGGCAGGGGAGGGTCGTCTCGCCGCCCACCGTGACGGTGCTGCCGCGCGTGCCGCCCTGCTCCGGGGTGGCCCCGATGGTCACCTCGTTGATCCGATTCGTCCACTTCTCCTTGACGTCCGCGATTTCCATGTTCAGACCCCCAACTTGTCCATGAGTTCACTGATCTTCGCGACTGCGGGGCTGTCGCCCAGTTCGGTGAGCGGCCGGCCCGCAATAATGGCTTCTCTTATCGCCTCGTCGTGCGGGATGCAGCCGAGATACTCCATGTCGAGCCGGTTCATCGCGGCCCGCACCGTCTCGAGCCTGTCCTCTGGAACGCCGTTGGCCAGAACGTGCTTGTGGCGCACCTCGTTCTTGACCGACGCGATGACGGCTTCGATCCGCCGCGCACAGTCCATCGACAGCGGGTTCTCGTCGACGACGGCGATGAGGTGATCGACGTGCGACGCGGTCCGGCGGCTGAGGTGCTCCATGCCGGCCTCGCTGTCCATCACCATCCATTGGTACGACGGGAGCAGCTTGTCGGCGAACTCGCGCAGGAGGTTGTTCACGTAGCAGTAGCAGCCCGGGCCCTCGGGCCGTCCCATGACGAGGAAGTCGACGCCGTCCGTCTCGACGATCGTCTCGTGGAGGCCGGCCTCGATGTAGGCGGCCTTGTCCATCCCGGGCGGCAGCTTCCGGATTTCGGCGAGGGTCTGCTCGCGGACGTCGCCGAGGGTGTCATGCACCTCGACTCCGAGCACGGTTCCCAGGTTCGCGTCGGGGTCGGCATCGATGGCCAGGACCGGCCCGGCCGCGTGCTCGCGGAGATGGCGGATCATCAGCGCAGCAATGACGGTCTTGCCGACGCCGCCCTTGCCCGTGATCACGATCGTCTTGGCCATGTCAGTCCGCCCCCTGCTGGGCCGCCGTCCCCTCGGCGGTGGAAGGGAACAGTTCGATGTTCGTGTGCGGCAGGAACATGGCTTGCCTGAACTGCTCGACGTAGTCGGTGGTGCCCATCAGGTCGTAGTTCGTGGTGCGGCTGCTGATCTCGTAGAGCGCTTCGCGCGCCTCGCCGGAGAGCGCGGCCAGCTTGGCGCCCCAGACCGACGTGTTCCCGACGTAGGCCATGCGGGCGAGCGGCAGGTCGGGGAAGAGTCCGATGGCGACGGCGCTCTTCAGGTTGATGTAGTTGCCGAAGCCGCCGGCGATGAAGAGCTTGTCCACGTCGGAGAATGCGAGATCGAGGCGTTCGAGCATGATTTTGGCTGCGGCGAAGATGGCGGCCTTGGCGGTCACGACGTTGTCGATGTCATCCTGGTAAAGCGCGATCTCTCGACCGCTCGAGCTCTCGCGCTTGCCGGCGACTAGGAACCTGCCCTGGCGCCGCTTGAACCGGATGCGCGGGTCTGTCCCCTCGACGAGCTTGCCGCCCCGGTCGATGAGACCCCGCTCCAGGAGCGTGGCAATCAGGTCGATGATGCCCGAGCCGCAGATGCCGTCGGGCGCGCCGCCGCCAATCACCTCGGTCCGAATCTCGCCGTCTTCGAGCCACACCTTCTCGATGGCGCCCTGCTGGGCCATCATTCCGCACTCGACGCCCGCTCCCT
Organism: Planctomycetota bacterium; assembly: GCA_043819695.1. GTDB lineage: Bacteria > Planctomycetota > PUPC01 > PUPC01 > PUPC01 > CAYLQD01. The sequence goes on from JBDREM010000111.1 coordinate 8,106, forward strand.
CGAGGGCGGGGCCCGCGGACGCCGAACAGGCCATCAGCCAGTCCTTGTTGCCCACGATGATCTCG
>JBDREM010000112.1:0-8853 GCA_043819695.1 Planctomycetota bacterium
CCTTATGAACTGGTTTGTTCACGGTCGGACTAACACTTCAAGAACATGACCCGGCGGACCCCGTTTCCGGAATCCGCCGGGCTGTCCGTCGCGTCTGGACCTTGTGAGCTCGGTCAGTTGACCTTGATCTCGATCTGCTTCGGCTTCACCTCCGCGGCCAGCGGGAGGGTGAGCGTGAGCACGCCATCCCCGTAGGACGCGGCGATCTTGTCCCGGTCGACCGTGTGAGGCAGCGTGACCGCCCGGTGGAACGCGCCGCAGCGGGTCTCGATCTGGTGGTAGTTGCTGCTCTCGATGTGTTCCTTCTTGCCCGAGATCGTGAGCAGGTCGCCCTCGATGTGGACGTCGAGGTCTTCCTTCTTGACGCCCGGGACCTCGACGCGGACGGTGACCTTCTCGTCGTCGTGGAAAATATCGGCGGGCGGCAGGAAGCTCTCCCGGTACGCGAGAGCTTCAGCATCGAGGAACGGCTCGAAGAAACTTCGGAAATCTCTGCCGAGCACACCTCCCAACAGGTCCGACGGCCTTCTCATTAGCGAAAACTTCATCTTGACCACCTCCTTATCCTTGGCATTGTTGACTCTCAGTTTCCCTGACTCTTTACACCAGTGGACATAGCAAAATGCGTGCCAAAGCGAGCGGGCAAAGCATAAAAAAAACGCCCGCCCGTAACCGCAGACAGCGGGCAAGGTTACAAGATGGCCTTCGTTGCCGCCAGCCGCGGCCGGCCCCGAGACCGGCCTGCGCGCTGTCAAAATGGCAGAGCGGGCAGGCAGGAGCGAAAGCTTTTTCGCAACTTTTCCTGTGCGCTCGCGCCGAACACATGAGGTATAATACTAGCGCTGTGTGATAGCGAACGTTCGTGGAAACAGAAACGGGGGCACGGTCTATGCGAGCAACAACGGTTTTACTTTACGCCGCGATCATCATCCTCTCGCCGCAGATCGGCCAGGCCGACGTCGTCAAGCTGAAGAGCGGCGGAACGATCAGCGGCAGCATCGACGAGATCACGTTCCGCTCCGGCGGCAAGGACACCAAGCACGCCCGCAAGGAGATTGCGTCGGTTTACATCTCGCCGTCGGCCGAGGATGGCCTGATGCTGACGGGCGGCGGGAATTTGAAGGGCGAAGTGATCTCCATCGTGGTCAAGACCGCCGCCGGCCGCATCTCGTTCAACAGGATGGACGTTGCGGACGCGACGATCAAGAAGGATCCGATCATCGAGGCGCGGCAAACGATTCTCGCGATGAAGCGGGCCAAGATCGCTCCGGACGACGCCAAGGGGCTGTTCGATCTCGCGAAATGGGCGCGAGAAAAGGGCCTGAAGGACGAGGCCGAAGCGCTTGCGGCCGGCGCCATACAGCTCGACCCGGCCAGCAAGCTCGCGAATGAGGCCCACAAGTTTCTCGGCCATGTGCTCTACGACGGCGAATGGATGAACAAGGCCGAAATGGCAACGCGGGAGAAGATCGAACAGGGCGAGTTGACCCCCGCCGAGCCCGTGAAGGCCGAGCCGTCGGAGGAAGCGGCCGAGGCGGCCAAGCTCGAAGCCACCAAGGCGATGAAAACCCCAGCGGCCCAGAACGATGCGCTCTGCAAGCTGTTCCTCGACAAGGTCGAAAACGCCAGACAGCGCGAACTGAAAGCTGTCTATGCCACGTACAAGACCCACCGAGACCAATTGACGACCAAGATCAAGAAGGAGGAAGAGTACCTCAAGAAGAAAACGTCCGGGACGACCGCCGGTTACACATCCGTTCACGTGCGGGACGCGGGCGGCGGCCTCGTTCGCACACCGGCCGCGGCGAGGGAAGCGGCACTGTCGCGGGAGGCCATCAAGAAGATGACCAGCCAGAGGAGAAAGCTGGACGTTGCCAAGCGGCGCACGGTCGCGGAGATCGCCCAGATGGCCGGCCGCCGAATGAGCCGCGTGAAAGCCGTGAGCAGCAGCATCGCCGGGCAGTTGAACGACTGGAAGAATGTAACCGTCGAGGCGATGGTCGCCAGCTACGAGGCCGCGATCAAGTGAAAGAGCAGTTGGTGCCCGGGAGAGACGGGCCGCGCCCCGCCGTGATGTAAAAACTTGTTGCCATCGTGGTTTACAATTCAATTGACCGCTCGGCGCGTCTATAATAGAACTTCGTTGTCTATTGGCATAGCCCGGCGCTCGCGGAGAATTCCGATTCGGACAACCAGCATAACAGCTCTCCTTGCGGCCGGTCTGTTCGTGCTGGCGTCCGCTCGAGCCGACGTTCTCCAGCTTGCAAGCGGCGGCAAGCTGGCCGGGACGCTTCGGGAAGCCACGCTCCTTGTCGGTGACGAAGAGATCACCTACGCTCGCGACCAGATCAAGAGCATAAAACTTGCCCGCTCGGGCCGGATAATCATGAAGACACAGAAGGGGAAGACGCTCCGCGGCGAGCTCGTGTCGCTCAAGTTCAGATCGCTCGCCGGAGAGCTGACGTTCGCGAGAGAGAACGTCGTCAGCGTGAAGCTCCTGGCCGACCCCCTTGCCGCAGTCAGGAAAAAGCTCGCAGCGAAACGGGCCGAGGTGGCCGACGAAGACGACGAAGGCCTGCTCGAACTCGCCCGGTGGTGCCGCGAGCGAGGGCTGAAGACCGACGCCGTCGAGTGCGCCCGCGCCTGTCTCGAGGCCGAGCCGGACGCCGAATGCGCCGGAAAAGCTCACAAGTTCCTCGGCCACGTCCAGTACGAGGGCCAGTGGATGACGCCGGCCGAAGCGATGAGGAAAGAAGAACAAGACAAAGCCGACAGCCCGGCTGACGAAACGGGTGATCCGGAGAAGAGCGTCGGCCCGACGGCCGAAGAGTTCAAAGTTGCGGCCAGACAGAATGAGGAGCTCTACGAGACATTCAAACAGCGCGTCGAGGACGCAAGAGAGAAGGAGCTCGAGACCCTGAGAAAAGAGCACGGCAAGAAGTGGCAGGCTCTCGATGTCCAGATCAAAAGCCTGGCGGAAGAGATCAAGGAAAGGGAGAAGAACCGGGAGAGCGAGCGCGAGCGGCACCGCAAGGAACTACAGGCCGAGCGCCATACGAAGGCCGAGATCGAGGAACTGCTCAACGCCCGGTTCGACAATTTCAACAGCGCCTACAACACGAAAATCCGCGCCGTTCGCGAGGCCCGGCTGAACGCCAAGCTCGAGCGGACCAAACTTGCCGGCATCATCAAACCCATGCTCAACAATATCCTCCGCAAGGCCGCACAGGCGAATGCCAGCGTTCGCCTGGCCTTCCAGAAACACGAGCGCATTCTGCGCGGCGGCAAGCTGCTCACGGCGGACCAGATGACCAAGAGCTTCGAGGCCGCACTCGAAAAAGACTGACCCGCCCACTTCCCGCGCCGTTAACCGATTCCGATCAAGCCGAGGCGCCCGTGATACAGCTCGAGCATGCACCGGCGCAGCGCGGCGTGCTCGGGCCGCTCGAGCCTCGGGTCGCCGGCGATGAGCTCCGCGGCATCGTCACGCGCGCGCTCGAGCGTCTCGATGTCCGCCACGAAATCGCCGATACGGACGTCCGGCAGCCCGTGCTGGCGCGTGCCGAAGAACTCGCCGGCGCCGCGGAGCTTCAGGTCCTCTTCGGCAATGCGGAACCCGTCCGTCGTATCGCACATGATCTCGAGGCGCCGCTTCGCGTCGTCCGACTTCGGATCGCCGCATAGAAGGCACGTCGCCTGGTCCGCGCCTCGGCCAATCCGCCCGCGCAACTGGTGCAGTTGCGCGAGCCCGAACCGCTCGGCATGCAGGATGCACATCACCGTTGCGTTCGGCACGTCAATGCCCACCTCGACGACGATCGTCGAGACCATAACCTGCATCTCCCCGCGGGCGAACGCGAGCATCGCCCGCTCCTTCTCGTCCGCGGCCATCCGGCCGTGAAGCAGACCGACGTTGAACTCCGGAAAGACCCCGCGGTCCAACTCGTCCGCGGTGTCGATGGCCGACCGCAGGTCGAGCGTTTCCGACTGCTCGACGAGCGGGCAGACCACATATGCCTGCCGCCCGGCGGCCACCTCCTTGCGGATGAACTCATATGCGCGCCCGATCCGGCCCGGCGTCACGCGCTCCGTCACCACCGGCTTCCGGCCCGGCGGCAGTTCGCCGATGGTCGAGACGTCGAGATCGCCGAACAGCGTCAGCCCGAGCGTCCGCGGGATCGGCGTCGCCGTCATCACGAGCACGTCCGGCGAATGTCCCTTCCAGCGCAGCCGCCCGCGCTGCATCACGCCGAACTTGTGCTGCTCGTCGACGACGACGAACCCGAGCCGGTGGAACACAACGTCGGCCTGAATGACCGCGTGGGTGCCGATGACAATGTCGATCTCGCCGCGCTCGATCCGCGCCAGCATCTCGCGGCGGTCCGACGAGCCCGTGAGCAGGCCGAGCCGGACCTTCGAGCCCCCGAGCATCCCGCCGAGCGTCCGGCAGTGCTGCTCGGCCAGAATCTCCGTCGGCGCCATAATGGCCGACTGATACTTGTTGGCCGCCGCCAGCAGCATTGCGTACAGGGCGACCACCGTCTTGCCGCTGCCAACGTCGCCCTGCAGCAGCCGGTTCATCGGCGCCGCACTCGCCATGTCCCGCTTGATCTCGGCCAGGGCCGTCTCCTGCGATTGCGTCAGCTCGAACGGGAAGAGCTTCCGGATGCGGCGGTCGAACTCGGCCGATGTCTTGAACGCGATGCCCGCGACCGACTTGACGGCGTGGCGGCGGAGCGCCACCGCGACCTCGAACACGAAGAACTCCTCGTAAACCAGCCGGCGCTTCGCCTCGTCCTTCTGCTCGACGCTCTCCGGGAAATGCGCGTGAGCGAGGGCTTCGCCGATTGCGGGCAGGTCATACCTGCGGCGGAGCGGCTCCGGCAACACCTCCGGCACCGCCTCGCCGTAATCATCGAGCGCCGCGCGAATCATCGGCCGGATCTGCCCCTGCGAAAGCCCCTCCGTCAGCGGATAGACCGGCACCATCCTTGCCTTCTCGTCGGTCAGCGCGATCCCGCCGTGCTCGCCGGCGCCCAGGTGCTCGAAGCCGGGGTTGATGATCTCGAGCCCGTTGTACTCCCTGACCGACCCCCAGAGCAGCAGCGTGTCGCCGGTGTTGAACCGTTCGGAGAGGTAATTCTGGTTGAACCAGACGGCGCGGAGTTCGCCGGACTCGTCGCGGACGTTCATTGTCAGCGTGCCCTTGCCGCGGCCGCGGCGGTGAAGGCTGACCTTTGTCACGTCGCCGAGGATCATCGCCTCCGTGCCGGGTCCCACCTCGGCGATCTGGACGAGATTCTGGCGGTCGTGATATTTGCGGGGGAAGAGATAAAGCAGGCCGCGCACCGTCCGCACGCCGAGCCGTTCGAGCAGTTCGGCGCGCCGCGGCCCGACGCCCCGCACGTACTGCACGCCCCTGTCGACGTCCGGCAACTCTTGAGCCATCGTACGGCCCTCGGAAGACCGCCATCCCCGCGCCCTGGGTGTGGGTTATCGAAAAGCCGCCCGAATGTCAAGGCTTAACGCCTTCCTCACGGTGCCTGGCACCGTGAGGAAAGTGTAACCCCCGTCATCCGCAGTGGTTACGGCTGCGCCTTGCTTCGAGGGGTGAAACGTGGTAGTATTACTGCCTCAAAGGCCGGCAGGTACGGAGGGCAAAATCGATGGGACGTTCGCCGAGGCTGACGTACCCGGGCGCTCTTCATCACGTCACAATGCGGTGCAACAACAAGGAATTCCTGTTCGACGAGCAGTCCTTCCGTCTCTTCCTCGACCTTGTCGCCGAGACCGCCAGCAAGTACAAGACCCCTGTCCACAACTACTGCCTGATGACCAATCACGTGCATCTGCTCTTCACCGTTCCGTCCGACCACACCCTCTCGCAGTTCATGCACCGGCTCGCGAACATGTTCGCCAAACGTTTCAACCTGATCCGAGAGCGCAAAGGGCACCTTTGGGAAGGGCGTTTCCGCAGCACAATCGTCGAGCCCTCGGCCTATTTCCTGCGTTGCATGGCGTATATCGACCTCAACCCGGTCCGGGCAAGAATCGTCGGCGAGCCCGGTGACTACCGATGGTGTGGCCACAGCGATCTTCTGGCAGAGAGGGAAACGTTAATCACGCTGCACAAATCCTACCTCGAACTTGGCCGGGACAGGGGGAGCCGTTGCCGCGCGTATCTGAAGCTGCTCGACGAGGAGGCGAAGCGAAAGGCGTACTCATTGGCCGAGACGTTGTTCGTCGGCAGCGGGAGCTTCACCCTCAAACTCCAGAAACGGTTTGGCATAGTGAGCGACAAGCGGCCGCGGGTGCGGCAAGTCGAGTTAGACGGCGGGATCAAGGCCATCGAGCTCCAGGGCGGCGGCAGCCGGAGCAAACTCATGTCGCCGTTGTAACATACCGCGCCGCAGCCGGATACAATTTCTCGCGCTCACGGTGCCCACTGCTCACGGTGCCTGCTCACGGTGCCTGGCACCGTGAGGAAAGATCGGAGGCGCGCTCTGACACGGTTCGTCTTCATTGCTGACACGCATCTCGGCGCGGGCACGATGGGCTTTCATCAACAGCCCGCGTACCCCGAACGGCTGCCCGAACTGCTGGCGCACCTCGACGCGTGGATCACGCGGGACGGCGCGATCGACTTTGTCATCCACGGCGGCGACATTGTCGATGCGGCGACCGAAGAGGGCATCCGCGCCGCCGCAGAACGCTTCCGCCTGTCCGTACCCGTCTACCTGTCCCCCGGCAATCACGACCTCACGGCCCCGAACGCGCTCGACCTCTGGCTGTCGCTCGCGCCGGAATTCTTCCCCGGCGGCACGCCGGAGTTCTCGGTCGCCGCGACCGGCTGTTCCGTGCACGCGCGCACGACGCACTGGGACGAAGTCCCGTACCGCTGGAACGCAGTGCAGGACGCGCACTTTGTGCCGGGCCAACTCGACGGCCTCGGCGAAGCGGTCACCTGCGCGCCCGAGCACGCCCACGTGTTCGTCACCCACAGCCCCGCGGCCGCCATCCCGCCCGAGCAAACAGGGCTCGACGAGGCGGCCCACGACCCCGGCCGCGAGTTCGCCGACACGGTCCAGGCGCTCGTGACGCGGTGCCCGCGGATCGGCTGCACGCTCGGGGGTCACAACCACGTCAACACGTGCGTCCGGTGCGGCGGCGCCCGCTGCGTCACGGCGAGCGCGTTCGTCGAGACCCCGTTCGAGTTCAAGCTTGTCGAGGCCGGCACCCGCACGCTGAAGATGTCGACCGTCTCCCTGCTGCCGCAGGTCGGCTTCGACGTCGATTACGACGCGGGCGGGGCATTCGTCCAGGGCCGCGCACGTGACCGCGCGTTCGAGATCGCGCTTTGACGGGAGGTAGCGATGATATTCCGATGGCTGCGGAACCGACGGCGACGCAAGATTCTCGCCGGGCCGTTTCCGGACGACTGGATCAAGATCCTCAAGGGGAACGTTTGGCAGTACGCGTCGCTGTCGAACCCGGAGCAGGCAAAGCTTCGAGACGACCTGCGGCTGTTCATCGCGGAGAAGCACTGGGAGGGCTGCGGCGGGTTCGACCTGACCGACGAGGTCCGCGTGACCATCGCTGCGTATGCCTGCCTGCTGGGCCTCGGGCTGGACCCCGATTCGTACGGTCACGTCATGACGATCCTGGTCTATCCCGAGGATTACTTCGCGCCGGAGCGGACGTACGCCGACGGCGGCCTGGTTCGCGACGAGCTTAACAACCGCGCGGGCGAGGCGTGGATGCGCGGGCCCGTGATCCTGTCCTGGGCCGACGTGTTATCGAGCGGGCGGGATCGCGGCCGCGGCGGGAACCTCGTCATCCACGAGTTCGCCCATCAACTCGACATGCTGAACCACGAAGTCGACGGCACCCCACCGCTGCGCGATGGCGCCCGGATCCCGGAATGGCGCGAAGTAATGGCGAACGAGTACGACGAATTCGTCCGCCGCGTCGAGCGCGGCCGCCGCATGCTCCTCGATCCGTACGGCGCGACAAACATCGGCGAGTTCTTCGCCGTCGTCACCGAATGCTTTTTCGAGATGCCCGTCCGGCTGCAGCATGACGAGCCCCTCCTCTATGCGATGTTCCGCGAATACTACGGCCAGGACCCCGCCGCCTGGTTATCCGTTTGAGCGCCGCCTTGCTGAAAACCGGGAACCGTCGCCCCGATCCGTATGTGTTCGGCGCGTTCACACAACGCCCCTGGCAAGCGGCGTGTCTGGTCTCGGCGGCTCGGCGGGACCGCATTCCAGAGGCCGGCGCCGGCAAGGGCAAGATTCTTTCGCCCTTGTAACATCCGTGAGCAACACTGGATACAATTTCTGATCGTGCCCGGCACGATGAGAATGCATGATTTGCCGGGCGGGGGCCAGGGTCATTCAATTGTCGGGTGTGTCTACTGGGGGCGGTTTCTGGCGAGCCCCGCAGGGGCGGCATCGGCAGCAAAGCAGGCGAGCGACGCTCGTCCGTCAGCCAGGAGTCTCGGGCCGCTCGGGGAAAACCCGCGCCTTGTCCCACCGGCCCCGCGCAATATGGTAATTCTCAGGAACACCTGTGCCTCAGAATTACCATGTTTCCTGACGGCGGCATTCGGATGTGGTAACGAATCTGTTCCTGGGGCGTTGCCCCCCTTCGGCCGTGAGCTCAGGGCCGAAGGGCAGGCCATTGAATCTTGCCCCTTCGGGGCGCACGAAACGCCGTGCCGTCTAACATGGCCGGGCAGCGCTCGAGGCGCAGAATTGAATGACCCTGGGCGGGGGCCGGTCTCGTTGCGCGAGCCGCGAGTATTGGGGTATAATGTGCGAGCGTGAAGATGCAATGGGATCCGCGGGGTGT
>JBDREM010000113.1:0-12494 GCA_043819695.1 Planctomycetota bacterium
GCCACTTCCGACACACTCAACCCGCGTGCGAACAGCGCGGCGGCCTTGCGCCTGCGGCGCTCCAACGTTTTCTGCGTTCCGTATGGTCTCATGTGGCATGTATCGTCATGCCTCTTCGTTTACTTTAGCGAAATCCAATAGGAGCGGAGGTCTGCGACACGGGCCAAGCCCCTTATGTTAGTGCCATTGGGGGCTGCGTCCACGTTTCCGCATCACTGAGCCCCCCGTAACAGCCCCGTTACCTTAATTAGGATATAAACTTGCCACTGAAACACCTATACTGTATATATCGTAGGATGGGCGCAGCCGCAACAGGCTGCCAGGGGCTTTTCCATGGACTCCGGAAAGTGAGGTGCCCGATGAGGAACCGCGTGATGCGTTCCGCGTTATTCGTTGCTGCGGCCGCCGTTCTCGGCGCTTCGGCCGCTTGGGCGGTGCCGCTCGATCAGACCGGCGCCGATACGGGCGCGATGACGCCGGGGCCCGAGGGCCAGGCCACGGCGTACCTGAGGGCCGGTCAGCCGGGGCTGGCAATCTCCGTGTTGAAAAAGGCCCTGACGAAAGCTCCGAACTCCGCGCGGCTCCACTACCACCTCGGCATGGCATACTCGGCGAACAAGCAGCCGGACCTGGCCGAGGCGCAGTTCAGGACGGTGCTTCAGGAAGACGCCGATTACGTCGACGCGCACGTTCAGATCGCCGAGCTGCTCGGGCAAAAGATATCGCCCACGGAGCCGAAGGCGAACAACCTGCGGACGTGCGTAGCCGTGGCCAATGAGCTGGCCCAGGCGGTCAAGAAGAGCCCGCAGCGGGCGGAGCTTTACTACGTGCTCGCGGTTGCACATCTCCGCTGCGTCGCTTTCCGCGAGAAGGGAGCCGAGGCGGATTTCACCGAGGCCGTGAACATGCTCGAGAAGGCGAAGGCGCTCGAGCCGGAAGAGGTCAAGCCCTACTCCGCGCTCGGCAACGTTTACGTCGCCCAGGCCACCTTCACCGCCGACCGGAAGAAGCTGTCCGAGCTTCAGGGCGACACCGCCCGGGAGGTCAACGATCTGCTCGGCAAGGCGGAGGCCAGTTATCGGAAGGTGCTCGCCGTCGACCCCGGCGCCCTCGGCGCGCTCGATCAGGTCGCGGCCATTCACAACCTGCGGGGCGACCTGAAAAAGGCCGTCCAGGTCTACGAAGAGCACATCCCCAAGCTCAAGGAGCCGGGCCAAAAGGCCGCCTGCTATCGCCAAATGGGCGTTCACCTGATGCAGGCGAACGACCTCGGCGGGGCCGAGGCCAAGCTCAATCAGGCCATAAAGACCGAGCCCAAGGACCTCGCCAGCTACCTCCTGCTCGCGAGGGTGCTGGACGCGCGGATGCTGCCGGACGCCGCGGGCAAGGCGCTCGCCGAGTCGCTCAAGATCAACCCGATGTTCCTCAATGCCCAAGTCGAGCTCGGGCTGTACGAGGCCCGCCGCCGAAACCTCGTCGGCGCGGAACGGCACTTTGAGCTGGCACTCAGCATTCCGCCCGACCGCGCCGCCGCGCTCTCGCTCACCCGCACGCCCGTCGCAAACGTCGTCCACGACCTCTACATCACCGCCGCCGTGCAGCTCGGCAACATCCTGGCCGCGCAGTCGCGCTTCGGCGAGGCCATCAGCGTGTTCCGCAGGCTCGCGGCCATAGTGCCCCGTTCCCCGGTGCCCGACTTCGAGATCGGCGAGATTTACCGGCGCCAGGGCATGTTCAACGAGGCCAAGGGCCGCTACGCGAACGCGCTCCGGCGAAGCCGAACGTTCGTTCGCGCCAGGATCGCGCTGGCCGAGGTGGCCGTGGCCGAGGCGCAAGCGGCCGGCGCCGCCGAGGAACGCGCCGAATTACTCGGGCAGGCCATCGCCCAGTATGAGATCGTCCTCAAGCTCCATCCGGAGAACGCGGCCGTTCTCGCCCGCATGGCGACGCTTCGCTTCACCCTCGCCGGCACGACCGAGCCGAAGAACCGCGCCGAGCTCGAGCGAGCCCTCGCCAACATCCAGGCGGCCCTGAAACTGGAGCCCGACTCGAACACCTTCAGGTCTCAGCTTGCGAGTATTCAACACGGGCTCGGGAACAAGAAGGCGGCCATCGTCGAGCTCAAGAAGCTGATCGAGAGCGCGAAGAAGATCGCCGACAAGGAGCCGGACAACCTTCTCGCGATCCTACGCCTCGCGGAACTCCGCGGCCTTCTCCACGCCTGGCAGCCGGACAAGGCGGTCCTCAAGCAGGCCGTCGAAGGTTTGGCACTCGCGGTCGAGAAGGACCCCGGCCTTCTGAGAGCCTACGAGGCCGCGGGCATGATGCTCTTCCAGGACAAGGACTACAAGGGAGCGGTCGAATGGTACAAAAAGCTGCTCGAGGTCACGCTGGGCGAGAAGAAGCCCGAGCAACTCTCCCAGGCGGAGCGCATCCACGCACTTCAGGCGGCCGCCCAGTTGGCCTGGATATACTGCGACCATCTCGGCGACCCCAAGCAGGCGAAGCAGTACGGCGAGACCGCCCTCAAGTTCGACCCCAACCTGCCTGCCCTGCTCGACACGTGGGGCTGGATCCACTACAAGGCGGGCGAGTACGACAAGGCCATTCCGCCGCTGCGCCGGGCATTCAAGGGGGCGCCGAACAATCCAACGATCGGCTACCACCTCGGCGCCACGCTCATCAAGCTCAATAACCCCGACCGCGCCCGGGAAGCGCTTAAGAGCGCGCTCGAGCATGTCCGCGACAACCCCGAGCTAAAGGCGAAAATCGACAAGCTTCTCAAGATGGCGGGCAACTGAGAACCCCCACGCGCAGCGGCCCGGGCCGCCCTCAATGCGGGCGGCTACAGAGACAGCGCACTAAGCAGATCGGGACCACACGGACTTTGGAACGGGGGCAAGCGGTGACCGTTCGAATGTCCGTGTGTTGTTGTAGCCGAGGGCACTGACCTCGGCCGGGGCTGTAGCCGAGGGCACTGACCTCGGCCGGGCCGCCCTCAATGCGGGCGGCTACAGCACCCGCCGCAGCGCTACGGAACGGCCGGGCGTCACGCCCTGAAGCGTTTGGGATCGATGGGATAGATGCCCCATTCGTCGCGGCGGCGCTTCATCTCGAGGATGTTCTCCGGCTTCGCGCCGACGGCGAGCGAGTGGCTCGAGCCCATGATATATCCGCCGCCGGGCGCGGCGTGCTCGAACGCGTACCGCGCGTCCTCGCGGATGTCGTCGACGCCGCCCATGATGATGTGCTCGTGCCAGATGCCGCCCCAGAGGGAGAGGCGGTCGCCGACGCGCTCCTTCAGGAGCTTGATGTCCATCCCGCCGCTCGCCTGGATGCCCTCGTAGGCGTCGTAGCACTCGGCCAGCTCGTTAATGACGGGCCAGACGTGTCCGCAGCAGTGCTTGAGGACCTTGAGCCCGCGGCGGTGCGCTTCCTCGACGTGCGCCTTGTGCCAGGGGTAGACCATCTCGCGGTAGATCTCGGGGCTGGCGAGCATGCCCGTGCTGCTGCCGAGGTCGCCGCAGGGCATGATGCCGTCGGCGCCGAGCGCCGCCAGGTGCTTCACCTCGCGGACGAGCCGCTTGCCGTTCAGCTCGGCGAGCTTCTTGCAGATTTCGGGCTCGAGCAGCAGGCTCATGTACTGCTCCTCTTCGGTCGGGCCGAACATCGGGAAGCCGAGGTCGCCGCAGAACAGCATGATGAAGTGCGTGTCCTTCATCTCCTTGACGACGTGATGGACAAGCTCCCAGCTCGAATCGTTCACGTCCGGCTCGGGCTGGTCGTCGAGCTTGTCGATCTGTTCCTGGATGCCAGCGATGGTCGGCGGCCTGTAGTCCTTCACCGGTGCGCGCTTGTAGGGCATCAGGTCGTGGGTCGTCGCGGAGACGCGGTAGAGGTTCCCGGCGTCGTCGCGGTAGGTCTCGTCGTCGAGCTTCTCCAGCGGCTTCGGCCGGTGGTCTTTCGCGGGCACGCGGCCGACGGGTACGATGTCCATCTCGAGCGCGCGGATAAGGTCGGGCAGGTCGCGTTTGTAGCATTCGACGACGTCGTCGCGGCGGCCGTCCCAGAGGGCCTGCGTCTCCTTCATCTTGGCGTGGACGAGGGTCTCGCGGCCGAGGATGTCCTCGAAGACGTTGTAGTCGACGAAATGTTCGCCCCACGGAATCCGGTCGGGCTCGCGGTGTTCGAGCGCCGCAAAGACGCGTTCTCTCGGCAGCATGGCTCTCTCCGGTCAGGGAATCCAAAACTCGAGATACAAGATGCAAGATATAAACAAATCCCAAATCTCAAATCCCAATTGCCAAATAATGCTCAAACGACCAAATCCGAAACGACAGATCGTCGTCGTTTGTTGATTTGGTCCTTGAGATTTGTTTGTTTCTTGTTTCTTGAGATTTGGCTGTTCCTTATTTCTTCTTGAACAGGGCGATTTTCATGCCGCCGTAGCGCCGGCAGTCGGTCTGCGTCAGCGGGCCGACGTGGCCCGGGATGTCTGCATCGGACGGGAAGCGAAGAACGAGGGTGCCCCCGCCGGCGAGGATGTCGGGCTCGCCAAGCCGCGCGACGAGGCTTTCGACCTTACTGTGGTTCCGCGGGCCGCGGAGCATCCGGTACGGCGGGTCGACGAACACCAGGCCGAACGGGTCCAGCTCGGCGAGCTGGTCGTCCGAACGGAAGACATCGCCGCGGACGACGCGGCAGCGGTCTTCGAGGCGCGCGCGCCGAATGTTCTCCTTGATGGTCGCGATGCAGGTGGCGTCGCGCTCGATGAAGACACACGACGTTGCCCCGCGGCTGAGCGCCTCGAGCCCGATCACGCCCGTCCCCGCGAACAAGTCGGCGACGTTCGCCTCGGGCACGTCGTTTCGGAGGATGCCGAAGAGCGACTCGCGGACGCGGCCGAGGATGGGCCGGACCTCACGCCCCTTCGGCGTGGCGAGCTTGAGGCCGCGGTTCTGTCCGCCGATGACGCGCATCTCAGGCCTCGCCGGCCGCCGCTGCCGCGGCCGCCTCTTTCCGCTTCTTCCCGCGCTTGATGAGGGCCACCTGCAGCCATCCGGCGAGGGTGTCGACAAACCAGAACAGCACGAGCCCGGCCGAGAAGAACGCGAAGATGATGGTGAACGCGGCCGGCATGAGTATCCAGCTTCGCTCGCTCTGCGGGTTCTCGCTCATCGTCCGGAACTGCGCCATCATCGCCAGGCCCATTAGCACGGGGAGCACGAAGAACGGGTCTCGAGACGAGATATCCGTGATCCAGAGCGCGAGCGGCTGGCGGTAGAATTCATAGCCGGCGTTGAGCGTGTAGTAGAGGACGAGGAGGATCGGGAGCAGGATGACCATCGGGAGGAACGCGCCGATTGTGGCCCGGCTCTGCACCTTTTCCCAGACGCGTGCGCCCTTGAGCCATTCGCCGCGCATCTCCTTGAGCCAAACGACCCGCGCGCCGGTGTCATCGATCAGCTTCCGGAGTTCGTCGGGCGGCGTGTCCGCGGCGAGTTGGTCCTTCAGCCACTCGGTGCGGGCGTGTCGCCGCTCGGCCGGCCGGGCCGCGCCCGCCTCCTTGAGCGGCAGGAGCTCTTCGAGCCACTCCTTTGCATCGTCCTCGGCGCGGGGCGGCTCGCGAGCATCGACGTCCGCGAGCTTCGCGTTCGCAAGCTTGAGGTCGACCATCGCCCGCAGGTTGTACCTCGTCACCGGCCACATGAGGACACGGAAGATGAGCGTCACGATGATGATGGCGAGGCCGTAGTTCGCCACGGTCTTGTCGTGCACAAGCTTGAGCAGGACCGTGGCCAGCCGGCCGAAGTACCAGTAGTTGATCGATTCCTGCTGCCGGCCGGGCAGGCCCGACAGGGCGTCGTATTCCTTCGGCCCGGCGTAGACGTGGAACGTGTTGGAGACGCGGCGCGTCGCGGTCCTGGGCGTGACCAGGAGCGTGACGGCGGCCGCGCACCTGCCCGTCCGCGTGAACGTCATCATTGCGCCGGGCATCGGTTTGTCCGGGCGAACGATCAGCCCGAAGTACTTGCTCGCCGTGGCGACCCATTCGAGGGTCGGGATGCCTTCGACGCCGCTGTGGCCGGCGCGCTTCCGCTCATCCTCATTCGGCCATCCCCGCGTGCCCGAGACGCGCCGCACGGGATGATGATCGACGATTTGGTCCGACCGCACCGATATCAGCGGGTCGTCCTTGCTCAGTTCCTCAGGAAGGCCGACGGCGTTCGATATCCTGAGGCCGTAGCCCCGCTCGTTGATCGGGTCGCCCATCGGGACGTCGTTGATCTCGACGTCAAGCTCGATCAAGGGCTTGTCCGAGTGGATGCGGAACGTCTTGGCCAGCACGAGGCCGTCGCCGAAATCGTCGTTCCTGAACACAATCGCGGTGATGCCGTCCCTCTCGGTCTTGCTCATCAGCTTGAAGGCGCCGCCGGCCGACTTCTCGCGTCCCGGCAGCTCGACGGCGAGCGCCCGGTTAGCCGCGCCATCCTGCGAGATGAGCGTCTCGGCGTGCCCGTCCTGCGGATTGGTCCACGTCAGGCCGGTGATCGCGGCGCCGATCTTGCTGAACGTGACGCCGAGCGCGCCCGAGTTGACCTTGACCTCGTGCTCGGGGTTGAGCGCATCGGCCGGGACGGACGTCGCGACGATCTCGGGCGGCTGGATGACGTCGCGGACGTCGTCCCAGAAGAAGTAGATCAGGCCGCCGAGACAGATGACGATGATGAGGGTCAGCCGCTTGACGTCGACGTCGGGGCCGACCAGCGGCCACGGCGGCTTGGGCGGTGGGGCGCCGGCCTCATCCTCGGATACGGCGCGCGGCCCCTGGTCCTCGGCCTGGCCGGCATCATCTGTCATGGGCTATGAGTTCCGTTTCAGCAGCTTCTCTTTCAGGCGTTCTTCGACGAACGGCGGGACGAACGCCGACACGTCGCCGCCGAGCGTCGCGATCTCCTTGATGAAATGCGAGCTGAGGTACGAATACTTGCTGCTCGTCATCATGAAAACCATCTCGACGTCATCGGCGAAATGCCGGTTGGTCAGCGCCATCTGGAACTCGTACTCGAAGTCGGAGATTGTCCGAATGCCGCGCAGGATCATCGACGCCCCGGCCGAGCGGACGTAGTCGACCGTCATCCCGTCGTAGCTGTCGATCTTCACGTTGGGCACGCCCCTCAGCGCTTCGCCGACCATCTCGACGCGCTCTTCCATCGTGAAGAGCGGGCCCTTACCTTCATTGTGGGCGACCGCGACGGTCAGCTCGCTGAAGACTTTCAGCCCGCGCTCGACCAGATCTATGTGACCGTAGCTGATCGGATCGAACGAGCCGGGATAGACGACCTTCGGCATTGGATTCACCTCGCGCTCTCGGCCAACTGAAACGCCTCGACGCTCCGCGGCTGGAACCGCCAGCTCGGGCGATGCAACTGCGTGCGCGTCGGGCTCACGTGGATCGTGACCATGCTGTCGTCGTCGCCCTTGTCAAACTCATAGCCCAGCATGATCTGCCATTCGTGGAACCGCCGGGCGATCTCGACCGTGCGGTCCCAGTCGCCGCCGCCGGAAATGTCGTGCTGAATGTCGAACCGCAGGTGCCACTTCGGGTTCAGCTCCCAGTCGGCGGCCAGCTTGAGCAGCGACGCGTCGTGGAAATGGTAGTCGTAGCCGAAGCTGAACGCAAGATCGGGCCGCGGCTGGTGCGAGAAGCCGGCTCCGATTACCTCGAACCCGCCCGCGCCGCTCGACCCGGCGCCGCTGAATGCAAACTCGGTATCGAGGAACAGGGTCGTCTTGCGCGTCGGCCGGACTTTCAGGTCGGTCCGCAGGTTCGACCACCGCCGGTTGGTCTGCCCGCGGAGGTGGGCGTTGTCGCGGCGCGGGTTCGTGTAGAGGTCAATGTCCATGTCCAGATCGACGACATCGACGGGGTCGGACTCCCCTGCCTCCTGCACGGCGAGCTTCCTGCGGTGCCACTCTCCGCCGAGCGGGGCTCGCGGGTCGCGCTCGGCCTTTCCCCACTTCGTCTGCCAGCGGTTGTGCAGCGCGAAATTGATGCGGTGCAGGCCGTCCTGCTCCGTCACGTCGTCGTTCTCGGGCAGGTGCCGCGACGTCTCAGTCGGCCGGCTCTCGTAGGTATACGTGATCTCCGGCGTGATGATGTGGCGCTGGCCGTTCTCGAAGAAGCGCCGAAGGAAAGGCCGGTCGCTGACGTCGTAGACGCGGTGGAACTGGGTCGCGATACGGCCGCCGGCCAGGACTTGGCTGCGGCGAACGTCGTCCGTCCGTGTCGGCAGCACGGCGATGCCCGGCGGAATCGGCCCGGCCGGCGGGACCGGCGCGACGATGGGGCCGTAGCCTCCGCGAGTTCCGTTGATCCCGTGCTGATACCAGGTGCCGCGCCAGCCGACGTAAGGCTCGATGTTGAAGATCGACCATTCGAACGGGCGCGAGATTATGTTGACCGTGTCGAGCCGCCACGACGTCAACTTGTCTGTATCGTTTTCCCGCAGCGTCAGCGCGAGCGGCCGGCTATACTCGTTCCAGCGGATTTGCCGCCGCGTGATCGCCAGGTTCGTCTGCCCCGCTCTCCCAAGCGTGTCGGCATAACGCGTGGTCACGCGGGCCAGTTCGGTGTCGGTCGTGAAAAGGAACCCGCCTCCGATGGGCTGGGCGATCAAGTTGAAACCGATCTGAGGCAGATATTCCGTTTGCGTCATGAAGCTGTTGATCTGCTTCTTGATGTGGATGAACGCGGCCCAGTTGTCCCGCTGGAGCTTCAGCAGCAGCCGCGTTTCGGGATCCTTTTCGGTCTTGAACTCCTTCTCGAAATACTCCCGATAGACGCCCGCATCGCTGAACTTGTGCACCTCGACGTCGAGCTCGAGCCCGTAGCGGTCGGCGAGTTGCGTTTCTTGCTGATGCTCGAACTTGATGCGGTACCGGTTGGTCACGCCGAGCGAGACGTCGTTGGGCAGCACGCCCGTCCCCAGTCCCGGCGGCCAGGTCCCCGGCCACGGCGAGCGCTTCCGGCTCGTGTCCGCCAACTCGTCCGTCCCGTTGTCGCTCGGGATCCAGAACGCATCGAGCACGCCGCGGATATCCTTGTCGTGCCCGAACTCATACTCGACCGCCAATCCGTACGCGACGCCGCGCTCGGTCATCGCCTCGACGCGCGGCCTCACCTCGACGCCCTTCATC
Source organism: Planctomycetota bacterium (assembly GCA_043819695.1). Lineage (GTDB taxonomy): Bacteria > Planctomycetota > PUPC01 > PUPC01 > PUPC01 > CAYLQD01. Next base: position 9,202 of record JBDREM010000113.1, read on the forward strand.
GGCGTGAATTTGAACTGCACGCTGGCGAACGTCCCCATGCGCGACGAAGACCCGAAAGCCGCCCTCATCCAAGGCCAGTCGTACTCCAGATCCTTGTAGGCATACGGGAAATAGAAAACCGGCGTGTCGCCGATGTAGAACAGGACGTTCTTCATCTTCATGCGGTCGCCGTCGACCCGGTCGGCGAACGTCGTCGTGAACCGCGTGTGCGGATGCTTGAACGTGCAGGTGGTGAACGTCGCGTTCTTCATCACGTAATGCCGCCGGTGTTCGAACTTCCCCGTCGGCTTCCCGTTCTTGTCGACAATGGGCACTTCGTACGTCGCGATCCCCTCGACCGACGGGGCGACCATTACCCAGTTGGCGACGCGGTCCGCCTCCGCGAACCGCATCGTCGGCTTCACCAGATACGCCGTGCCGTCCGCCCAATTCACATAAACACGTTCCGCCTCGGACACGTGGACGCGCGTGTCGACCAGGATCGCCGGCTTGCTCCTCGCCTTGAAGAGGTCGTCGACGTCGCCCGCCTCTTCGAGCGACTCGCCCGGCTCGAGGCCCGTCCGGTCGTTCAGGTCGGGCTTGGGCACGTAAAACTCGCGCGGGTCTATCGGCTCCCCAAGCGTCTTGTAGATGCGAATGTTGCCCTCGAGGTACGCTTCCTTCCGCTTCAGCCAGATGACGCCCGCGTCCGCCACGATGAGCTGCTCGGAGCCGGGAGGAATGAAACGCACGTTTCCCACGACCAGCCCGATGCCGCGGACGTAATCGAAATCCCGGCGGTCCGCGCGAACGTACAGCGTCCTGGCGATCTCTCGCACCCTCCCGACCTTCGTCGGCTTGGCCGCACGCTCGGCGCCGCCGGCGCCCGGAACGAAAAGAACGACAAGACACATGGCGAGCAAGCTCTGGCGAAGTCCGGCCGTCAACACGTCTCCCTTTCTTCCAGCGCCATAATCTTCTTGACGCGCTCCTCGTGCCGGCCGCCCTCGAACTCCGTCGCCAGCCAGACGTCCACGATCTCGCTAATTGCCTGGCGGCCCGTCAAGCGGGACCCAAGGCACAACACGTTCGCGTCGTTGTGCGCCCGGCTCAGCTTCGCCGCACCGGCCGTTTGGCATGCGGCCGCGCGGATCCCGCGGATCTTGTTTGCCGCGACCGACATCCCAATGCCCGTCCCGCAGATGAGGACCGCGCGTTCACACTCGCCCGACGCGACCGCGCCCGCCGCCTTCGCCGCAAAGTCGGGATAATCGCAGGGCTCGTCGGAATCGGCCCCGAAGTCCTCCACCTCGTGGCCAAGGCGCCTCAGCCGCTCGGCAACCCAAACCTTGTCGGCCCGGCCGGCGTGATCCGCTGCCACTGCTATCTTCACAGCTCCGTCACCCGCCTTTCCACGCACCGGCGCATGTGCCGGACCACCCCGCGAAACGACTCGAGCGGCAGGCCGATCGGGTCCTCGATCGTCCCGCCGTCCGGGTCGAGCAGTTCGATCCTGCCCGCCGCGCCCGGGCAGATATCGCGCGCGGCGGCCGCGTGATGCTCGTTCATCGCATACACCCTGTCCGCCCTCTCCAGCATCTCGGCCGTCAGCCGCTGCGAGCGGTGGCACGACACGTCCAGCCCGGCATCCGCGGCCGCAGCCAGCGCGCTCTCGCTCGCTCGCCCGCCGCCCGCCGCCGCCGTACCCGCCGACAGCACCTCGTAGCCCATCGCTTCGAGATCGTCCTCCTCGACGCGGAGATGCTTGGCCAGCATCTCGCGGCAAAGGGCCGCCGCGATCGGACTGCGGCAACTGTTACCCGTGCAGACGAAGACGATGTTCCTTCGCAATGCCCGCTCGACCTCAGCCGACGGGACCGCGCCCTCGCGCAGGACATCCCAACCGGTCCGCCAGACGCGCACGACCGTGCTCGGCTGCCCGAGCGGCGCGTCGCCGCCGTCCAGAATCGCATCGACTCGGCCGCCGAGCGCCGCCGAAACCTCGTCCGCCGAGATCGCCGGGGCTTCGCCCGCGAGGTTCGCACTCGGCGCCACCACCGGCACACCGCACGCGCGAAGAAACGCCGCCGCGATCTCGTGCGACGGCAGCCGCACGCCGACCGCATCATCCGACCGGCCGAACACGATCGTCAACGGCCCCGGCCAGAACTTATCCATCAGCTTCTGCGCGATCACCGGCACCGGGTTCACGAGATCGGCCAGTTCGGCCCGGTCCGCGATGTGCACACTGAAAGGCTTCCCCTCCGGGCGCCCCTTCAGCGCGCGCAGCCGCTCGACCGCGGCCGCGTCGCCCGCGTTTGCGCCGACGCCGTACACCGTCTCCGTCGGGAAAGCAACCAGCCCGCCCGACGCCAGAATCCCGGCAGCTTCCTTGATCGCGGCAGAAGCAACCCCGTCACCTCCCACGACCAAGGTCTTCGTTCGCATGGACATGGCGGCAGAGATTGTCACAAAATCCGCCGCGCGAGTCAAGCATTCCCGGCGCCGCGCGCCGCTGTGTCGATACGCTCAACGCGGGGAATCTCGTCGTGATCGCCGTCATCAGGGCGGCCCCGACGGAGCAGGGCCCTTCAAGCCGCGCGCCAAATCGACATGCCTCCCGTCGGAGGGACCCGCTCTGCCGCGTCCGGGGCGACAAAGACGCCGGGTAGGCGAAGGCGAGAACAGGACGAGAATGAGGGGGACGCGAGCACTTCCCGTTTCGGGGCTACCCCGCGAAAAGAATATCGACTCCGGCGCCGCTTGCCCTGAGCCATTTGCGATGTGGCTCCGTAGCGTGTCGTCGGACAAGAATGTCCGCGGCGTCTCGCCTTCGTGTCTCGAGGCCGTCCCGGCCTCGAAAAACGACCTCATCGCGGCCAAGATGGCCGCGACACGCGAGGGCAGGATGCCCTCGACACGCACAACGCAAATGGCTCGCCCTCGCATACACTTGACATTTGCCGGTCACCGGATACAATTCGACATAGACTCACAGCGGGCCGAAGTGGCGGAACTGGCAGACGCGCTAGGTTCAGGACCTAGTGGCCTTCGGGCTGTGGGAGTTCGAATCTCCCCTTCGGCACCAATGTAAGTGAAGGCCCCGCAGTAACTTACGCTGCGAGGCCTTCTGCTTTGTGAGGATCTGATTTCGGCCCGCCAAGGGCACCGTAACATGATGTGTAACATGATTTGTGTTTGCCATGTCACGACGTGCCCGTCTTCCGGACCCGCAGCATCGTTTGCTTCAAGACTTCCGGGCGGATCTTCTGGTAGAACTTGACCGTCGTCCGGACGTCCGTATGCCCAAGATA
>JBDREM010000114.1:0-9507 GCA_043819695.1 Planctomycetota bacterium
GGGCGTCGTCGCCCTGCTCGCCACGGCGCAGCAGCCTGACGGCTATCTCAACACGCACTACACGCCCGTCGAGCCCGACAAGCGGTGGAGCAATCTCCGCGACTGCCACGAGCTCTATTGCGCCGGCCACCTGATGGAGGCCGCGGTCGCGCACTTCAATGCGACCGGCCGGCGGGCGCTGCTCGACGTCATGTGCCGATACGCCGACTACATCGGCAGCGTCTTCGGGAGGTCGAAGGGCAAGAGACGCGGATACCCCGGCCACGAGGAGATCGAGCTCGCGCTCGTCAAGCTCTACCGCGCGACCGGCGAGAAGCGCTACCTGCGCCTGAGCAAGTATTTCGTCGATGAGCGCGGCCGCAAACCGCACTACTACGACAAGGAAGCGAAGGCCCGCGGCGACGATCCCGCGTCTTACTGGGCGAGGACCTATGATTATTGTCAGGCCGACAAGCCCGTCCGCGAGCAGGCCGAGGCCGTCGGCCACGCCGTTCGCGCGATGTACCTCTACTCGGGAATGGCCGACGTGGCCGCCGAGACGGGCGATGCCGAACTGCTCGCCGCCTGCCGCCGGCTGTGGCGGAGCGTCGTCGAGCGCAAGATGTACGTGACCGGCGGCGTCGGCGCCAGCCACCGCGGCGAGGCGTTCGGCGCCGACTACGACCTGCCGAACGAAGAGGCATACGCCGAAACCTGCGCCGCGATCGGGCTCGTCTTCTGGGCGCACCGAATGCTGCAGATCAATGGCGACGGCCAATACGCCGACGTGATGGAGCGAGCGCTCTACAACGGATTCCTCGCCGGCGTCGGCCTCGGCGGCAAGCACTTCTTCTACGTGAACCCGCTCGCGCACAGCGGCGAGCCCGGCCCGCCGCGCAGGACCAACCGCCGGCAGCCGTGGTTCGGGTGCGCCTGCTGCCCGTCGAACGTCGTCCGCCTGCTCGCGTCGCTCGGCGGCTACGTATATTCGGCGACGCCGAACGAGCTTTACGTGCACCTGTACATCGGCGGGGAGGGCAGGGCGGTCGTCGCGGGGCAGGGGATCACGCTGCGGCAAGCGACCGGCCTCCCGCGCTCGGGCGACGTGCGGCTCGAGGTCGACGCCGAGCGCCCTGCCCGGTTCGCCATCTGCCTGCGCCTCCCCGCGTGGAGCCCGAGGGCGGCCGTGCGCATCAACGGCAAGCGGGCGCCCTTCCGCGTTCGCAAAGGCTACGCGCGGATCGCGAGAACGTGGCGCCCGGGCGACCGCATCGACCTGCGGCTCGAGATGCCGATCCTGAGGCTTCGATCTCACCCGGCCGTCGTCGCGAACGCCGGCCGCGTCGCGCTGCAGCGCGGCCCGCTCGTCTACTGCCTCGAGGAAGTCGACCACAACGTCGACGTTCGCACGCTCGCCCTGCCGGCCAGCGCGAAACTGAAAGCGGCCCACAAGCCCAGACTACTCGCCGGCGTGACCGTCCTCTGCGCAGATGGCTTCGCCCCGCGCACCCCGCCCGCCAAGGACCTCTACCGCACGGGCACGCCCGCGACGGACAGACTGGCCCTCACGGCCGTGCCCTACTACGCCTGGGCGAACCGCGCCCCCGGCTCGATGGCCGTCTGGCTGCTTGACGCGGACTAGCGGCAAGTGCTGGCAGGCAGACTTGATGCAGCAATAGGGCCAAGGAGGCTCAATACAGACAGCGACTGGGGGCAGAGCGGGACGGCCAGACCGGTCCTGCGGCTCCCGGATCGGCATAGTCCGATAATCTTTCTTATGTGGTGTTGCGGACGCGGCAGGCCGGGACGCGAGTCGACGGGGATTGCGGACATCCTGCCTCTTGATGCCAACGGTTCCGCGCCGAACGCCTCAGCGGCGTTCTGAGGCCCTGTTTCCCGAAGCGCGAGGCCCCCCCAAGAGGCTGGGAAGATGGGCCGGGCGGCGCGGCGGTCAGCGGGCCTTGTCGAGGATGGCGGCGACGCGGCTCTGCGCGTCGACGAGCGACCAGATGGAAGCGCGGAAGACGTCGAAGTTGAAGCCCTCGGTGAAGACGCGGTGCGACATGTAGAGCGTGTCCTCGTCGGCCATGAAGTAGATGCTCACGCCGCTCAGCCCGAGGGTGTTCATTATTTCCTCGGCGTGGGTGCGGAACTTGAGGCGGATGTTGGTGGACCAGTCGCGCAGGAGGCAGATGTCGACCCAGGCGTCCTTGACGAAGCAGGCGAAGCCGGGGAACTCGGCCTGCGGGTCGCCGAGTGCGACGGTGAAGTGTATCGCCTGGTCATCGTCCTCGAACGAGCCGGTCCGCTCGATGTCCTTCGCGTGCATCAGGTCGAGGTAATCGAGTATGCGCTCGATGTTGCGTTCGGATTCGAAGAGCTCGTCGTCTTCGCCGGGCGCTCCGTTCTCGTTTGGCGGGTAATCTTCCGGGTAATCGGGGGGAACGGGCATTGGTGCCTCCCTGAAGGGTCGGGGTCGGTCAGCTCAGCAGCGGGCCCCAGAATTCGTCGACGCTGTGGCCGTTCACCTGAACGTGGTTGATGTTGAGCTTCTTCAGTATCTCGATGACCTCATGAAGGTCGAGGCCCCAGTCGGAGGCCCAGAGGATGATGCCGAGGTTCTCCCAGCCGACGATCAGGCGGTCGGCTACGCGCTCGACGAGGAGGGGGTTGTGCCGCTCGCCGCGCTCAAATATGCCGAAGTTCTCGTCGCCCATCTCGAGCCAGTAGCGCTGGCCGAGGACGTGCTCGACCCAGTGCCCGCGGAACCAGAGGCGCCAGTAACGGCGGCGCCAGTGCTCGCTCGCGGTCGGCTCGATGTCGTAGCTCAGGCGCTCCCAGTCAGGTACTTCTGCGCCGCGTAGTCGACGGCGGCGTGGTGCAACACGCTGTGCTTCTCCACGCGGGCGGTCGTTGCCGGGCTATCGGTCATCGCGTCGCGCTCCATCGTTGCTGTCGCGGGGGAGGTCCCGCGGCGAGAAGGCCGGCTTGACGGCGACCACGCCGGCGAGACGATCGAGGTCGTGCAGCGGCCTGAGGGTCACGTCATAGGTAAGCGTGCCCGAGCGCCTCGTCGCGCTGACGACCCTCCCGAGCACGAAGTGCTCCGGGATCACGCCGCCCAGCCCCGTGGTAAGGACACTGTCGCCGTTCTTCGGCATGGCCTTCGACAGGTACATCATGCGCATCGTGCCGTCGCCGTTTCCGACGACGATGCCGCGCTCGCCGGTCGACGTCACGCGGCCGTCGAGCTTCGACGCAGGGCTCGTGACGAGCAGAACCGAGCTGACCGACGCCGACACGGCCTGCACGGTCCCGACGACCGACCGGCCGGCCGCGACGGCCATTCCCTTTTCGATACCGTCGCCCGACCCGCGGTCGACGAAGAGGACGCCGAGGCGCGCTCCGGCGCCCTCCCCTATCACTTCGGCTTCTTCGACCTCGACCGCCTGGTTCGGGCCCAGCGCCTGCTGGTACCGCCGGAATCTCCCGAGCGTGGCGAGCGTTCGGTCCTTCTCGGCCGCGCGGGCGCGCCAGACCTCGCGCTCTTCGGTGAGCGCGGTGATCCGCTGCTTGAGCCTCCGGTTCTCGGCGGCGGCGCCGCCGAACGAGCCGAGAAAATCGAGCGACGATGCGAGCAGCCGGCCGCCGCGCGCCAGCGGCCTCTGCACCGGCTCGAACAGCGAAACACAACTGATGCTGAACGACGAGGTGTGGCGCGCGGGGACAAGCAGCGGGCCGAACACCGCGACGCAGCCGAGGAGGATTCTGGTGCGAGGGCGGAGCCTAATACTCATCATCGCCGCTTTCGAGGACGGACTTCATCTTGTCGAGGTGCAGCAGCACCTCGCGGGTGCCCCGCGCAACACAACCAAGCGGATCGTCCGCGATGACGACCGAAAGATGCGTCCTTTCTTCGATGACCTTGTCGAGCCCGCGGAGCAGGCATCCGCCGCCCGTCATCGTTATGCCGAGGTCGACGAGGTCGGCGGCGAGCTCCGGCGGCGTATGGTCGAGCGTCTGGAGGATAGCCTCGCAGATGGCCTCGATGGGGCCTTCGAGCGCATCGCGGATATCGGCCGAACTGAGCTTCTGCGCGCGCGGCAAGCCGGTCGCAAGGTCGCGCCCCTTCACGACCGTCTCGACCTCGGTCTCGAGCGGATAGGCGCATCCCACCTCGATCTTCACGCGCTCGGCGCTCCGGCAGCCGATGTCGAGGTTGAATTTCCGCTTGCAGTACTCGATGATTGCCTGGTCCATTTCGTCACCGGCGACGCGTATGCTCGTGGCGGTGACGACGCCGCCGAGCGACATGACGGCGACCTCGGTCGTGCCGCCGCCGACGTCGACGATCATGCTGCCGACGGGCTCGGTGATGGGCAGGCCGGCCCCGATCCCGGCCGCCTTCGGCTCCTCGATCAGGTAGACCTTGCGGGCGCCGGCCCGCTGCGCCGAGTTGAAGACCGCGCGCTTCTCGACGGGCGTGATGCCGGACGGGATGGCGATGACGATGCGCGGGTTGAACAGGCGATGGCGGTTGTGCACCTTCCGGATGAAGTACCGCAGCATCGCTTCGGTGATGTCGAAGTCGGCGATCACGCCGTCCTTGAGCGGACGGATGACCTGGATCGATGGCGGGACCTTCTCGCCCATCTCCTTTGCGCAGTTGCCGACCGCCTCCCCGTTCATCAGCACCTTGTTGGTGCCTTTCTTGACGGCGACGACGGAGGGTTCCGAGATGATTTCTTCCCGGCCCCTCACGCAGACGAGCGTGTTGGCCGTGCCGAGGTCGATCCCCATGTCCTTGGAAAACAGGCCTATGACCCAATCGAGAATCACGTAGGCTCCCTCAGCGAGTGGTACGCGGCCCGCCCGGTCAGAACTCGATGCCGTCGTCGCCGACCGGTGGTTTGACTTCGGCCCCGCCCGTTCCGGCCTTCGGCTTCTCATCGGCAGGGCGCGATGTGCCCGCTCCAGCGCCAACTCCGTCGTCGCCGGAGCTTTCGGCGGACCCGATGTGGGACGACAGGCTGGGCGCCGCCGGCGTGGTGCGCGGCCCGGGCGGCAGATCGGCGGCGTACGATACCCACTGGACCACGGCAATTGCGATGCCGATGACCATGAAAACGAGGGAAACGACGCTGATCGCGGCGAACATGCCTGGCCGGCCTTCCGAATCTGCCATTGCGTTTGCTCCTGTCCGCCGAACGGGCGGCTCAGTATGTCTGGGTTACGGCGCTATCGCCCACCTGGATGATCTCGCTTGTGGGCGGGTCGATCACTTTTGCCGCGCACAATTCGCCCTCGACGCTGGTGACGCTGACGGCCGCCACGAAGACCCGCCCGCGGTAGACCAGGAACCGGTAGCCCTTCTTTACGGCGGGTGTGCTCTTGGAGCCGACGTTGAGCACGACGAGTTTGGCATTCGGGTTGACGGCCTGGACCACGGCCCGGATTTGATCGACGGGCGGAACGGCCACCCCGCCCTCCGTGCCCTTCACCGCCGTCCTGAACACGTCGGGAGCGGCGGATTCCACCCTGGCCAGCACCTCCTTGTCATACTTGATCTGCTCAGTTGCGATGCGGTACCTGTGAAGAACTTCCTTGTGTCTGAGGTTCTGGTCGGCGAGCTCCGCGCGCAGCCCCATGAGCGTCATGTTCCGAGTGCTCAGTTGAGCGCGGGTCTTGGTCAGGTCGCCCCGGGCGTCGTCCCTCGCCTTCTGCGTGGCGGCAAGATCGCTCGCCAGCCGGTTCACGTTCTGGCTGAGGAGTTCCACGCGCCTGTTCGCGTCTTCTTCCTTCTTCTTCCACTCGGTGATGGCGTCCTGCTGCTCGGCGACTGTCGCCTTGCTTGTATCCAGCTCTTTCCGGAGGTCCCCCGCGTCCTTCTTGTGCTTGTCCCTGTCGTCCTTCAGCGCGTTGTTGGCCTGCTCGAGCTCGCGCTTCTCCCCCGCCCATGCGCTCTTCTCCCCCGCGTACTTGCTTTGCAGGTCGTTGTGCTTGACCTTCCAATGCTGTCTTTGGGAGAGAACGGTCGCGCTGACCATGACGAACGCGATACTGAACACGAGGTTGAGAACAACAAACGTCTTTGTGAGGGTACCCATTGCGGCCTCCTGCAGTGAATTGCAGACCAACCAAGTTGGGAAGCGCCGAAACATTGACGGCGCTCAAGGATCATATTGCAGCCGCCGGCGCTTGTCAAGCGCAAAAAAGAGCACCGGACGCGTCGCCGGCCGCCTCCGCGCCAACACGATTATTATAGGCTACGCCCCCCGGCGAGACAACCTAAATCTTGGCGACCAGCCGGATTATTCGGCGGCCGAGGGCCGGCGTGCCGGCGGCTTGATGTTCGCCAGGGCGAGGCCGGCGCTGCACAACGCCCACACGGCCACGCACAACCACCCGAAGAGCTCGCCCAGGGCGAGGTACGGCGAGCGCAGGTCGGTCGTCGTCGCGTGCCCGCGAAGCACGCCGCCCACCTCGCGGTCGCGCCCGTCAACGATCAGCCGCGACAGGATGCGGCCGGTGGGCGAGATGAACGCGGATATCCCGGTGTTGGCCGCGCGAACGAAACCGGCGCGGCACTCGACCGCGCGAAAGACCGCGATGGCGAGGTGCTCGTCGAGCTCCGTCCCGTCCTTGAACCAACCCTCGTTCGTCACGTTGACGATGAAGTCCATCTTCTGCCCGCCCCGGCCGAAGTCGGCCGTGAGGCGCGGGAACTGGTCCTCGAAGCAGATCGTCGGCGCGAAACGCCACCCGTCGATCTCGAACAGAGGCTGGCCGGCGCCGGGCGTCAGGCCCTGCTCGAACGGAATGAGCGGCCCGACGATCCAGCCGATGAGCGGCTTCAGCGGGACGTACTCGCCGAACGGCACGAGGTGAATCTTGTCGTACCGCGCGGTCGGCCCGCGGCCGCCGCCCGGGAGGAATCGGACGCTGTTGTAGAGCAGGACTTCCTTGTCGCCCGGCGAGTAGCTTCCCGAGCCGAGCAGGAGCGCGGAGCGCTGCTGCCGCTCATAGAGGAGCCGGCGCCATCGGGCGGTCTTTCGGAGCCGCTGCACGTGGTACCTTGCGTCCTCGAGCCGCTCTTCCTCGCGGAGGCCGCTGATCCGCCGCCGGACCGCCTCCTCGTAGTCGAGGTCGAACAGGCCGTACGGCGTCATCGTCTCGGGCCAGATCACCATGCGCGGCGGCCGCCCGGCCTGGGCCTCGTCCGTCATCGCCAAATGCTTGCGGAAGATGTCCTCCACGTCCTCTTCCGTGAGGCGGTTCTTCACGTCCTGCGGGATGTTTCCCTGGATGAGGGCGATGCTCGGCCCACGCCGCGTCACGATGGTGTTCAGGCGGAACGAGCCGTACCACTGAGCAAACGCCGAAATGACGAGCACAAACACGGCCGCGATCAGGACGCGGCGCGCACCCCGCCGCGGCGCACGCTGCCGGAAGTAACAGATCGCATCGGCCAGGATCCCGTTGACGGCCGCGATCCAGAACGTTACGCCGGCCGCACCCGTCAGGTCGGCGACCTGGATCACCGGCAGCGCCTCATACTGGGTGTGCGCGAGGAACAGCATCGGCAGGCCGGTCAGAAACACCCCGCGAATCACCTCGAGCGACGTCCAGACCAGCGCGGCCGCGAACGCCAGCGGCATTCCCTTCCGGAACGACAGCCACCGCGCCGCGGCGCAAAAGACGAGGAAGTACACCGATATGTAGAGGCCGAGCAGTACCATGCCGAGCACGGTTACGTGCCGGGCCCAGAAGAACCCGCCGATGCCGAACGCCCAACCGGCGAGCCAGATGAGCAGCCAGGCGAGCTTGCCGCGCGCCTCCCGAAGCACGAGCAGAAGCGGCACGAGCGCGCACCATGCGAAGACGGCAAGCTCGAGCGGCGGAAATGCAGCAAGGAGCATCAGCACCGTCAGCGCCGCACCGCTCGCGGCGCCCACGAGCCCCCGCCTGCTATCTTCTGCTGTGTTCTTTGACGACATGTGTTCCCGCGGCAAGGTCGCCCAGCCGTTGCGAGCTCCGCGTGTTCAGAATGGCCACGAGCGCGAGGAACGCGCCGGCCGCCATCAGCGAGAGCGAGTCCAGCAGGGCGCGCGGCAGATTTCGGGCCGCAGCCTGCCCCCAGTTCGGGTACCCGCCGTTCCGGCTGACCGTAATGATCCCGAACAGCCGCTTGCCAATCGTCTTGCCCGAGCGAGCCTCACACACGGTGAAGTAGAACATCTCGAACGAGAACATCGCGACGCTCGCGCTCACGACGGTCGCCTCGTGCCGCGCGAGGACATGTATCGCCATCACGGCAACGATCGCGATGAGGACATCGAGTAGATACGCTCCGCCCCGCTGCCACCAGCGCGCGAACTCATACTCGACGCCGGCGATGATCGCGCGGCGCGGCAGGAACGTCGACCGGACAAGCGACGCCAGCACGACGAGCGCTGCGGCGCCCAGCGCGCCGAGCAGGATGCCGAAATGATCGATGAGCACGTCCATCGACTTGTCGCTCAGCACGGCGCGCGGCCGCGTCCACTTCGCACCGTCGTATGTCGCACCCAGGATGCGGTACTCCGTCCCGAGAAACAGGTAAACCTTTTCGCCGGCACTGACGGCGCTCAGCGTCTGTGTGCGCTCGTTGAAGACGTTCGTCACCGATCGGGCGAGCTCGTCCGGCCGCCACACATTCTCGCGGCGCCTGCGGTAGCTGACGAACGCCGGGTCCTTTAGCCGCTCGGGCAAGCCGGCGTAGATAATCATCGGCTCGCCGTCGAACTCGAGAGCCGAGAACTCCGCGTGGCCGCCGATAGTTGCGAGCCTCGACGTGCGCTCCGGCTTCCCGCCGGCCAGTTCCGCCGCCCAGAGCGTGTCGACCCGGTCGGCCGGCCCCTTCGTCGTCCAGAACAGCCACTGCTTCCCGCCGGCGAGCACCGCCCGCACCTGAACGCAACTCCCCTGCCCTTCCACGGGCACGGCCTCGTAGTCCCACTTCTCGCCGAGCACCTCGCCCTCGTTAACCGCGGCGGGAGACGCCGATTGAAGCCGCCCGCCGACGACACCGAACGCCGTCATCCGGCCGCCGGCGACCATTGCCGACTGCGCTCGCCAGTTGAACGGCCACGGCGCCTCGGCCGTCTTCTTGCAGTTGGCTGCGTTCAGTCCGATGACGGACTTTGGCAGGAACAGGTAGAGCATGCCGTCCGCCGCGGTCACGCAACTGCAGTCGGCCCGGAGCTCGGCCAGCCGGTGCCACTCGCCCTCGGCATCCTGCCGAAGACAAACAACAGTCTTGCTGGCCGCGTCCTTGATCGCCGCGTCCTTGATCGCCGCGAACAGATAAACCTTGCCGCCGCTCACGGCCGCGTTCGGGCGCTCGTAGATCTCGAACGCCGGCTCGGCACCGGCCCCGGTGCAAAGCGCGGCCAGCACCCACACTGTGGCGATGGCGACGCAAAGACTCAATGGCCCGCGACGAAGTTCGCTCATTCAGCGGTCTCCGCAACGGCGTGGGCGATGGCG
>JBDREM010000115.1:0-4509 GCA_043819695.1 Planctomycetota bacterium
GGCGCCAGCTGCCGCCGAAGCCGCGCCGGCTCCAGTGGTCAAGGCGAACGCGCCGCCAGCGCCGCCCGTGGCGGCCGTCCCGCCACTGGAAGCCCCGCCGGCCCCTCCGGTGAGAACGAAGCCGCTGCCGATGCCGCCGACACCGCTCGCGTTGGTCGTGGCTCCGCCGACGCCGCCGGTGACGGTCAGGATCGCCCCCGCCGCCGTGCCGGGCGTCGAGGCCACCGAAGCCGGAGTCGTCGAGGCGGCAATGGTGTGCAACCCCTGAGCCGACACGGTGTAGCGCGCGGCCAGTGTCTCGGACGCCGCCGGGGTCGTCGAGAAGACGAGGCTCGCCGGTGCCGCACCGGTAGACGCCACCGCGTCCATCTTGGCGTGGATGCGGGCGCCTGCGCTCTCGAAGTCCGAACCGTCGGCCGCGAAGAAGTTGATCTCTCCGAGAATCCCTGCGCTCTCGGCGGCCGTGTTGCTCCCGATGGTCGCGTGCGCCGACTTGAGGAAGTTCAGCGCAGGCGCGGCAGCGGAAGTCTCGGTCGCGCTGAAGTTCGCGATGAGCACCGAGGAGTCCGCCTTGGTCGTCCCGACGATCTGCACCTCCGGCGTGCAGTTCGTGCTTCCGTCGCCATCCGAGATCGCCAACTTCGTGGTGTGGCCGACCACCATGCCTTCGCCGTAGATGCGAATGCGCTCGGTGGCAGCCGTCTTGAAGACGATGACTCCGGGCGTGGGCGAACCACCAGCGCCCACGGCTCCAGTTCCGAGGGTGAGGTCGCCGGATGCGCCGCCGAGGTCGCCCGCACCTCCCGTCCCGGTCTGGATGGTGATGGGGCCCGAGGCGCCGCCGGTGTCCGTGCCGCCGGCAGCCGCTCCGCCCGTGCCGCTAGAGATGCTGACGGCACCAGACGCTCCGCCCGTGTTCGTGCCCGACGAGGTCGAGACGGCCCCGCCAGCGCCAGTGACGAGGTCGATGGCGCCGCCGGCGCCGCCGGTCCCGGCACCTGCTCCCGTGACGGCCGAGGCACCACCCGCACCCGTCGTCAGGGCGAAGGCCCCGCCGGCGCCTCCCGTTCCCGAGGTTACGGCCAGGGCCGCCAGTCCGCCAGCCCCGCCCGTAAGCGAGAATCCGCCGCCCACGCCGCCGGTTCCCGTCGTCGCGATGCTCGTCGCTCCGCCGACACCACCCGTGACGGCAAGGATGGCCGAGGCCGCCGTGCCCGTGCTGGTCGCCACGCTCGCCGGCGCCGTGGACGCTGCGATGATGTGCGTCCCTTCCGCGGCGATTGTCCACCGCGCGGCAAGCGTCTCAGACCCCGGAGGAGTCGTAGAGAAGACCAGGTCCCCGGGCATGACGCCCGTTCCGGGAGTCCCGTCCACGGAACAGTGAATCCGCGCACCCGCGCTCTCGAAGTCGGTGCCGTCCGCGCCGAAGAAGTTGATCTCTCCCAGGATCTCGTTGTCGGCAACGACCGTGTTGCTGCCGATCGTCGCGTTGCCGCTCTTGAGCAGGTTCAGCGACGGCGCGACGGCGCTCGTGTTCGCCGCGGCGAAACTGGCAAGCAAGAGCGATCCATCCGCCTTGCTGGCGCCGATCACTTGGAACCCGGGGGCGCAGTTCGTGGAGCCATCGCCGTCGGAGATCGTGATGGACATGGTGGTGCCCACGCCGACGAAGCCACTCGAGGCGTCGATCTTGAAGAACCGAGTGGCGCTGCCCAGATACCAGATCAGATCGGCGCAGGTCGTGCCGTCGCCGACCTGGATCGTGGTGTCGTCCGTGACGGGATCGATGATGAGGGACGCGGCCGAACGGTCCGCGTAGATGTCCCAGTCCTCGGACTCCCCGGCCTTCCCGCCGAGCTTCACGTAGATGTTGTCCACCAGCCGGATGTGGTTGTAATGATGTTCGGTGCCAGCCATGGTGTGTGGTCCTCCGGGTGCGACGGGACCTGAATGGGTCGAGGTTCAGCACCCCGCGAAGGGGACCAACCCTCGCGAAGTCTCCCGCCGCAGATCGCGACCCTACTACTTACAGGGATACCACAAAAAAAGTGGCCTGCGCGGGGCTGTTGCCATAAATGGCGGCGGGGACTTACAATACGAGACCCTTTGGGTCCCGTTTCTGTGCCCGGAGTTCCTCGCGGAACCAGTCCATCGTGTAGGGCTTGGGCGGGCCCATCCGCTTAGGCGCTTCCGGTGGCGGGTGGTACTCCAGGACGAAGGCAGCGATGGCAGCGCGGATCACGCGGTCGTCGTGGCAGCCGACCCTCGCGTTCGTGCGACCTCGAGAGTCTCGGAGGTACGTGCGGCACTCCTGCCAGAACTCGGGCTCAGGACTCCACCATGTTCCGTCCCGGATGCGACGGTTGAGAAGATCGACAGCCAGCGCCTTCGACATCTTGGTGGTGTAGAACCCCATCTCCGTGTAGTGCTGGGGGCCGTCTACGCGGACGGGGCGCACAATGGCGCGATCGACGTTCTCCCTCCAGAGGACGTGGGGGTACTCGCGCCGAAGCAGCTCGTGGCAGAACATGCGGCCATAGATGTTGTTCGACTCGGCCGTGATAGCCGCCCAGTTGTACCACCGTCCCGCGTGCTCTGCCTCGTGCGCCACGAGATCCGGGTCGTTCTGCCCGTGCCAGACAGCCACCTCCTCGGCGCGTTCCCAGTCGACGACGCCGAACGTGGAGAAGTCCCGGCGGTCGCTGCCGCTCTTCGTCGTGTCGACCTCCTTGCCACTTGCAAGGTCGGCAGTGATGAAGTAGGTCCTCCCGCGTTCGGGCAACTTCCACACCCGCAGGGGCCCGCCCTCTGTCATCTCCCACTGCGGTTCAGGGTCGGTAGCGAGAACGTACCGCGCCGCCGGATTCAACCTCTCGGCATCGACGGCGGCTCGGCGGTTCTCCTCGACCAACTCCGTGGGGAAGACGGGCGCCCCTGTCGAGATGAACGCCTCCTCTGGGGTGGCTGGCATCTCCTGCGAGAATATCTCGGGGCTGCCTTGGCACTTGGTGGCGATCCGCCGTAGCCGGAAGGCCAGTTGCTCGTCGTCGTAGCCGAGGCCCCGCAGCCTCGCCTCGTCCTTGCGCCAACTAGCTGGTGCCCCCTTGAACTCGGGGCCATCCGGCGAGACGCCCTCGATCCGGTAGCCGGGATCGTCGCCCCACGAGAAGAAGACTGGCTCGTAGTCCGAACGGCCGTGAACCGCGTCCTCCCACATCCGATGGAACTCGTCGCCGACGCCGTTCGCGGTGCTCTCGACGAAGACAAACGTGCCGGGGACCTCGTGTACGGCGTTGAGAAGGCCCGCGAGGACCGACGCCTGGCAGTGCTCCTTCCAGTGCGCAAGCTCGGTTAGGTGGAGGAACTGGATCGTATCGCCACGGCCCTTGCCCTCGTCACCGGCCACCATGACCCGCAGCGCGCTGTTGTGCGGCTCGGCGTACTGGATCTCCTTCTTGTTGTTGCGGACGACGTCCCTCTTGTGCTCGCACCTCTCACGGAAGGTCTTGGTGCGCCGGAAGATCGCGTCCGCGGCTTCGTCGTTCTGCGCCCAAGCCTGACCCTCGACGCCCTCCATCTCGAGCGTTTTCCGAAATCCATAGCCCTGCACCCACGAGCTGACGCCCTCCTGCCGCGCTTTCAGGATGATCACGCGGACGTAGCCGCGTTCCTCGAGCTGCCGGTCCACGATCTCTTCGAGCCGGTCCTGCACATGGTTCGTGACGAACGGCTCATACCGGAGCGTCTTGCGGTGCTTCAGGATGAGGTTTTCCCGCGCCCAAGCACGGAAGCTGTTTTCGGCCTGGCCCTGCAAGTCGGCAACGGCTTCGCGCGCCCCCAATACGTCCTTCTTCTTCTTGCACTCTACGAGGCGGTAGCCGCGCCGCTCGAACTCGCGCATGAGGTACTGGAACTGGCGCTCGTCATCGCAGTACCAGAACCCGTCCTTCACGATGAAGCGGCTTGTCGTGTCAGCGAGATGTCGCGCCCAACTGTCCCCCTCAATGTCGCCGTACCAGTAGGCATAGGCGCGCGTCGCCTTGTGCGCCAGGCACCAGCGGATGATCCGATCAGACGGCAGAGGGTCAGTTCTCTTCACGGTCGTTTTCCGGTATCTGTAGGCCCAGGCGGAACATGGCCTGCCGCACAGTAGCTGCAGCATCCGTCAGCGCCTGGGCTGCCACGTCGCGGCCCTGCTTGCGGCAATCGACCGCTATCTGTTCGGCGAAGGCCGCGAGACGGATGATCTCGACGGCCTCGCGACCGCGCAGCTTCTTGCCACGCGGCACTTTCTTGACGCGCTGTAGGACGTTGCCAACGGCGTCGCCGAGAATGGCCACTTCCCGCAACCGCTCAAGTTGTAGGCGACACCGCCGACAGAGCCCCGCCTCGCGACTCTTGGCGGTGGAAATCCGCCCCCCGCACGAGCAGATGATGCGGGGACCGTCATGCAGCCGGCTTTCGCCGAGGTAGGCTTTGCCCAAATCCGCCCCTCCTCTGTGGATCAGA
>JBDREM010000116.1:0-5707 GCA_043819695.1 Planctomycetota bacterium
AGAACGTCGACCAGCATTCGCGAAACCGACACGCGCAGCAGATCTGCCGCGTACTTGTTCTCCTTGTTGCCCGAACCCCACGTCAGCCCGGTCTCTTCGACCAGCGCGTCCGCGAATCCTTCAAAGGGAATGGATTCTTCCACTGCCAGTGAGCGCAGCCGGGCCAGCGTGACGCGCTTGAAAGAGCCCGGGAGATACTCGCCTATCCCCTCCCACGGACAGGTCACCAGCCAGTTTACTTCGTACCACCATGTCGCCAACAAGAAAACGACTTGCGACAGCGGGGCCGAGTTCAGGAAGTGCTCCCCGCTCCGCCCCAAGCGCCAGCGCCGCGCCGGCTTGGCCAACAGCAAACCGCCGACTGCCGCCAGGATGTGCAAGAAATACAGAGGCCAGACTTCGGCCTCGCTCCGAACTCTGTGTACGTGTTTCCCGACGTTGTGCTCCAGCCTCAGGGGCTCGACAAACCGTGCGATCACTTCGCCGACGGCTTTCAGGGGCATGTTCCCCGTACTTGCGGTGCCGACGACCTTGGTATCCCGCGCATATGTAAGCAACGTGACCATGTCGCGGCGCAAAGCCAGCGCTTCGGCCTCGCCGGCCGCCTGAGAATTGCGGTGCGTGGCACCGATCAGGAACGCATGCTCTTGATGCTCATTTGGTTGTGACAGCGGCATCGGTTACCAATGGACCTCGCGAGTTTCGCCGGCGACGCTCCGGCGGCCACGTCGCCATTACGTCTTGCCGAACTCCGTCGTCACCTCGGCGGGCCGGGCGGCGGCCTCTTCCTTCGCCTTCTTCGCCCCGGTCTTGGCCGCCGCGCGGCGGATGGCGCGGAGATCGATGATGCAGTTCTTCGGGCAGACCTTGGCGCACTTGCCGCAAAACTTGCACTTCTCGTAGTCGATCACGGCGAGGTTGTCGGTCACGTGGATCGCGTCGAGCGGGCATTCCTTTTCGCACTTCTTGCACGCGATGCAGCCGCTGTCGCAGGTCTTGTTGACGACCGCGCCCTTGTCGTGCGAGCTGCACTTGACCCAGACCGTCCGCTTCGCCGGCATCACCTTGATGACGCCGCGTGGGCAAATTCGCTCGCATGCGCCGCACGCCGTGCACCGTTCCTCGATCACGTGCGGCAGACCGTCGTCGCCGATGAAGATCGCCTCGAACGGGCAGGCGTCGACGCACGAGTCGAGCCCGACGCACGCGTAGTCGCACGCCTTCGGGCCGCCGTGGATCAGGACGGCGGCGCGGCAGTCGGCGACGCCGCGGTAATCTTCCTTGTCCTTGCAGGCGGTGCCGCCGCCGCAGAGCATCCGTGCGATCTGCGGCTCCGTCTCCTCGTGTTCGAGGCCCATCAGCTTGAAGATCGCGGCGCGTTCGTCGTTGGCGCAGACGGGGCACTTCGCGGGCGAGGCGTCGCCGGCGACGATGTGCTCGGCCATCGCGCTGCAGCCGGCGAATCCGCAGGCGCCGCAGTTCACGCCCGGCAGCAAATTCTCGACGTGCTCGGCCCGCGGGTCGGCGTCGACGTGGAACACCTTCGACGCGACCGCCAGGATGATGCCGAGCACGACCGCCAGGACGCCGAGAGCGATTAAGGAGCCAACGATGAAACCAGTCAATTGTCCTCCTCTACTGGTGTAAGATGGGGAAGAGGGAAAAAGGGAGAAAAGGAAAAGGACAGGCTGTTGCCGCCCGAGGGGCGGCAAGAGACTTCGCTGTTTTCCCCCTTTCCCTTTTTTCCATTTCTCCCAGCTTACACCCGCACACGTTACCCTGCCATACCTGCGAAGCCGAGAAACGCGAGCGCCATCAGGCCCGTGCAGATGAACGCGATCGGCGCGCCGCGCATGCACCGCGGCACGTTCAGATACTGAAGCCGCTCGCGGATGCCGGCCATCAGCAGCATCACGAGCGTGAAGCCCAGCCCGGCGAAGAAGCCCTGCAGGACCGCGCCCAGCAGGCCGATGTCCTTCGGCGCGTCCGTCGTGTTCAGCAGCGCGACGCCCAGGACCGCGCAGTTCGTCGTGATCAACGCGAGGTAAATGCCCATCGCGCGGTACAGCGCCGGCACGTGCCGCCGCAGGAACATCTCGACGAACTGCACGAGCGACGCGATCACGAGAATGTACGACGCCGTCTTCAGCACGTCGACCAGCCCGGCCTTCGTGATGTCGCTGTCGGCGCCGAAGAGCGCGACCAGGAACGCCGAGTTTTCGAGCAGCACGTGCTTGTAGAGCAGATACGTGACGAACGACGCGAGCGTCATCACGAACGTTACCGCAACGCCCATCCCGATCGCCTTGCTCTTGCTGTCCGACTGCCCGATGAACGGGCACAGCCCGAGGAACCGCGCGACGACGAAGTTCTGCACGAGCAGGTTGAGGATCGCGATCTGGATGATCAGCTCGAAGCTCATTCGTACGTTACCTCATCGAGGTTCGGCCGGCCGCGGCGATGGCCGAGGTGAATGAAGAACGCCATCAGCAGCCCGAGCACGATGAACGCGCCCGGCGCGAGCACGAGCGCCGTCATCGGCACGTACGGCGAGACCATCTCGACCTTGCCGCCCGGCATCGCCCGCTCGACCAGCCACAGCGGATAGCCCCAGAACGTGCCCGCGCCGAGCACCTCGCGGATCGTGCCGATCAGCAGCAGCGCGAGCGTGAAACCGACGCCGGCGCCCGCGCCGTCGAGCAGCGACCGCAGTACGCTGTGCTTGTAAGCGAACGCCTCGGCCCGGCCGAGAATGATGCAGTTCACGACGATCAGCGGGATGAAGATCGAGAGATCCTTGCTCTGGTCCGGGAAGTAGCCCTTCATCACCATGTCGACGATCGTGACGAAGCTGGCGATCACGACGATGAAGCACGGGATGCGGACCGGCTTCGGGATGAACTTGCGGAGCGCCGAGATGATAACGTTCGAGCAGATGAGGACCGCGCTCGCCGCGAGACCCATGGCGAACGCATTCTTCACGCTCGTTGTTGTTGCGAGCGTCGGGCACAGCCCCAGCATCAGCACGAAGATGGGGTTGTTCTTGATGATGCCCTTCGTGAATTCCTGGATGTGGCCAGCCAAACCCCGGCTCCGTTCGTGTTGGAAGCATTATATCGGGCGGGGGTGGGTAGTCAAGCGTGGGCGGGGCTGAGGGTGAGTTCGCGCCCGCCTTGCCTGCGGGCCGTCGGTTGTGCTAGAATCAGCGCGTCTCGATCGGAGGATGTGTGCCGATGCGCCCCGAAGTGATCTCGGGCTGGCCGCTGCACTCCTACGGGCTGATGCTCGTCGTCGGCTTCTACACCGCATACTTCCTCTTGCGATGGGCGGCGAAGAGGGAGGGGCTCGATCCGAAGTGGATGGTCGACATGCTCCTGATCGCCGCCGCCCTCGGCATTGTGGGGGCGAGGGTCTTCTACGTTATTCAGTACGGCGATCGCGTTCGGGGCTTCCTCGACTTCTTCGCCATCTGGAGGGGCGGGCTGGTCTTTTACGGCGGGCTCGTCGCGGCGACGGCCGGGCTGGTCGTCTACGTGAAAGTGAAGAAACTGCCGACGTGGAAGGTGGCCGACGCCGCGGCGCCGGCCGTCATGATCGGCCTCGCGTTCGGACGGGTCGGGTGCTTCCTCAACGGCTGCTGCTGGGGCGCAGTGTGCGAAGAGAGCTTCCCGCTCGCCGTCCGGTTCCCGAGGCTCACCGCATCTGCGGCGGACGGCGGATGCCGGCGCGCCTCCGGCGGACACGTCGCCGTCGAGCCCGACGGCAAGTGGCACCTGACCGTCATCAGCGGCGCCCCCCCGCGGGTTGACTCGCGCGAGAAGCTCATCAAGTACGTCAAGGCCCGGCCGGAAGCCTGGCGGAAGATGTCGCTTCAGTGGTCGCGCGCGACGAAGACGGCCGACGGCACCGTGAAGCAGGAGACGATCACGGGCAGTCCTGCTTTTCTCCAGCACCTGGCCGAACATCCGGGCAAGCTCGGCCCCGATGAGATGAAGTCGCTCCCGGTTCACCCGACGCAGTTGTACTCCTCGTTCGCGGGGTTCGTCATGTGCGGCGCGCTCCTGCTCCGGCGCCGTTGGCGCCGGCGCCCGGGCGAAGTCTTCGCGCTGATGGCCTGTCTCTACGCGGTCACGCGGTTCTGCATCGAGGGGCTCAGGCACGACACGAACCCGGTGCTGGCCGGACTGACGATAGCGCAGACGATCAGCATCGCCCTGTTCGCCGCCGGCCTTGCGGGCCTCGTGTTCTGCCGCCTCAGGCCGAAAGGTTGACACCCCCGGAGGCCGTGCCGTACAATCCGCCTTGTTGTTCAGAACGTTCGTGTCTTGGGACTGACCCTCGTGTCCACCATCGGCAAGCATCAGGAACTTTTCAAGGCCCTGGCGGCGAGGGCGGTGCGGCCCCTCTCATTTCTCTCCGGCAACTATCCTGACCAGGGGCTCTGGCGGGGCTACGCGCGCAAGAAGATCTTCGAGCTGCTCCATTATGCGCCGCCCCGCGTCGACTTCGAGGAAGAGGTCGTCGACGAGCGCGACTGCGGGCCGTACGTCAAGCGGAAGCTCTGGTTCCGGTCGTCGCCATACACGCGCGTGTGCGCCGCCCTGCTTCTGCCGCCGCAGACTCGCGGCAAGCTGCCCGGCGTCATTTGCCTCCACGATCACGGCGGGCTGTTCGCTTGGGGCAAGGAGAAATTGCTCGAGCCGGACGGCGAAGAGGATCCGGCGCTTGCCGCGCACAAGGAGAAATACTACGGCGGGATGTCCGTCGCTCACGAGATGGCCGCGACCGGCTTTGCCGTGCTGGCGATCGACAATTTCTATTTCGGCGACCGGCGGCTCGCCGGCCTGCCCGAGGTCGACGGGCTCGACCTGTCGGCCGCCGACGACCACGCCGAGTTCGAGCGGATCGCGACCGAGAGGGAAGCGGCCGCGGCGCTCAACATGATACAAGCCGGCGCGACACTGATGGGCCTCGCGATCTGGGACGCAGTCCGGTCGGTCGAGTTCCTCACAACGGTCGAAGGGGTCGACGGCCGCCGCATCGGCTGCTTCGGCGCGCACTCGGGCGGGCTGCTCGCGCTCTACTTGTCGGGCCTGTGCGACCTGATCCGCGTCACCTGCGCCGCCGGCTGGGTCACAACGTTCGCCGGGCTGATCGAGTCGGGCGTGCCCGGCGACAACTGGGCGCACTTCGCCGTGCCCGGGCTCTACAACTTCCTCGACCTGCCCGACATCGCCTGCCTGACCGTGCCGCGGTCGCTCTCGCTCATGGCGCTCGGCGACGATCCCGCCTTCCCCGGCAGCGGCGCCGGCGGCGCCTTCAAGAACGTCCGCAAGGTATTCCAAATGGCCGGCCGCGACGGCGAGTTCTCCTCGAAAGTCTACGCCGGCGAGTCCTCCTTCACGCGCGAAATGCTCGCCGACTCCTTCGGCTGGTTCGAGCGGTGGTTCTGACCGCCCGCGGATGCGGCCCTTAGACGCAATACCAGTAACTTAAGGAGCGTACCGTGCGTGTGCGAGTGTTTTCCTCGTAATCGTAATCGTACCTCGTGTCCCGCAACTATCTCACCCAGAGGAGCTATATAAGTGCTTGACGTTGAATCGATTCCGTTGCTGGGGTCACATCGCCCCTGCAAAGAACGGCCGCCAAAGAGGCCAATCCGTCGTCAGAAATTGGGTTCATCGGTCATGAGAGCGGCGAAGCCGAC
>JBDREM010000117.1:0-11412 GCA_043819695.1 Planctomycetota bacterium
ACTCAGAGGCTCCGTCTCCTCCGCGCTCACGGCATCATCCGAAAGGTGTCGCATACTCATCGCTACGTACTGACGCGCAAGGGCCGCCAAATCGCCACCGCCGTTTTGCAGTCTCAACAAATTACACTGCAACAACTTAACGGGATCGCCGCATGAAAATCTGTGCAGAAAATACAGAGACTACACGTTAGTAGTGCAGAGAGGATGAACGCTCTCTCAAGAAAGGCACTTATGTTGGCTTTTCGCCGCTCGTTCGTCCACGCGCACACTCCGCATTTCACACACGGCCTCATGTTGCCGTAAATCTTTGTGCACACTTCTTCTCTGCGATCTCTGCGACCTCCGCGGTGAAATGTCCGAGTTAATGGCACCGACTCGACGAGCTGATATCTTCATTGGGGCCGCAAGAGGGCCATGCCTCCGGTCCACGACATAGTCCCATTTCGAGTATCGCCTGGCGGCTCGACGAGACGCTTGACATTCAGCGTCGCCGGCACTATAGATGCTCGCGGCAAGGCCGGCCGGAATGGCACGGGGCGTCCCCGCCCGTTCGGCCGCCCGAGTGCGGGAAAGGTAATAAGGACCGATGAAAGCTATTGTCGTGGAGGAGGTGAACAAGGTCGGCATTCGGGACATCCCGGAGCCCGAGGCCGGCGAGTACCAGGCCAGGGTGAAGGTGGTCGCGGCGAGTCTGTGCAACAGCACGGACGCGAAGATTCTGCACGGCGAGTTCGCCGGCCCGCCGCCGACGATCCTGGGGCACGAGGCGGTCGGGCAGGTCGTCGAGCTTGGCTCGAAGGTCCGCAACTACAAAGTCGGCGACCTCGTCGTCCGGCCGCGGATCGGCCCGATTCCGGCGCTCGGCCTGCGCTGCTCGTTCGGATCGTTCGTCGAGTATGGCCTCGCCTGGGACCGATGGGCGCAGGCGGAGGACGAAGGGAAGGAACGGCCGTGGCACGACCAGACGGCCGCCGGCCCCGATTGGGACCCGCTCGCGCTCGTGCAGACGATCACGCTGAAGGAGACGCTCTCGTTCCTGCGCAACTTCGGCGTCGGCAGCGGGCATTCGTTGCTCGTCTTCGGGACGGGGCCCGTCGGCGTGTCTTTCTCCTTGTGGGGCCGGTACCTGGGCTGCGATCCGGTGATCGTCGTCGGCCGCCGCGACGAGGCATGCGAACGCGCCGTCGATTTCGGCCGCGCGACCCACACGATCAACAACAAGACGCAGAGCGTTCGGGCGGCCGTTCACGAGATCGTCCCCGACGGTGTCACGCACGCCATCGAGGCCATCGGCGAGAATGACGTCCTGGGTGATTGTCTCGACTCGCTCGCGCCGGACGGGCAAGTCGGCGTGTACGGCCTGCCGCCGGCAAGCCAGGGGCGGTCGCCGCTGCGGGACGATCCGCGAATTGCGTCGGCCGGCCCGTGCGAGGCGATGGTCGACGAAGAGGTGCTGGCGGCGGTCGAGGCCGGTAAGATTCCGGCCCGCGAGTTCGTCACGCACGAGCTCGACTACACGGAATGCGAACGAGGGTTCGAGCTGCTCGCGAATCGCGAGGCGTTCAAGGTCGGATTGCACTTCTAAACTCGGAAAGGGATTTACAGATGAAGAAACGCATACTGGGCAGGACGGGGCTGGAGGTGAGCGAGCTATCGCTCGGCGCGGCTTTCATCACGTCTGGCGAAGACGGGCTCGGCGGCGCGACGCCCATCGTGCGGCGCGCGCTCGAGCTCGGCATGAACCTCGCCGACACGTCGGCCGACTACGGCGCGAGCGAGGAGGCGCTGGGCACGGCCCTCCACGAGATCGGCGAGCCCTGCATCGTCTCGACAAAGCTCGGGCCGAGGGAGCCGGGCTTCGACCCGAAGAACAAGGCGTGCCTGCGCCGCATCGTCGAGCAGAGCCTCGAACTGCTCCACCGCGACGTGATCGACATCCTGATGATCCACGAGCCCGACCGCCCCGGCCAGTTCGACTGGTACGACGACGGCATCAGCTTCCGCGGCCCGGTCACCGAACTGCTTCGGGAGCTGAAAGACGAGGGCATAATCAAGTTCACCGGGCTGGGCGGCACGACGGCCTACGCGCTCGCCCGCATCATGGCGACCGGCGAATACGACGTGGTGCTGACGGCGTTCAACTACAGCCTGCTCTGGCGCGAGGCCGCGATCGCCGTCCTGCCCGAGGCGAAGAAGCAGAACATGGGCGTGTTCCTTGCCTCGCCGACGCAGCAGGGGTGGCTGGCCGTGCGGCGCGACGACCAACTCGAGAACGGTGCGCCGTGGCTCAGTCCGCCGCGCCGCGCGCAGATCAAGGAAGTCTACAAGTTCGCGGACGAACTCGGCATCGCGCTGCCCGTCTTGTGTCTGCGCTGGGCGCTCAGCGTCCCGGACGTCTCGTGCGTCCTCACGGGCCCGAGGAGCATCGCCCAACTCGAGCAGAACGTGACGGCCACGGAAGAGGGCCCGCTGCCCGAGGACGTGATGAGGCGGCTGGACGAGATCGCCGCGACGGTTCCGTTCCGCCCGTTCGAAGAGCCGTTCGGCCACAAGTTCGGGTCCAAGACGTATTGGGGCCCCGGGCTCGCTTGATGAGAGAACCGCTTTCGCGCGGACCATATTGGAGGAGGACGACGATGAGCACGTATCGAGCGGCCGTGATTGGGAGCGGCGGCCGCAGCGGGCCGCACATCAAAGCGTACAAGCACATCGACCGCGGGGAGGTCGTCGCGTGCGCCGACCTCGTGCTGGAGAAGGCCGAGAAGAGGGCCGCCGAGTTCGGCCTCAAGGCATACGCCGACTCGGCCGAGATGATCAAGGCCGAGAAGCCGGACCTCGTTCATATCTGCACGCCGCCGACGGCGCGCGCCGATTTGCTCACGCTCTGCTCGGACCTCGGCGTGCCCGCGTGCACGATCGAGAAGCCACTGGCGACCGGCGTTCGGGACTGGCGCGAACTGTGCTCGCTCGAATCGAGCACGAAGACGAAAATCGCCATCTGCCACCAGTGCCGGTGGCAGGAGAACCTGGTCAAGTGCCAGGGCGCCCTGAAGTCCGGCAAACTGGGCGAGGTCAAGTTCCTCGAGTTCTCGGCCGGGATGAACATCTCGGGACAGGGGACCCACATCCTCAACTACGGGATGTCGCTGAACGGCGACTCGCCCGTCGTGTGCGTGTTCGGCGCGGCCAGCGGCGATTCCGAGATGAACAGCGTCCATCCGGCGCCCGACACGACCATCGGCTATCTCGTGTTCGAGAACGGCGTGCGGGCATTGTGGAACAACGGGGCGACGGCGCCGTGGACGTGCGGCGACCCGAACGTGAGCTACCAGCACGTCCGCGCCGCCGCCTACGCCGACAAGGGGCGCGTGCTCTGGGAGGAGTTCGGCGGCTGGGAGATCATATCGCCCGACGGCGAAGAGCGGGGCCGGATCGCGAGTCTTGACGAGCGGGCGGCAAAGAACATCCGCGCCCAGGCCGCGTTCCACGAGGCCGTGCTCGACTGGCTCGAGGACGACGGCAAGCCGCCGGGCACGAACTTCAAGCAGTCGCTGCACGAATGGAAGGTCGTGCTGGCGCTCTACGCGAGCGCCGTCGAGCGGCGGCCCATCGAGCTGGCGGACTTCGACCCGCCGGGGGATCTGTTCGACCGTCTGGCAACGGTGGTGGCCCAGGCGAAGGGTTGATTGCCACGGCAGTCAGCTTGCGGTCCCGATGTGCCCGGGCTGCGGCTCGCGGGCGATTCCGCGGCCGAGAAAGAAAAGGACAAATGTCATGCTGGTCGGAGCGAAGCTGGGCAAAGAAAAGGCGGGTGTCGTCGTGATGCCCAAATACCCCTGCGGCAAGGGCCTTGCGGTTCACGGCGTGCGGCACTGCAACCTCGGCGACAGCCCCGCGATGATGCAACTGATCGCCGAAGTCGGCGGCCAGCTCGACAAGCTCATCACGCACAACTTCCCGATGACGGACATCCAGGAGGCGTGGGAGCTTCAGTGCACCGGAAACTGCGGCAAGGTGCTGCTCTATCCGTGGAAGTGGGCTGGGCTCGCGAGACGATTGAGAGGGGGGGACAATGTTCGAGAGAAGAAGGATTGCCCGGCGGCCGACGCTGCTCATCCTGCTTTGCGTCGGCCTCGTCGTCATCCCGTGTGCCGCGCATCGCTCAATCCGCCACTGTGCCGCCTTCTTCGCGTACGGCCGGATCCCATCGAGGAACGCGCGGTCGCCGGTCCAAAGGTGGTCCTGATGAATCTCGAGGATGAACGTCGTGCAGCTCGTCGGTCCGGCCCTCGTGGCCCGAGCCCATGGGATATTCGATCCGCGTGACGCCGCTACCGAAAACCCTGCGGGGAACCTGCGCATCCCATCCGTCCGGCCGCGGAAGGCCGAGCGCCTCGGCAACGACGGCGGCGGTGTCCATGATACGGACCGAACTGTCGAGCACGACGCCGCGGGCGATCCCCCGCCCGCAACAGCCCCAAAAGGTGGTCATGCAGTCGGGATGGTCCGACCCGTGCATCTTGCCCTCGCCGCCGTGGTCGGAGAGGACGATGATGAGGCTCTCGTCGAACACGCCTGCGTCGCGAATCGCATCAAGCACGATCCCGACGTGCGCGTCTGTCGCCGTGACTTGGTCGAGGTACTCCTGTGAGCGATAGCCGTGGCTGTGCCCGGCAGCGTCGACGTTATCGAGCTGCATGAAATAGACGTCCGGCGTGCTGTTGCGGATGTATTCCGCCGCGGCCGCCACAAGCTCCGGGTCGGGCATCGAGACGAGATGGCATTCGCACGACGGCTCGATAATGTGCGTGTTGACCGGCTCCCAACAACTGAACGACGCGCACCGTGTCTCCGGCCGCTCCTGTTTCGCCAGCTTCATGAACGACGGCCACGGCGCATCTTCGTCGGCGGGATGGCGCTCGCCGATCTGGTGTTTCTCCGGACCGACGCCGTGGAACATCGAACTCCATGCCGGAAAGCTGACCGACGGCATTACCGTCCGGGCTGAATATGAAACGACCCCGCCGTCAAAGACGGCATCCATGTTCGGCGTGTCCGCCTCCCGGACGGCCTCGGCCCTCGCACCGTCGACACCGATGACAAAGGCCCGCTTGCATTGTCTTGGCATTTTTCCTCCTTCGCGGTTACAGGTGTTTGAGCAGGAAGGCCTCGAGCGCGTCGGCGAACGGGCCGGTCAGGTTGTGCTCGTGCACCTCGCCGCGGAAATCGATCTTGTCCTCCGCGCCGTACAGCCGGCAGACCTTGCGTGTCAGGCTCTCGATGTCGCCGTAGCCGCTGACGGGCCGCCAGTTGTCGGGCAGGTTCGCCCGGACGAGGAGCGGGCGCGGCGCGTCGACGTCGTCGCGTGGCAGCGTGAGAGCCCGCTTCATCACCTGCTTCTGGAACCAGCGGATCGAGTTCGTCTTCATCCCCGGCGGCTCGTCCGCGAAGAACCTGCCCAGGTCCTTCTCTGCGTTTCTCATGCTGTTTCCTTTTCAGTTGCGAAACGTTCTTTCGCCGGCCGCCGTGTCGCCGTTCCCACGTTGGCGGCGCGGGCCCGCGGAGCAGCCCACGTTTCCTCGTCTGGCCCGTGAGTATATGTTTATGGCACGCAATGCCAAGCAGAAAATCGCGGCGCCCGGCGAGCGCCGGGGGAGCAGATATATCCCGCGCGAGGTTGAATCAGCGCGGCGGAGTCATATAATACTGCCGTTGCCCCGATGGGGCCGCGAAGCCGTGTACGCTCCGCAGCGGCTCCCTGAGCGCACGTCTCGTATCGAGAAAGGGTAGAGCCATGCTGAACGCGCGTTGGGTTGCAGTGGTTCTTGTGTTATTCGCGTTGATGGGTGCGGCCGTCTCAGCCGCTGAGAAAACGGAGGGACAGCCGGCGGAGCCGAAGACGCACACCGTCGAGGCCGCTCCGTTGAAGATCGAGGTCTCGCTGGACGGCGTGTTCGAATCGGAGCAGATGACCGAAGTCTCGCGCGTCCCCGAGACATGGGACCAGATGAAAGTGCTCTGGGCCGCCGGGCCGGGAACGGCCGTGAAGAAGGGCGACGTGCTCGTCAAGCTCGACACCGAGGACCTCGACAAGACGCTCGAGGACATCGAGGCGGGCACGGCCCTGGGAGACCTCGCGTTGAAGAAAGCGCAGGAGGAGCTCCGGCTCCTGGAGAAGAGCACGCCCGAGCAGCTCAAGTGGGCCGAGCGCTCCAGGCGGATCGCGCAAGAAGACCACGCATATTATCTGAAGAGCACTGTTCCCTACCAGGACAGGTACTTCGCGCTCGACCGGCAAGGGACCGACCTCTGGCTCGAGAGCGTGAAGACCGAGCTTCGAGAACTCAAGAAGATGTACGAGGCCGACGACCTCGTCGAGAGCACCGAGGAACTCGTGCTCAAACGCCAGCAGCACGAGATGGACCGAACGCTGATCGACGTCGAACGGCAGGTCAAGTTCGCATTCCCCAAGCGAAAAGAGATGGACACCCCCCGCGCGAACGAGAATGAGGCGAAGAAGGTGCACGACGCCGACGCCGCATTCGACAACGCCAAGACCATGCTGCCGCTGGCACTTCGGGAGAAGCAGGCTCAGGTCGACAAGATGAAGTACGACCGTGCGAACGCGGCCGAACATCTCGCCAAGCTGAAGGCCGACCGGGAGACGATGGTCGTCCGCGCACCGGCCGCCGGAACCGTCTACTACGGGCAGTGTGTCCGCGGCTGGTGGACAACCATCGACAAAGTTGAGCCGAAGCTCCGCGAGGGCGGCCAGCTTGGCCCGCGCGAGGTCTTCATGACGATCGTGGACACGGAGCGCATGTTCGTGAGGGCCGGCGCGGCCGAGCAGCACCTGCGCGACCTCCGAAAGGGAATGACCGCCGTCACCGTCCCCACCGGCTACCCCGACCAGCGGCTCGCCGGCCAGGTCGAGTCGGTCACCATTCAACCCGGCGGCCCCGAGAAGTACACGGTTCGTGTCTCGTTCAAGGCCGGCCGGCCCGCCGTGCTGCCGGGGATGACCTGCCAGGTCAGGCTCGTGGCGTATGAGCAGAAGAACGCGATCATGGTCCCGGCCGGCGCGGTCTTTGCCGAGCCCGACGACGCCGACAAGCACTACGTGTATCTGCAGGCGGCCGCCGGCAAGCCGCCGGTCAAGCGGCCCGTCACGGCCGGCAGAGAGAAGGACGGCGAACTCGAGATCGTCAAGGGGCTCGCCAAGGGCGACGTGATCCTTCTTGAGAAGCCCGACAAGAAGTAGCAGCAAGGGGAGCACCTTGACCGTGAAGACAGCATCCGCGGCGTTTCTGCTGGCATCCTGCCTGGCCGTGGCCGGTTGCGCCGGGCCCGGCCGCCCGTACCATCCGCGAACGAGCGGCCCCATGCCGAAGCCCGTCACCCCGCCCAGCCAGAAGGCAATTCGGGCCGCCATAGACCGCGGCGTCGCGTTCCTCGTCCGGACCCAGAACTCGAACGGTTCGTGGGGTTCCTCGCGCGACTTCGGGCGCGGCGTCGTCTGCCCCGTGCCCGGCGGCCACATGGCGTTCCACACGGCGGCGACGGCCCTGTGCGTGTCGGCGCTGATCGAGATCAAGCCGGACCAGCCCGGCGCCGTCGAGGCGCTGCGCCGCGGCGAGGACTGGCTGATCGAGAACGTGCCCAACCTGCGCCTGTGTTCGCTGGACGTGATGTACAACAACTGGGCCCACGCGTACAGCATTGAGGCGCTCGCCCGCATGCTCCGTGCCCGGCCGATCGACGCGACGCGCCGCGACAAAATACGCGGGCTCGTCAAGGGACAACTGGCGCGCCTCGAGCGATACCAGCACCTCGACGGCGGGTGGGGCTACTACTCATGGGGCAGCATGCCCGGGCGGACGGCCGCGCCATCGACCCCCTTCACGACGGCGACCGTCCTCGTGGCGATGAACGACGCTCAACAGGCGGGCGTCCAGCCGCCGCAGAACGTGGTGAACATGGCCGTCCGCGGCTTGCGCATGCAGCGGCGGCCGGACTTCGCATATCCGTACTACCACTACCTCGCGAGGCGCGGCGTGCCCCACACGATGGCCAAGCCGCCGTGCAGCCTTGCGCGCTCGCAGGCCTGCAACGCCGCACTCTATTTGTGGGGCGACGAGGAGACGACGCAGGCCGTCATGAAGGCGTGGATCAACCGTCTCATCGCGCGGAACGGCTGGCTGAGCATGGCCCGCAAGCAGCGCTGGCCGCACGAGGGATACTACGGCATCGCCGCCTACTTCTATTATTACGGCCACTACTACGCCGCACGCTGCATCGACCTGCTCGAGCCCGGTGACCGCGCGCACTTCCAGGACCAGCTCGCACACGTCCTCCTGCCGAAGCAGGAGAAGGACGGATCCTGGTGGGACTTCCCGCTCTACAATTATCATCAGGCATACGGCACGGGCTTCGCGCTGATGTCGCTGCAGCGCTGTCTGCGAAGACAACCGATAGGGTCAAGAAGCCCGGCACACCAGCCAAACAGCGTTATGCCGCAATAGAGATTCTTCCCTTCCTGTTGTCCGTCGTGGCGCGGTGCATATTGCGGCGCCGGCGCTTGACGCCGCTCGGGCGCCCGGCTATACAGTGGCGCAGCCCGGCCGCTTCCTGGCCGCATCGTGGCGACCGGTCAGGAAAGAGGCGGGACTTGACGAAAAGGAGAGAGACGATGGCACGTGACGCGTGGCCGGTGA
Organism: Planctomycetota bacterium; assembly: GCA_043819695.1. Classification (GTDB taxonomy): domain Bacteria; phylum Planctomycetota; class PUPC01; order PUPC01; family PUPC01; genus CAYLQD01. Next base: position 8,715 of record JBDREM010000117.1, read on the forward strand.
CCGTGTTCTCGAAACCGTGGCAGACGATGCCGCTGCCCGAGCTGGCGAAGTTCGTGAAGGACCTCGGCATCGACGGAGTCGAGCTGCCCGTCCGCCCGGGGTATCAAATCGAGCCGCGCAACATCGCGAGGGGCCTGCCCGAGGCGGTGAAGGTCTTCGCCGACCACGGGCTCAAGATCGGCAGCGTCGCCGGCGGGACCGACGAGGCGACCATCGCCGCGTGCGGCGACTGCGGCGTGCCGATCATCCGCGTGTGCGTCGGCATCGACATGGGCATCGGCTACATGGCGTCGGAGAAGAGAACCCGCGGCGAGTACGACAAGCTCGTGCCCGCGCTCGAGAAGGCCGGCGTCGCCATCGGCGTGCAGAACCACTGCGGCCGCTGCGTCGGCAGCGCGATTGGCACCATGCACCTGATCGAGGGCTACGACCCGAAGCAGGTCTGCGCCGTGCTCGACATGGCCCACTGCGCCATCGACGGCGAGCCCGAGGTAATGGCCATCGACATCTGCTGGTCGCACCTGCGGCTCGTCAACTTCAAGAGCGCGTTCCACCAGCGAATAAACGGGCCCGAGGCCGTCGAGGCCCAGTGGGGCGTCCACTGGACCACCTGCCACCACTCCGGCTACTCCTGGAGCAAGTCCGTCAACGCGCTGAAGGTCCGCGGCTACGAGGGCGACCTCTGCCTGCCGGCCGAGTACAGCGCCCCATCGGGCGGGCAGTTCATGGAGACGGAAGTCCCCAGGCTCCTCAGGGAAGACATTGCATTCCTCAAGTTCCTGATGGCACAGCCCGCCGGCGAGGTCGAGAACAAGGTGACCGACTGGCAGGGAAGGGGGACGAAGTGAGGGCGTGGGCGCGTGGTGCCGGCCTGACGGGTCGGACCTGTCGGACCCGTCTGACCTGTCCGACGTGAGAGCTGACAACTGAAAGCTGATGGCTGATAGCTGATTGTAATGACAAAGGAGGATGCCGATGGCCAAGAAGGCTGAGAAGGTGGCAGCGGAAGTGAAGAAGGGGAAGGAGCGGGTCCGGGTGTGCATGGTCGGTGCCGCAGGCATGGCGAACAGCGTGCACTATCCCTCGCTCGCGTCGTTCAAGGACGTCGAGATCGCCGGAATCTGCGGCCTGATTCCGGAGCGCGTGCACGGCACCGCCGGCAAGTACGGCATCCCGCAGGCGAACCGCTGCGTCGCGCGGCAATTCGTCGACTACCAGGACATGATCACGAAGCTGTAGCCCGACGCCCGCTCCGCTCGCCGAGGGGGCCTTGTGGTTCCGGCGCCTCTGTGATAAGGTGCCCGGACTGATGAAGGTGATTCTGAGGCCGGAGCCCGATTGAGGCCGCGCGATGGAAGGGTCGCTGGACCGCGTCCGAGCGGTGATAAACGGCGAGACGCCCGACCGCCCGCCGCTGTATGAGCTCCTGCGAAACGACGCCGTGATCAGCCATTTCGCCGGCGAAACCCTAACGGTGGAGAACGCGCCCGAAGTCGTCTTCCGCGCGTACGAGCCGGCCGTGGACGCCACGCGCCCTTCCATCCGCTTACCCGGCCGCGAGCGGGAAGACGTCCTGCCCGACGGCCGAACGCGGAAGGCGTTTCGATGGACCGAGTGGGTCGGGCACGTCTCGTACCCGGACACCGCGACGTTCGCCGCCGCGAAGCGAAAGCAGATCGACGAGTTCGACCCCGCCTGGACCGACGAGAAGCAGGCGGGGATCGACCGCTTCCTGGCGGCCGTCGCCGAACACCGCCGCCGGCTCGGCGAGGTCTTCTTCTTCCCCAGCGGCCGGTCCGTCGGTCTCATGGGCATCATGGGCGAGGCCGGCGTCGAGCACTTCTGCTACCTCAACGCCGATCACCCCGGCCTCGTCGACGAGCTGATGGAGTGTAACGTCATCGCCGCGGTCTCTTGGATCGAGCACCTGCCGCCGGACCACGAGATCGAGGCGGTCTTCGCCGGAGACGACATCGCCTTCAAGACCGGGCCGTTCCTCGCGCCCGCGTGGTTCGAGAAGCATTACTTCCACCGGCTGGCCCGCATCAACGAGGCGTTTCACAAGCAGGGCATCAAGGTCCTTTTCCATTCCGACGGGAACCTGAACCCGATCCTCGACGGCCTGGTGGCGGCGGGGATCGACGGGCTGAACCCGATCGAGGTGTTGGCTGGGATGGACGTGGGCGACATTCACCGGCGGCATCCGCATCTCTTTCTGTGCGGCGGCATCGACGTGTCGCAGCTCCTCCCATACGGCTCGCCCGCGGAGATCCGCGACACCGTCCGGCGGGCCATCGGCGCCGCGGAGGGCCACGTCATGATCGGCTCGTCCACCGAGCTGAACGACGAAGTACCGCTCGAAAACTACCTCGCCCTGCGCGACGCCGTCCTCGAATACAACGCATAAAGAGAAGCACAAGATGGCAGAGAACCTGTCCGACCTGACGGGCAAGGTGGCAACGGTGACGGGCACAGACCTCGGCGGCTACAAGAGACGGCGCTGTTGTAGCCGAGGGCACAGACCTCGGCGACAGACCTCGGCGACAGAGGCAGGACGCAGCGGGTCGCGAACGAGAACGATTGCGTCGGGCGGGCCGATGCCGTCGGCGCCCGGCGGCCGGCGCCGGTCACGAGAGCCGCGTCGTCGTGCAGGTCTGCGTCCGTCGGGAGTCGGCGCTCACTGGAACTTGAGGTCGGC
>JBDREM010000118.1:0-7517 GCA_043819695.1 Planctomycetota bacterium
GGCGAGGATGAGGATGCGAAGCGGCTCGCGGCGCTCCAGCCGTATTGGCTCGAGGCCGACTCGGTCCCGCCGTACGTGACGGTGACGGTGTCGACGGTCCCGCTGTCGGGCCCGAAGCAGCTCGCGCGCCTCGCGGCCGGGATTTCGGCGGGCGACGAGACGATCCGGGTCGCGAGCACGCGCCCGTTCGTGCTGGGGAACCCGAGGCGCCAGTTCATCAAGATCGGCAAGGAGTGGATCAGCTACGCGGGGCTGGAGAGCGACCGGTTCACGGGGTGCGTTCGGGGCGGGCGCGGCACGACGCCGTCGGCGCACGAGAAGGGCGCGGACGTGATCGGCGCGGAGACGTTCTGGGTCAACATCCCGATTCCCGCGTGGGGGTACAGGAACAGGTGACGAGGACACGGCGGAGATCGCTCGGCAAGCGCGGCGCTCGGGCGCCGGCGCGCGGGTTCAGCCTGACCGAGATCCTGATCGCGATGGCCATCCTCGCCATCGGGATGGTGGGCGTGATCGCGTGTTTCTCGTCGGCCATCGAGTTGCACAGGCGCGGCATCGATCAGACCTCGGCCGCTTTGCTGGCCGAGACGATTCTCGAGATCAAGCAGGCCGAGGCGCTCGCCGGGTTCACGGCCGACGAGATCAGCACGCGCGAGGGGGGCTCGTATGTTTTCAAGCGGTCGGATAACTACACCGCATACGAATGCAAGATCATCTGCACCGAGTTGAACGAGCGGGAGTACAAGATGATCGTCGAGGTGCGGCTGCATCCGCAGGCGGCGCGGCGCGGCACGTCGAGCGACACCGAGGAGGAGAGCGAGAACGTGCGGTTCGAGACCATCCTGCTGCGTCCGTAGCCCGGCGGAGATGCGCCGCGGGCGTTTTTCGCGGCCCGCGCACTTGACTGGCCCCTACATTTCGGTATGATTCGCGGCATGGCACGGGACGCCGACAACTCGACGGCGGCGGTCCGCCGCGACGGGCCGAAGGTCCGGCGGGAGGTGAAGGAGCTCTCGCTCCTCTTCGAGATCAGCCGGACGCTCGACGAGAGCATGGACCTCCGCGCGGTCTTCGGGCCGGTGCTCAAGGCGCTCGCCAGGCACATCGGGATGGTCCGCGGCACGCTGACGCTCCTGAACCGGAAGACGGGCGAGATTTCGATCGAGGCTGCGTACGGCCTTTCGGCCAGCCAGCGCGAGCGGGGCCGCTACAGGCTCGGCGAGGGCGTGACGGGAAAGGTGCTTCAGTCCGGCCAGCCGGCGGTCGTGCCCCGCATCTCGGAGGAGCCGGAGTTCCTCAACCGCACGGGCGCTCGCAAGAAGCTTCGCAAGAAGGACATCTCGTTCATTTGCGTGCCGATCATGCTGGGCAAGGAGGTGATCGGCGGGCTGAGTTGCGACCGGCCGTATGCGAAGGCCTTGTCGCTCGAGGAGGACGTCCGGCTGTTGAGCATCATCGCGTCGATGGTCGCGCAGGCCGTTCGGCTGCGTCAGTCGGCCGAGGAGGAGCGCCGGCGGCTGCTCGATGAGAACGTCCGGCTTCAGGAGAAGTTGAAGGACCGTTTCCGGCCGTCGAACATCATCGGCAATTCGGCCGAGATGCAGGCTGTGTATGACCTGATCGCGCGGGCGACCAGGAGCGACGCGACGGTGCTCATTCGCGGCGAGAGCGGGGTGGGCAAGGAGCTCGTCGCCCACGCCGTCCACTACAACAGCCCGCGCGCGAACAAGCCGTTCATCAAGGTGAGCTGCGCCGCGCTGCCCGAGACGATCCTCGAGAGCGAGCTTTTCGGCCACGAGAAGGGAGCGTTCACGGGCGCCGTCCAGCAGCGCCGGGGGCGGTTCGAGCTCGCACACGGCGGGACGATCTTCCTCGACGAGATCGGCGACCTCTCGGCAACTACGCAGGTCAAGCTGCTCCGCGTGCTCCAGGAACGCGAGTTCGAGCGCGTCGGAGGCATGACGTCAATCAAGACGGACGTCCGCATCATCGCCGCGACCAACCACGACCTGGAGAAACTCATCGAGAAGGAGATTTTCCGGCGCGACCTGTACTACCGCCTGAACGTGTTCCCGATTCACATTCCCGCGCTGCGGGAGCGGCGAACCGACATCCTCCTCCTCGCCGACCACTTCGTCGAGAAGTACAGCAAGGCGAACGGCAAGAACATCCGGCGGATATCCACGCCCGCCATCGATATGATGATGCGATACCACTGGCCGGGGAACGTCCGGGAGCTGGAGAACTGCATCGAGCGGGCGGTGCTGCTGAGCGACGACGACGTTATCCACGGGCACCACATGCCGCCGACGCTCCAGACCGCGGAGGCGAGCGGGACCGCCCACGACGGCACGCTCGAGGAATCGCTCGACAACCTCGAGCGCGAGCTCATAATGGACGCGCTGAAATCGTCGCGCGGGAACTGTGCCAAGGCCGCGCGGGCGCTCGGCATCACCGAGCGGCTGATGGGGCTGCGCATCAGGAAGCACGGAATCCAACCCGGCCGGTTCCGCGCGACACGGTAGCTCTGCGGCCGGGGAAGCCCGGCTTCCTGCACCTCAACCGTCGAGAATTTTTTCCGCCTCGGCACGATCTACGTCCATGATATGCCGGATGCCGCTGATCTCCGCTGCTTCGCGCGTAAGCGCCGCGATGTCGTCGCGAGAGATGTATTGCGTTCCGAACTTGCGGTTGCCGGCCATCAGTTGGCGCAGCCCCTGGGCGAGGCGCTTGTAATAGGTGTAGAGCCCCAGGGCGCCGGCCGGCAGGCTTTCGAACTCGTCGTTGCCCAACTCCTGCCGGAGTTCCCTGGCGGTGACGAAAATCTCGTCCTTTGTGCGGCCGAAGCGCTCGACGTAGACGGGAAGCCGGCCGCCGTCGATCGCGCGGCCGATCGTCTTGCCGACCATCGCGGCCGCGATCGGGGCTCGCGCCATGCCGACGAGCTTGACGAAGGGTGCGCCGAGCGCGAGCCCCTTGAAGATTTGGTCCTCGAACGCGAACCCGCCGGCCACGGCGAGAGCGGGCAGGCGCTCGCCCTTGCCGGCAAGGTGCGCGGCATACCGGGCAAGAAGCGAATGCAGATGTACCGGCGGGACGCCCCACTCGTTCATCATGCGCCACGGGCTCATGCCGGTGCCGCCGCCGGCGCCGTCCACGGTCAGCAGGTCGATCTTGTATCGGGAAGAGAACTTGATCGCTCGTGCCAGGTCCGCCGGGCGATACGCGCCGGTCTTGAGGAAGATGTATTTGGCGCCGGCCTTGCGGAGTTCGTCGACCCGTTCGGCAAAGGATTGCTCGGTCACCATTCCAACCCGCGAATGGCGCTCGAACTCCTTGAAGGCGCCGTGCTCGAACGCTGCGATGACGGCCGGGTCGGCCGGGTTCGGAAACACCATGTAGCCGCGTTCGTAGAGCAGTTGGGCTTCCTGGAGGTCTTTGATCTTGACCTCTCCGCCGATGTCCTTCGCGCCCTGGCCCCACTTGAGTTCGACGCACTCGACGCCGAGCTTCTCGACGGCATATTCCTGGACGCCGAACATGGTGTCCTCGATGTTGGCCTGGACGGTGATGGCGCCGTAGCCGTCGCGCTGGTGGTCTTTGTAGAGCTTCACGCGGCGCTTCAGGTCGGCCGTATCGACGACGCGGCCGCCCCTGAGAACCGTCTCGGGGTCCATGCCGCAGACGTTTTCGCCGATAGTGAGGCCGGTTCCGGCGAGAGCCGAGCCGATCGCGAGGCCTTCCCAGTTGTTCTTGGCAACGTCCGTCGAGCCGATTCCGGGGATCATCCACGGGCAGCGGAACTTGATCCCCTTGTCGTGCCCGAGCACGACTTCCAGGTTCACGGCTGGGAAGATGGCTTTGTCGCTGTCGGCCTCGATGCCGTGCGCGCCGACTGCGGTTCCCATGATGTTGAAGTGCGAATAATCGACGGGATAGGTCTTCTCGCCCGCGGTCGTCATGACGCCGAACGGCTGCGGATACAGGACCTCGTGCCCGCGGTAAGCGGACTTGCCGATCTCGCACATGCCGATGCAGCCGTCGACGCAGGTGACGCACATGCCCGAGGAGGACACGACCGAACCGACCGTCCGGTTCTTCGTGAGGGTTGCGGCCGACGCGTTGATCTTCGAGAGTGTTGTGGGCATGGTTCGGGCTCCTTCCCCGTTATTCGTCCTTTATTATTTCGCAAGCGACGCATGGTTCCATGTAGCACATCATATCGTCGAACCCCTCCTTCTCGACGCAGGGCGGGGTGAGGTTCTCGCAGCCGCCGCAGATGGCCTTCTCCGGCTCGGCGTATGTGCAGCGAAGCTCGCAGGCGGGGCAGATGTACATGCAGCCGCCACATGTGCGGCAGGCGTCGGACTTGGCGTCGAACGGCGTGCCGACCCGCCGGTTCTCGCCGCGGCCCTGGAACCCGATGGCCTTTGCCATCATCTGCTCCTCGCACATGCGGACGCAGAGGCCGCAGAGGATGCAATCCTCGTATTCCTGCTTGAAGCGCTGCCGGCGAATCCCATGGGCCGCGGCGAGGCATTGAATCGTCTTCGATTGCGGACAGGAGGCAAGCAGGAGTTCGAGGATCATCCGGCGCGCGCGGAGCACGCGCTTGGATGCGGTCCGGACCTGCAGCCCTTCTTCCGCCGGATAGGTGCAGGACGAGACGAGCCTGGCCTTCGGCCCCGCGCCGATCTCGACCACGCAGAGCCGGCAGGCGCCATACGGCGAGAGCCCGTCGTCGTGGCACAGGGTCGGGATGGGAAAGCCGAGGAACTGCGCGGCCTCGAGGAGGGTGGTCCCGTCTTCGACCGAGACGGGCAGGCCGTTCATTGTCAGGGCGATCATGCTCGTTTTTCCTCGATGTCGGCCGCGCCGCGGGCATTCGGCGGCCGCGTGAACTCGAGGTCGCATCGGAGGCAGCGCCGCGCCTCGCAGGTTGCTTCCTCGACCGAGAGGGTCTTCTCGATTTCCATGAAGCGGCCCTCGCGCTTCTCGGCGGGAACGGCGGCGGGCTCTGCCCTCGGCGCCGCCTCGGGCTCTTCCTCGCTGACCTCGCGCGGCTCGACATAGACCTCGGGCAGGTTGGGCCTCGGGGAAGCCGCAAGCTCCTGGCCGCGAAGATAGCGGCCGATCACGCCCGCGACCTTTTTGCCGGCCGCTATGGCATCGGCCACCGTGTTCGGGCCGGTGACGAGGTCGCCGCCGGCGAACACCCCTTCGCAATTGGTGCGGAGCGTCTTCGGGTCCACGACCGGTCTTCCGGCATTGTCGAGCTCGATCCCCATCGCCGCGAGGTGAACGCTGTCGGGCCGCTCGCCAATGGCAACAATCAACGTATCGAGCGGGATGGCGAACTGGCTGCCGGGTATGGGGATCGGTTTGCGCCGGCCGGTGGAATCGACGTCGCCCAGCCGGTTCCTGATGCACTCGATGTCGGCGATGTGCCCGTCCTCGGCGTGTATTTCGACGGGTGTCACGAGCGTTTCGACTTTCACGCCTTCTTTCGTCGCGGCGTCGATGTAGCGTATCTTCACCGGAGAGACCAACGTATGGAGCTTTATCCCCTCCTCCACGGCGGCGTCCACCTCTTCCGCATATGCGGGCATCTCGCGAACCGTGCGGCGATAGAGCAGGGTCACGCTCTTGACCGCCCTCTGGCGGATGGCCACGCGCGCGGCGTCCACCGCCGAGTTGCCGCCGCCGATGATGCCCACGCGCCCTCGGGCCAGCTCCTCGCCTCTCAGGTTGAATGCTTTCAGGAACTTGATGGAGGGAAAGATCCCTCGCGCGTCCTCGCCTTCGAGGCCCAGCCGCCAGCTCTTGTCTGCGCCCATGGCGAGGAAGACCGCCCGGAAGCCGTCGTCGAAGAGGCCGCCGATGGCGACATCGCGGCCGAGGGCGGTCCCGTACTCCATGGTGATGCTGTCGTCGAGAAGCGATTTGATCTCCCTGTGCGCAACCTCTGCGGGCAAGCGATATGCGGGGATGCAACTGATGAGCATTCCGCCCGGCTGATTCTCGGCCTCGAATACGCTCACTTTGTACCCGAGGAGCGAGAGGTAGTGAGCGGCCGCGAGCCCCGCGGGGCCTGCGCCGACCACGGCCACCTTGGGGGCGTCTTTGCCCGCCCCGGCTGCCCGCTCGGGCTTGTAGACGGACGGGTCCACACGGTCGGTCACGAACCGCTTCAGTGCTCGCACCGCGACGGCCTCGTCGCCGCCGGCCCCGAGGTTGCACCACGTCTCGCACTTGCGATCACACACGCGTGCACAGACCGCGGGGAACGGGTTGGCCGACCGGATAACTCTGTATGCTTCCTCGTAGTCTCCTCTCTCGATGAGCGCGATGTAGCGCCAGGCCTCGGTTTCCAGCGGGCACGCGGACTGGCACGGGGCGCCGACCAGCTCGCGGCAGACGAATGCGTCGCAGCGCTTCTCGAGCACGTGCCGCTCGTACTCGCGCCGGAAATAGCGCAAGGTGCTCAGCACGGGGTTCGACGCCGTCTGGCCGAGCCCGCACATCGTCGTGTCCTTGACGGCCCCCGCCAGCTCCTCGAGGAGGCCCAGGTCTTCCAGCGTTCCTTCGCCCCTCGAGATATCGTCCAGGATTTCGTACATCCGCTGCGTGCCCTTGCGGCAGGTGAAGCACTTGCCGCAGGATTCGTCCTTCAGGAAATTCATGAAGTACCGGGCGACGTCCACCATGCAGGTGTTCTCATCCATGACGATCATGCCGCCGGAGCCCATGATCGAGCCGGCCTCGGCCAGGCTGTCGTAGTCGATGGGCAGGTCGAACAGCTCGGCCGGGATGCACCCGCCGGACGGGCCGCCGGTCTGGACGGCTTTGATCCTGCTCTTTCCGACGGGGCCGCCGCCGATGTCGTAAACGATCTCCTTGATCGTCGTGCCCATCGGCACCTCGACCAGGCCGGTGTTCTTGATCTTGCCGACCAGGCTGAATATCTTCGTGCCGGAGTTGTTCTTCGTGCCTGCCTTTGCGAATTCCCCGGAGCCGCTTCTGATGATGACGGGGATGTTGGCCCAGGTCTCGACGTTGTTGATCGCCGTCGGCGCCCCGTTGATGCCTTTCTCGATGGGGAACGGGGGCCGCTGCCGCGGCTCGCCCGCCTTGCCTTCGATCGAGCGGATCAGAGCGGTCTCCTCGCCGCAGACAAATGCTCCGGCGCCCCGCACCAGCTTGATGTCGAACGAGAGGCCGGTCCCGAGGACGTTCTCGCCCAGGAGCCCCAGTTGGCGGGCCTGTCGAAGAGCGACGGTCAGATGCTTGATGGCGACGGGATACTCGTTGCGGACGTAGACGATGCCCTCGGTCGCACCGGTCGCGAACGCGCCGATGAGCATGCCCTCGATGATACTGTGCGGATTGCCCTCGAGCACGCTGCGGTCCATGTAAGCGCCGGGGTCGCCCTCGTCCGCGTTGCATACGAGGAACTTGCCGCGCCCGTTCGGCCGGCTTGCCAGCATCTCCCATTTCAGGCCGGTGGGAAAGCCGGC
>JBDREM010000119.1:0-11904 GCA_043819695.1 Planctomycetota bacterium
GTTTGCGTTGCCAAGTGTTATGCGGAGCCGCCCGCGAAGTCCACTTCAGGAAGGTAACTTTTTGATACCATATGGTAAATAAATGGCACCAGCCCGGACGCCGCTACGCGGCTCTCCCAGCACCTTCGTGACATGTGGGCAAAGATGAGGGGGGAGCCATGGGAAACCAGTCGGACCCAAACGAGAGCCCTGTAAGGGCGATTAAGGGATCTGTAACGCCCTTTCAGGGCGGGCTTGCCCGTGATCGAACACGACCGGGACGAGCGAACATAGGTGATGTAGCACGACAGTGCTATTCAGGTACTGAATAGCAACTAGACACGCCGCGAAGCGGCACGGTGTTCTCCGTGACTCCGTGTGCTCCGTGGTGAGGAACAACGGATGAGAACGAAGAATGACAAAGGTCAAAGCTCAAATAGCAAATGAAACCCAAAGGTCCAAGCTCCAAGCGGAAGCCATGCGACCTTTGGGGATTTCGGATTTGGGATTTCATTGGGTATTGCGGCTTGGGTATTTGAGCTTCGCCGACTGAAAGGACGAGAAGTTGTCACTTAGCCTGCGGCGGCGGCGGCTCGGACCTTTCGCACCATCTCGCCGGGATCGCCGTCCTCGCCACTCCTGCAGGCGAGGATGAACCGCCCCTGCCTCACGATCGGCAGCAGGCCATCGAGCTGATCCGGCATGACTCTCTCGATCATGATCGGCGAGTCGAGCGACGCCGAGAGGATGGTGTCGCGCATCTTGTCGTTGCTCAGGAGCACGTCCTGCACGTTCGGTTCTTTCGGGTCCGGCACGAACTCCTGGACGCGGAGGCCGGGCGTCTTCGCGACCTGGTCGACCTGGTACAGGCCGACCGTGTGGTTGTGGAAGAACCCGCCGCCGAGGGTCGTGAAGAGCTTCGCGGTGTAGGGCTGCTCGAAGACGGGCATCATCTCGCGGCTGATGAGGCCGACGGGATCGCCGTTGACGAACACGCCGCCGTCCGGCAGCCACGTGTCCCACACGCCGTTGCCCCAGCCGCGCGGCCGGCCGGCGTTCTCGTCGATGAAGCGCTCGAGAGCGATCATCCAGTCGGCGGACCAGTCGACGAGCCGCTTGACCCGCTCGGGATCGGTATACATCTCCGCGAAGAGTTCGGCCCCGCGGATCCCGTTGGCAGCGTCGAGCGGCGAGCGGTGCAGGAACGGCAGGACGAAGAAGTCCTCTTCCCAGCGCTTCCACAGCGCCTGGTTGATGTGCAGCGCGAACCGGACCCACTTGTTGTCGGGGTCGAACCGCAGCTCGCCGATCTCCTCCCACGACAGGTTCGGCTCGAGCCAACTGCAGACTTCGTCGTGGAACGGCTCGCGGCCCGTCATCGCGGCCGTGATGCAGCCGACGCCCCAGTACACGAGCGCGCAGGGGATGATGTCGTCGTCGGTCGCGTATACGTTCGGGAGCGATTCGCGCAGTTGCCGCACGTACCGGTCGATCATGTCGTCGACGTACGCCGGCTCGAGCACCTCGCCGGGCGAATGCTGGAACAGCTCCGTGCACAGGAAGCCTTCGAGCGACGCGTACCGGCTGCGGTCGACGTAGACGAGCATGTCGCCCGGCTTGTCGCTCTCGAAGAACACCTTCTGCCGCGCAACGCGCTGCTTCAATGCGGCGTTATGTTCTCGTGTCACGGTCCCCCTGCACCTGCATCGTGGTTCGGATCCGCTCGGCCAGGCGGCGGCCCATCTCGATGAAGCCGTCGTCCGACGGATGCACCAGGTCGAACGTCAGCCCCCGGACGTCCTGAAGGATGTCCCGCCCGTCAACGTGGACGAGCTTCGGCCGGTCGAGCTTCTCGACGATGGCGGCGACGGACTCGCGGAACCGCACGTGCCCCGGATGGTCGGGCATGAGATCGCCGGCGAACGTGAACAGGTCGATGCAGAAAATCCACTTGTCGGGATGCGCCGAGCTGATGATGTCCACGAAGCGCTCGACCTTGCCGTGGAACTCGTCGGTGCTCCAGCCGCCGACGTTGATGCCCATCTCGAGCGTGGCGAGATCCCAATCGTCGCGCGACGCGATGTGTTCGGCGAGCGTGGCCTCCATGTGCGCCCCGCCGCCGAAGCCGAGGTCGAGCAGGTCGACGCCCAGGTGACGCGCGGTCTGCATCGCGTACGTGCCGCCGGGCCGGACGCTGTGCGCGCCGTGCGTGATCGACGAGCCGTACGCCAGGATCGTCTCCGACGGCGTCTGGCCGGGCCGTGGTGGCGTCATCGCACCCTCGATCCCAAGCAACTTGGTCCGGTGAAGTTGCGGAAGCAGGACGCGGGTCAGGCGCGCGTCGAACGGCAGTTTGTGCTCGGCCGTGATGGGCTCGAGCGAGTTGTCGGCGGCAAGCGCCGTTATCGTCAGTTCCGTCGGTTCCATCCCGACCAGAACCACCTGCGTGCGAAAGCAGCCCTGGCAGACCTCGGCGACGGGCGGAAGAACGTTGTCGACGTCGGTGGCAAGGACGACCTTCGCCGTCTCGCCCGGCCGCAGGTTGAATCGGATCTCGCAGCCCGCGGGATACGGCGCGTTGTTCCGGGCCGCCTCGTTCAGCGTCGGCCGGAGCGAGTCGGGAACGCGCAACATGTACTGGCCGATGCCGTCCTCGGCCGGGATCAATTCGACGACGTTGTGAAGCTCGGCGTTCTCGTGGCGCAAGGTGATTCACCTCCAAAAAGAGGGCGGCTCGGGGAGCCGCCCCTACAGAGAGCCGTTGTTGCAGGGTCAGGTCCCCGACCTGCCCACCCTAACACCGTCGCAAAGGCAGCTCCGATCTGCCCACCCGCCTACGGCCGGGCGGCTTTCTTCTTCCTCGATTTGCTTGCTCTTTTCTTCGGCTTCTTCTTGTCGTCCTTCTCGCCGGGCACGGGCCGCTTCATGTTCTTGAAGTAATCCTTTACGCCCTTCATCTGATCGTCGGGGATTTCCCGGGGGAAGGGGAACGCGCCGCCGGCGGTGACGTACCGCCGCAGGTAGAGCTCGGCGAACTCGCCCGCGTGGGCCAGGCCGCCGGGCGAGAGGTTCTTGATGTCGTCGAGCGGCGAGTGCAGGTAGGCGCCCGTGCCGCCGCCGCGGGCGAACTGCACGTTCGGGATGCCGACCGCGGCCAGCGGGGTGCCGTCGGAACTCATCGGCCCTTTCGTCACGCTGCACGGGCGGCCGACCTCCTTCGCCAGCAGCCGCACCGACGCGCCGACGTCCTCGACGCCGTTGAACATCGCGCCGTTGCTGCCGAGGATGTAGCCGTGCACGTCGATGTTGAACGTGAGCCGGTGGTTTTCGAGCTCGGTCTTGTCGACCTTGTCGTTGAAGGACTTCTTCTTCTTTTCCCGCTCGTCCCTTTTCGCGAGTTCGTTCGCGTAGAAGCAGCTTCCGTTCAGGCCGGTCTCCTCGGCGGCGAACGCGATGAACCGGATCGTCCGCTTCGTCGGCTCCTTCGCGAAGATGCGGGCAAGCTCGATCACGAGCGCCGTGCCGCCGGCGTTGTCCGAGGCGCCGCTGATGCCCATCGACGTGTCGTAGTGCCCGCAGATGACGACGATCTCGTCGGGGAACTCCGGGCCCGCCTTCTCGCCGATAACGTTGAAGCTGTGCGACTTCTTCTCGGTGTTGATCATCGTCAGCCGCGCGCGCGTCAGCGCCTTCCGGACGATGTCGAGCCCGTCGAGGTGCAGGATACGCGCCATCGGCAGGTTCCCGTACTCCTTGCCGGTGCGCATGTTCACGCGAATGGGATTCTCGCCGATGCCGCCCTCGATCATGATGAGCGCCTTCGGCTTGAACGAGAGGAACTTCGGGCGGTTCTCGGGCGCGATGCCGCCGCAGATGAGCACGAGCTTGCCCTTCATCTCCGGGGAGAAAAACTCGGGCGAGCCGGACTCGATGAAATGGATGTCGGCTTCGAGGCCGCGGGCCGGCGTGCCGGGCGTCTGCATGATCGGCTCGCACTTCACCGCGCGCCACTTGGCGCCGTCCTTGACCTCGAACACGCTCTTCTTGTTGTCGAACGTCGTGACCGGGAGCTTCTGGAGCCGCGTCTTCAGCCCGAACGATTTGAACGTCTTCTCGATGTACCGCGCCGCCTTGTGCTCGCCGGCGCTGCCCGTCAGACGCGGCCCGATCTTCACCGCGAGATGCTCGAGATACTCGTACGCTTGCTTGCCGCTGAACGTCGTCCCTTTGAGCTTCGCCATTAACCGCTCTCCTGTTGTGACATCCTTGCTGCCGCGGACCGGCGCCCGATGCTGTTGCCGCGCATTCTATCCGACAACGCGGGGCGCGGCAAATTCATTTGCGTGGGGTATGGGCCGATTGGGCGGGGGCGAAGCAACGGGCCGCGCGTGCAGGTCAGGGCCTTCCGGTTTATTTTTTCGCCACGCGGCGGTCGTATTTGACCTGGACGTTCTCGGCTTTCTTGTCGAGCTTGGCCTGCTTCTTCGCGTACTGTTCCTGCAGTTGCGCGAGCCCCTTGGCGTCGCCGTTCTTCTGTTCGACGCGCTTGGTGTTCCAGGAGTCGAGTTTCTCGGACTGCTTGCTCAGTTCGGCCTGCTTCTTCTCGAAGCGGTCCTCGATCTTGGCGAGCGCGGTAGAGACGCTGTTCTCTCGGGGGGCAGCGGTGTTCTGAGGCCGCGTAACGTTCACCGGTTTCGACGGCCCGTTCTCCTGCCCGATGACCGCGCGCCGTTCTGGAGTGAGCACGGGGCGTTCTGACCCGTTCACGCTCGAGCTGCTGTCGCCGCGCCTTTCGACCGGGTTGGAGCGCCGTTCGTTGCCGACGGCCGGGGCCGGCCGGCTCACGCTCGGCTTCTCGATTCGGATTGGCCGGGCCGGGCTGCTCTTGTATATCTGAGTGCCGCTGTGCTTGCGCACCTGCACTGCCGTGGGCTTCACGGCGACGCGACGCGTGAGTCTGTGAGCCGCCGCCGGATACGTCCTGGCCCAGTCGGTGTGGGACACGCGAACCGAAACCGCTACGTAGGCCTCGGGATATCTCGTCCGCCAGAGATAATAAGCGTGCGGGTGCCTGAGATAGACGCCGTAAACAGGGTACGTCCGGCGCCACGTCACGTAACTGTCATGATTAGCGAGGAAGACCGACACGAACGGGCGCGCCGACACCCACACGCTCCAGCCGCGGTGAGAATGCAGCGCGGCCCAGGCGACCGGGAACCGCTCGCACCAGTCATAGTAGCGCCGCGTTCGGACCAGGACAACTGCGGCCGACGGATACGTCGACGCCCACACCTGATAGTGGGGCAATGTCTGGATCTCTTCGACGACGGCCACGGTCTGCGCTTCATATTCGGCATCCTCGAGGTCCGCGCTCTCCTCGTCCTCGGGCAAGCCCATCAGCACGGTCGAGCCGGCCTTCTGCCAGTCCTTCGGCTCGTTGTCATCTCTCCGATAGGTGCCCGCGCCGGCCAGCACAACGCTGCCGCGGCCCCGGCCGTGGAAGGCAACCAACCCGCCCTCGAAGTTAGCCGAGATGCTCGGCCCATTGATCGTGACCGTGCCCTTGAACGCCGTGTACGTCACGGTGGTACCCTCGATCGTGCGCGTGCCGCTGCCGTCGCTGCTGATGCTGTTGTCCAGCACGTTCCGCACGGCGAGCGTTCCTTCACCGAACATCTTGTACTCGACCGCCCCGCGGCCGAACGCCCAGACCTCGCCCTTGCCCTGGGCCTGAACGGCGCCGGCTCCTTCGATCTCGCTTTCGGCCGCCGGCGAAGGCGCGGCGAAAACACTGGCCACGAGGATCACAAGTAAGGTTGTTCTTGCTGTCGTTCTCATTTTTCCACCCTCCTGAGGCATCCTGAGCATAACTGTTGCCTCCACTATTGGGTACGCGGGTTGGCGGGCGGCCCTGCGCCCCGAAACGCCGGAAAGCTGAGCGTTCCCGCCGAGCACAGAAGCCCGAAAGGGGCACCTCTATCCTCATGTGTTGTCAGTGCTTACGAGACGCGAGCAGGCCCTGCTCGCCCCCCCCCCCGGCCTACGCCGCGCGAATCCCCGACAGAATGCTGCCGGGCGATGCGTCCGGGCCGATCCCGTCGAGCAGCGGCTCGCGGCCCGGCCGCAGCTCTTCGCCCACGCGCTCGAAGAACTCGTTCCGCTCGGCACGGCCCGCAAACATCCGCTCGGCCCACCCGCTCGTGTACCCGAGCCCGGCGCGGCGCTGAAGGACGGTGTGTCCGTAGAAGATGTGGGCGCTTTTCAGCACGTACGGCAGCAGCGGCGCAAGCTCGTCCGATTCGAAATCATCGACGAACCGCTGGCCGGGGATGTTCATCTCGGTGCCGGCGATCATCGGCAGGTCGAGCTTCTCGGCCAGTTCGAAAAGCTTGTACAGGTTGGCCAGCTTCTTGCGCTCGGCACCCTTGCTCGACGCATATCGCAGGTCGGGGATGCAACTGAGCGCGGCCACGCCGCCCTCGATCGCGATCTCGCACAACTCCTCGTAATGCCGCTCGCCCTCCGACGCGCCGTCGAGCCACGCGAGCACGGGGATCGCGCCGGCGTCGAGCACGAACCGGTCGTACTCCGCCATCTTCGGGAACGACCCGCGGCCGGGCGCCACGTAGCCCACGCCGCCCGACTTCATCGTCTTCTTGCGGATCAGGCTCTCGAGACCGTAGTCGTCGAGCGCCTCGAACTCATCCGGCGTGATCCCGAGCTTCCCCGCCCAGAACCCCGCCAGCCCCGCGCGGCCGCCGAACATCGCCGCCGCCTTCTGCGCGTACGCCTTGCAGATGTGCCGCTCGGTCACGTTGATGCCGGGCGTGATGGGGGCCACCTCGGCGTCGTAGTCGAGCTCGACCGGCGACAGGTACGGATTGACCCGATCGACGATCACGCGGTTGCGCTCCTGAGCCGTGTCCTGCAAGCGGCTGCGGTAAGCCTCGAGGCCGGGCCCGAGCGCCGCCGTCGTAAAGCCGTAGCCCATGTGATACGCGATCCCCGGCTCGCCCGGCGAGTTCATCACGCGTTCGCCGAACTGCGGCACGAACACCCGCGTCTCCATGCCGACGCACGCCTTGACGTCGAGCATCGCCGCGGCGTCGAAGAACTCCTCGGCCCCCTCGAGCGTGTCGAAATCCATGATGCCGGCGGCCGCGAGGCCGTGCTGCTTCGCCAGCCAAGCCGCCTTGCTCGGCGAGTAGCCGTAGGCGTTGTACGAGTAGAACGAATGGATGTGGAGGTTGACGAGCGAGCCGGGCTCGGGCAATTCGATCTCGCCCGCGCGCCATTTATCGGCGAGCGCCGCGAGCGCGTCGCGCCTCTGCCGCGGATCAAAGCCGTCGAGCTGCCGCTCGAGTTGTTCCATCAGGTTATGCCCGCTACCTCGGCCGCCGGTCCTTGAGCGGCGGGAACGCGGGGAACGCGCCGTGGGGCTCGGCCTGATACCAGTACGCGACCGACGCGATGTCGTCCGCCAGCGGCTGATACTTCCGGTTCGGCCACCACCCGAGCGCCTGGATCGTCACGCGCAGATCGCTCTCGAACCGGATCGGGTCCATGATGTGCCATCGATACAGGCTCCACTTCGGCGGGCCGTCATCGCCGGAATGCTTGAGCGTCGTGCCGACGTACGCCGTCGTGAACGGCTCGGGGAACCCGTAGCTGCCGCAGAAGTAGTCTTCGGTGCCGGTGCCGCAGATCGTGGGGAACTCCGCGTCGCCGTCCATGTAGAACTTGATCTCGCCCTCGCCGAACCAGCCGTCCGAGAGCTGCGTCCACGCGAGGAACGTGCCGGCGTAGTGCCCCTTGCCCTTGATGCCGTCGACGATGGTGTAGTCGGGGTCCTCGCGGTCGGTCACGGCGCGGCGCCACTGCGCGTGGAAATACGCCGCGTTCTCGGGCACCTCCGTCTCCGCGTAGGTGATCTGATACGCGAGCAGGCCGAGGTCCTGGTGCGACTCGTTCGTGAACGTGACGCGGCAATGCTTGCGGAACGGCATCGGCCAGTAGCAGTTGAGAGCGGACCGCGGATTGACGATCACGGGGAGCGAGTTGACGCGGGCGAATTGCTCGTGCCCGACGGCGAAGAAGTCCGTCAGCGGGACCTCGATCGACGGCGTCTCTTCGCCGTCCCAGTAGAACCGGAGGATGCAGGCTCGGCCGTTGCCCTTCCAGTCGGTCGAAGTCGTCATCCAGATGTGCTGAATCACGCCGGGCCCGCCGGCGTCCATCAGCGTGACGGTCTCGCCCGCTTTCGACTTGAGAAACGGGCGCACCTTCCAGCGTTGGCCGAGGTCGACGGCCGCCGCCGAGTGCGGCACGTCGGGGTCGTCGGGATTCGGGATCGCCATCCCGCCCTTGCCCTTCTCGCCCGTCGGGTTCTCGGCCGAGATCGAACGCGTCCGCGCGTCCGACATCAGCGGCATCGAGCCCAGCCCGAGGTTCAGTCCGGCAAATCCGTTCATCGTCATTCCTCCGTTCGTCACGCAGTTCGGCCACACAGTGCGGCCGCTCGCGGCCGTGGCCGGCGCACATTGTATCGGCGCGTCTTATGAAGTGAAGCCTTTTCCGCCACGCTACTCGGGCATATCGGTGAAATCCGGCTCGGGGATGCCGGAGACGAGAGTCGGGGTGTGGACCGGCCGCCCGCGCCGGAGGGCCGCGACATACACCATTATCAGGACGAGCCAGAGGCCGGCATAGGTTCCACTGACGGATGTCATCATAATGCAATATGGCAGCCGATAGTCTGCGTGGCACATGCAGCCGAAGTCAGAGAGCCTTCACGGCCTCGAGCCAGGCCGCCGCGATTAGGGCGTGGCCGGGGGGCTGACGGATGCACGCCGTCGCCCGCCCAGAACGCGGGGTCGCGGTGCACGGCCGCCGTTGCGAATATGCCGTCCATCGGGACGTAGATCGCGTTGAACTTGCAGGCGAGCCGGCGGGCCGCCTGGATCTTGGGGTCGAGATCGACGCGCCACCCGAGCCGGTCGGGCGGCGTCGGCAGCAGGAACGGCTCGATGACGATGAGTTTCGCGCCGAGCTTGTCGTGCGTCTGCGTGAGGATGTCGCGGTAGCCCGCCTCGTAGGCCTCGGTCGCAGTGGGGTCGTTGCTGTCGAATCCGCGCCACGTGTCGTTGATGCCGATCATGATCGAGACCCAGTCGGGCTCGAGGTCGATGCAGTCCTGTTGCCAGCGGGCCTGGAGGTCGGGCACGCGGTTGCCGCCGATGCCGCGGTTGAGGAAGCGGACGTTCTTTTCGGGATACATGGCGGTGAAGAGCGACGCGGCCATGTTGGCGTAGCCGTTCCCGAGGTTCGCCTCATCGTTGCGATCCCGGCCGGCGTCCGTGATGCTGTCGCCCTGGAACAGAACAAGCGCGTCGTCTTCGATCAGCGGCTGCATAGGCGAGTTCCTTTCGTGTAAGAGTACGAGTCCGCAGATTAGTAACAGAAAGCGGGCGGAATTTCCAGTCTCTTGCCGAGAGAACCTGTGGCCGCCCGCCTTGATTGCGGCCACCGCGGGCGGTAGAATCGTGCCGGAGAAACTCTCGGGGGCAGATCAAATGGTCTACGTCGGCACGTCGGGCTACAGCTACGAGGACTGGGTCGGGACGGTCTATCCGCCCGGGACGGAGAAGCGTGACATGCTTCGCGCGTACGTCGAGAAGTTCAAGGCGGTCGAGCTGAACTTCACGTACTACCGCCAGCCGTCGGCGCGGACGATCGAGGGCATCGTGAAGAAGCTGCCGCAGGACTTCCGGCTTTTCGCAAAGGCGAATTCGGGGACGACGCACGATCTCGACCGGGAGGCCGCCGGGCCGTTCAAGGAGGGAATGCGGCCGGCGCGGGAGGCGGGCGTGCTCGCCGGCGTGCTCGCGCAGTTCCCGTTCTCGTTCAAGAACATGCCCGAGAGCCGCGAGTACCTCGAGCAGCTCGCGGAGGATTTCGCGGGCTGGAACATGACCATCGAGTTCCGCAGCCGCGACTGGTCGAAGATGTCGACGCTCGACCTGCTGCGCGAGCACGGGCTCGGGTTCTGCTGCGTCGACGAGCCGCACGAGCTCGGCCTGATGCCGCCCGCGGCCGAGGCGACGACCGGCACGGCATACGTCCGCTTCCACAGCCGCGACAAGGAGAAATGGTACGGGCACGGCGCGAAGGAACGCTACAACTACCTCTACTCCGAGGACGAGCTGGCCGAGTGGAAGCCGAGGGTGAAGAAGCTCGACGACATTTCCGACGCCGTCTACGTGTTCTTCAACAACTGCCACGCCGGCCACGCGGCCGTCAACGCCGAGCAGTTCCGCGGCATGCTCGGCGATTTGGGATTAGTGGCACAGTGAAGCAGGGAGCCTTCTCTTGAGGATCAACATCGACGTCGGCAGCGACGGCAAGCCGGAGGGCATCGTCGGCAAGGGCTGCGCATCCGTCTTCTTCGCGATCTTCGCCCTTATGGGCCTGGGTTTCACCGGCGTGATGTGCTACGCGCTGTATGACGCCGCGCGCCCGTACACGTGGGACAAGACCGACTGTGTCATCCTCGAAAGCGGCGTCCGCACGAAGCCGGACAAGGAGTCCCATCACTGGTTCGAGGTCAAGTATGCGTACCGGCACAAGGGAGAACGGTACGAGTCCGACGTGTACGAAGACGGCTACAGCGGCTCGGACGACTACGGCGTCGCTCAGGGGCTCGCCGACAAGTACAAGGTGGGCGGCAAGGCGGCGTGCTACGTGAACCCGTCGGATCCGCACAAGGCGCTTCTGAAGCGCAAGAGCTTCTGGTTCGGCTTCATCCTCATCGTCCCGCTCATTTTCGTCGCGGTCGGCGTCGGCGGGTTCTACTGGATCTGGCGCGGGAAGAAGAAACGCGCGGACGGCTCCGAGGCGCCGGAATCGATCTCGGCGAAGGCGAAAGGAAAGAAGAGCGGGCCGTGGGCCGTCGTGTTCTTCTTCGGCATTTTCTTTGCGGTCGGGATCGGCGTGTTCTATGCGATGTTCCTGCGGCCGATGATGAAGATCGAGCACGCGAAGGGCTGGCCCGAGGTGCCGTGCACCGTCATCAGCAGCCGCGTGCAGTCGCACGAAGGCGACGACAGCACGACGTACAGCGTCGACATCTTCTACTCATACACGTTTGACGGCCACGAATACAAGTCGAATCGTTACAGCTTCATGACGGCCTCGTCGAGCGGATACGAAGGCAAGAAGGCCGTCATCGTCGCGCATCCGAAGGGCAGGAAGACGGTCTGCTATGTCAATCCCGACGACCCGGCCGAGGCGGTCCTCGAGCGCGGCTACACGGCCGACATGTGGTTCGGCCTGATCCCGCTGGTCTTTGTTGCTGTGGGCGCGGGCGGGATCTTCTTCACCGTTCGCAGCCACCTGAGGAAGAAAGCCAAGGCCGAGCGCCCGGACGTCGCCGCGCACGCGCACACCGGGGCAATCGACCGCGAAGTCCCGACCGGCCCGGTCACCCTGAAGCCTAAGCATTCGCCGCTCGGCAAGCTGATCGGCGTCACAGCCTTCGCCCTGGTCTGGAACGGGCTCGTCTCTGTATTCGTCTGGCAGGTGATCAAGGGTTGGCGGACGGGCCAGGGCGAGTGGTTCCTCACGCTGTTCATGATCCCGTTCGTGCTCGTCGGGCTCGGTGCAATTGGCGGCATCGTCTACTACGTGCTCGCGCTGTTCAATCCGCGGCCGAGGCTCACGCTCAGCAGCGACGCTGTGCCGCTGGGCGGCGCGGCCGAACTGCAATGGGAGTTCAGCGGCCAGGTCAGCCGCATCGGCAAGTTCGAGATTCTGCTCGAAGGGCGCGAGGAGGCGACGTACCGCCGCGGCACCGACACCGTCACCGACAAGAACGTCTTCGCGACGCTCCACATCGTCGAGACCGAGGATCACCGTGACATGATGATC